>CAMHDS010000024.1 GCA_946183925.1 uncultured Fibrobacter sp. | reverse complement strand
AGAGGCTGCGTGCGCCTTCGCCAAAGTATTCGATAATAGCGTTCGTGCCACCCTTCACGGTCAAGATGCCTGCGAGCTTCAGGATGATGTCCTTTGCGGTTGCAAAGCCCTGGAGCTTGCCGGTGAGCTTCACGCCGATCATCTTCGGGTACTTGAGTTCCCACGGGAGGCCCACCATGGCGTCCACGGCGTCTGCACCGCCCACGCCAATGGCGAGCATGCCGAGGCCGCCGGCGTTCACGGTGTGGGAGTCAGTACCAATCATCATTCCGCCCGGGAAGGCATAGTTTTCGAGCACCACCTGGTGGATGATGCCTGCACCCGGGAGCCAGCAGTCAATGCCGTACTTGGCGGAGACGGACTGCAAGAAGTCGTACACTTCCTTGCTTTCTTCCTTGGCGCGCGGAAGGTCCTTTTCGACACCATCGCGGGCGATAATCAAGTGGTCGCAGTGCACGGAACTGGGTACTGCCACGCGGGCCTTACCGGCGGTGGTGAACTGCAAAAGGGCCATCTGGGCGGTTGCGTCCTGCATGGCCACGCGGTCAGGGTGGAATTCGGCAAAATCCTTGCCGCGTTCATAGGTCCTGTTCTCGGCGCCATCGATCAGGTGGCTGTAGATAATCTTTTCGGCGAGGGTGAGCGGACGGCCCAGCTGCTTGCGGGCAGCTTCAACGCGGGCAGGAATGCGGGCATAGACGCCCTGGATCATGTCGAAATTGAAAAGCATAATGATAAGTGGTTAGTGGTTGGTAAACAGTGGTTAGGGCGACTTCGTCGCAGTGATTACTTCTTTCGGGCGTAAAGATAGAAATATTATCGGGTCACGATTCGGTGGCCGATATTGTTCCACAGGTTGTCCACAAGCCCGTTACTCAGTTGGAGTCTCTGGGGGAGCGTCGTCGTGCGGTCATAGAGCATCTGGATGTATTCGTCCTTTTGCCCGCCAAAGTCCAGAATTTCGACGGTATAGACGCTCGGGATGCGCGGGCTTCGTGTATAGCGGATGGCAACGACAGTTCCCGTAACCTGCAAGGTGTACATCTTCTTCGATAGGGTGAGGCTGATGGGTTCGCCCAGGTTCAGGATGTTCAGTTCGTCGGTAAAGATGTCCACGCCGTGTTCTGTGAGTTTCGTGGTAATACCCTTGATTTCGTGGCCATCCTGTTTTTTCACCATCGCCCTTTCGGCGGCAAGGACCTTCACGGGTTCGCCATCGGAATCGCGCCCCATCCCGAGGAACATGCACATGGTGAGGTAGTAGGCGTTGCGCAAAAGCCAGAAGAGCACGGCGAGAATTTCGATATACCCGAGCGCGATAATCATATAACTCATGTGGACGATGCCTGCGACGGTCAGGGCGAGCATTACGGCGAAGGGGGCGATGGTTTTCTTGTCGGCTTTATTATGGAAATTGCGTTTGTCTTTCTTTGTCACCTTGAATTTAGAAAGGGTAATGCCCAGAGTCTCTTTGATTATCGGCATAAGTAGGAAGGGCGTGACGGATGTCTCGTAGATGCCGCTCCAGCGGGCAGAAATCTTCCCCTGGCTCGTGATGCGGAGGGCCCACATGGACATCAGGTGCATGGGGAGCCAGAACAGGGCGAGGTCGATAAGCGTACACTTGAAAATCGGGATGCAGAATACGGCGAATGTGAGCGGTGCAAGCAGATAGACGAGGTTCTTGACGGGGGAGAACCAGTAAAGTACGGAACTCAGGTAACTCAGTTTCTGCGAAATGCCCAGTTTGCGGTTGAACAAGAACTTGAGCTGCTTTGCGGTTGCGATAACGCCGCGGCCCCAGCGGGTGCGTTGCTGGATGTGCTCCTTGAATGTGGAGGGAGCGATACCCGAGGCGAGAGGCTGCGAAAGACCGAGGCTCACGTAGCCTGCCGATTCAATCAGCATGCCAGTGGCAAAGTCTTCTGTGATGGATTTCGTGTAGAACCCGCCGATATCTTCCAGGGCCTTGCGGGAGATAATCGTGTTGGAACCGCCGTAAATCACGCTGTTTGTGGATGTCTTTGCCGCCTCGATGACGCAGTAGAAATAGTCCTGCTCGTTGGGAACCTTTCTTTCGGCATAGAGGTTGTGCTGGAATACGTCGGGCGTGTAGAAACTCTGCGGCGTCTGGATAAACCCGAGGGGGCGGCGTTTTTCTTCGGGGAGGCTTGCGTTGATGCGTTCTGCATCCACAAAATAGGGGATAGTCCTGAGCAAGAACTTTCTCTGCGGAATCATGTCCGCGTCGAAGGTCACCACGTAGGGCGAACTCGTGCGGGCGAGTGCCGCGTTCAAGTTGCCGGCCTTCGCGCCCTCGTTATTCGGGCGGTCGAAGTAGTTTATCTCCAGTTCCTCGGCGAGTTTGCGCATTTCGCTACGTCGGTTGTCGTCGCAGAGGTTGATGTGCACCTTGGAGCGGTCGGGGTAGTCCATGTGCTTGCAGCCGACGATGGTCTTGCGTAAAAGTTCCGGGGGCTCGTTGTATGTGGAAATGAAAATATCCACGTCGGGGTAGTCCGTGTCGGCAATTTCGGGCAGGGGATGTTCCCGTAGCTTGAGCATTCCGCCATAATGTATGAGTGATTCGATAAAACCGAGGACTTCTATGGCGAGCAGGATGCAGCTTCCGATGATGGCGACCCATCCGTAGGCATACGGAATGGAACACGTAAAGCGCCAGCAGAGATAAATTGACGTGCAGAACGTACTCAAGAAAAGGAACAGGTCGCCAAGGAACTGCTTTGCCGGCTTTGAGTTGAATTTTTTCGCGCTTTCGTTCTTGCTGAATTTAAGCAGGTCGTCGTAGGTGCGGTTTTTCTTGTTCCTGAATCTTTTCTTGATTTTTTGGAACAGGAATATGATGGCAAGCAATACAAATACGGGAGCGGCAAATATGGCCCACACAATATAGGGCTTTGTACGAGCGAGAATCTTGAAATTCGATACGGGCTTATAGACCAGGGGAATCTGGTTTAGGTCGCCTCCCTGGAACAGCGCTCGCGCGTAGAGGCCCGAAAGGCTCAGGTCTTCTTCGGTAAGGTATTCCACCGCTCGTGAGTCAGAGCGGATCATGGCAGATTCCTCTTCCTTGTTGGACATGCTCCAGATGGTGTAACTCAGGTGCAGGGAGTCCAGGGTGGCGTACCACAGCTTGACGCTCTCCAGGTCGATCTTTCCGTCGCCGCTGGCTTCGCAGAGGCCGCTTTCGGTAATAAATATGGGAGTGCCGCCGCCTACGACTTCCTTGAGGAGCGCAAGCGATTCGCCCTTGTGGGAGGTGGCGTAGAAGTGGAAGGCGTACATCACGTTGTCAAATGCCACCGGGTCTTTCGCCGGGTCCTGGATGTCTCGATCAAAGTTGGGAGTGCCAATGAGAATCAGGGCGTCGGGCATGTGCCTGCGTATGACGGGAATGATGATGTTTGCGTATTCCTTGATGTCTTCCCAGGTGCAGTCTCCGTTGGGCTCGTTGCAGATTTCAAAAATCACATTGGGCACATCGGCGTACTCCCTGGCCATCATGTTGAAGAAGTTGATGGCTTCGGCCAGGTTCTCGTTCGGATTGTTGTCGATGAGAATATGCCAGTCCACCATCACATACATGTCGTTTTCGATGGCATACTGCACGCCCTTGCGGAGTATCTCTAGATTTTTTTTACGGTCGCCGTTCACGTAGTCGTCGGAATACATGGCTAGGCGAATCAGGTTCGTGTTCCATTCCCTGCTGAGCTGGTGGAAAAGACCATTGTTCACGAACTGCGGAAACCAGGTGAGGCCGTGGGTGCTTGGGCCCTTCAATACCACTTGATTGCCATGTTCGTCAAAAAGGTCGGTGCCTTGAACGTGGAGTTTGCCGTTAACAGAAGGCCTAGCGTTTATAACCTCTGCATTGGCAAAAGTAACGAAGGCAAAAAACAGCAATAAGAGCAGGCGTTTTAAGTTAGTCATGGTAATCAGGACCTAACAAGAATGCGAGATGAAGAAGTGTGCCTATGAAACTTATGGGAATAGTAAGTATCATCAATGTCAGTCCAGCATAGATTCCTCCCAAGAGGTCATCGGCCATGACCCCCCACCCTTTGGGAAATTTCTCGAATCGGTGGATACCCAATGGTTTAAGGATGTCAAAGAAACGGAATAGCCCGAAGCCCAAAGGAAGTATGATGAAGGGGAGATATTTTATCCAGACGGGACTGATAAATGCAAATGTCATGAAGATTCCACAGACCTCGTCAATTACGATCCAGCCCGGGTCTTCGGTGCCCGTGTCCCGCATGGCCTTGTTCACGAAGGGAATGGCTGCGAAGAATACGATAAGGGCTGCAATAAAAAATAGGGGGCTTAGTCCGGAATAAGTTGCATTGTGTGGCTGGAGAATAATTGAAAGAAGCCCGTTCATCCAAAATTCTTCGGTTTCGTGGGATAATCCGCCCCAGCCGATAGTAAAACCAGAATAGACTGCTAAAATGGCCATAGGGTAGGCCACTACGGCCGCAGCGAGGCTGCCCATGGTTCCAGGGGCCTTCGGGCTCATTCCCGAGCCAAAGAAGGTGGTGACCAGGGCGGTAAACTTGTCCGTCCCGCGCCATTCGTGAGGCACTCGCTTCTTACCGTATTTTTCTTTAAGTTCCTCTTTGTTCATTAAACCTCGTTCCGCACTCTACATGATTCTCTTCACATTATATATTTTAAATTCTGAACTCCGAAATCTGAATTCCTAATCAATCAGGCCATGCCGCCTCGGCACGTTCCTTTTCTTCGGCCTCTCGGGCGGTTCGGCGTTCTTTCCAGCGTTCCAGCTGGTCCCTGAATTCCTTGCGGAGCCGCTCCATGCCGATGTTCTCCTTGGCGCTGATCTGGATTGCCTCTGGGTAGTTCTGCAAAAGTTCGGTTCGGCGTGCTTCGTCGGCGATTTCCACCTTGTTGAATACCCGAATGCGGGGCGTGCTTTCGTCGATGATGCCTTCCAGGGTCTTGTGGGTCACTTCCAGATGTTCCCGGTAGTCGGGAGCGGAACCGTCTACCACCTCCAAAATGCAGTCTGCATGGGCCGCCACGCCCAGGGTGCTCTTGAAGGTCTCGATAAGGTTGTGGGGGAGCTTGCGGATAAAACCTACTGTGTCCGAAAGAATAATGTTTTCGCCATCTAGGTAGAGCTTGCGGGTGGTGCTGTCCAGCGTGGCGAACAGCTTGTCCTCTACGTACACGTCGGCTCCGGTGAGGCGGTTTGTCAGGGTGGACTTTCCGGCGTTGGTGTAGCCTACGATTCCCACCTGGAATATGTCGTTTCGCTTTTCGGCCTGGCTTTCCCGGGAGTCCTCGATTTTGGCCAGCTTCTTTTTCAGCTCCTGGATGCGCTTGCGGATCATGCGGCGGTCCGTTTCCAGCTGGGTTTCGCCGGGTCCCTTGGTGCCGATGCCTCCGTTGTGCTGGCGGCAAAGGTGGGTCCAGGCCCTAGTGAGGCGGGGCATCATGTACTGGAGCTGAGCCACTTCCACCATCAGGCGGCTTTCTGCCGTGATGGCGTGCTTGGCGAAAATGTCCAGAATCAGGCCCGTACGGTCCAGCACCTTGATTCCCGGCAGGCGCTGTTCTAGGTTGCGCACTTGGGAGCCCGAAAGGTCGTCGTCAAAAACCATCATTTTGGCGTCCAGCTGGGCTAGGGCATGCTTGATTTCTTCGACCTTGCCTTCGCCGATGAGGGTGGCTGGGCTAAAGTTCTGGACCCGCTGCAGGTAGGAGGCCGAAACGACGGCTCCTGCGGTCTCGGCGAGGCGGCCCAGTTCCGCAAGCTGCTCCTGGGCAAGCCAGGGGCGCACCTTCGGGGTGGCTATTCCTACGAGGATGCACTTTTCCTTTTCTTGCCTATGTTCCGCGGGTTCTCTCATTAGTCGGAAATATAAAAAATCACCCTGGAACGGACGTTCCAGGGTGGGGTATTGGGTGTTTGGGTGTACTTATTTTGCGATACGCAAACTCTGGATCTTTCCGGTGGCCTTGGAGCGGATGTAGTAGATGCCAGAGGACTTGATCATGTTGCTAGTCTTGGCGATTTCTACAGCCTGAGCCATGGACTTTGCATTTACGCGACCGAGACGTATGCCATGGATATCGATGATATCAAAATCGCTGGCAGTGTTTGTAATCATGTGGAGATTCTTGGCAATGGCTTCGGTGCCAACGGGAGCGTTGTCTTCGGCGTCCTTGCCCTTCACAAAGTTGAAGTAGTCAAGGTCAAACCACTGTTGGACAACGGTCATGCGTAAGACATGCTGACCGGCGGGAAGGGTCACATTGGTCTTTACCTTGAAGAAATCACCATAGACGGCTTCGTCTACTTCTTCGTCAGAAGGTTCGGCATTGGACTTGGACACAGTAAGGAGATCACCAATATCGCCGCCGTCCAAGGAGAATTGCAACTGGCCGCCTTCGCCAGACACTGCAGCAAACAGAGTGTAGTCGCCAGCCTCGGGAACGTTAATAGTGTATTCCAGCCAGTCGCCAGTGGCGTTCCAGCCAATAGCATGTTGGTTGCTGCCTACGTTGTCCTTGATGTCTACGCCAGTGCCTTGACGATAGGTGCTCTTGCCCTGGTTATCGGATTCCGCATCATTGTAGGAGGCATTGGATGTGCCGTCTTCGTTTCGGCCCACCCCTGGAACGTCAAAGTCTTCAGCTTCGATTCGGTCTGCAAGGATATCGAAAGCTTTGCCTTTGAAGGGCTTCTGGGGCTCGGGGGGAATTGTAATTCCTGTAGCAAGCCCTGTTGTATTATTTCCTGTGTGTGTGGAAAGGTATTGTTTCAGCCAGGTCATAGCCGGGCGGTCTGTAATAGTTCCGTTGTTATCCTTAATAATTCCCGAGTTTCCGCCGGAAGTCCATGTTTTTCCATAAACATAGCCCCAGATGGTAATTCCAGCGACATGCTCGTTTTCCATGAAGTATGCAATCTGTTGCTTATAGCAATTTTCTTGGTCTGTGTCGTCATTCGAAGCAATGTCATATTCAGAAATGAATATCGGTAGCTTGGTACCATCCCAAATCTGTTCAAGAGCTTTTTTTACGTTTTCAAGTTCATAGCAGGAGCCGCCACCACCAGTACCGTTGGCACCACCGCCAATTTTCTGCAAGTCATGTGCCTGTAAACCATAAGCATCTATTTCGGCTCCGTTATTCTTAATGGTCTGGATAAGTTTAATACCGTCTTCCCTGCTCCACTGGATGGTGTTGAAGTCGTTGTAAATCAGAATGGCTTTGGGCCAGCGCTCGCGAGCCATTTCGAAAGCTTTGGTAATAAAGTCATATTGGCCGTTGTCTCCACCGAGGGCTTCAACGATTTTGTTTGTCGAATTTGCACATCGCACTTCGCCCTTTTCATTGTACTTAGGATACACCGAATAGCAAGAATGGTATTCGCTTAATCCTTCGCCCTTGTATTGTCCACGAATAGCTTCATTCACCACGTCAATCATTTCCAGATCGGGGAAATTTTCCTTGACCTTGTCAAACCATTGTGTAATTGCGGTTTTTGTGTCATTGACGCTCATACCGTTCAACCAACTCGGATACTGGGAACCCCATATCAAGGCATGGAACTTGAAGTGCCAACCATTTTCTTTCGCCTTGTTATAGGCTGCTTTACAACCGGCAAAATTGTACTGGCCGCGGGTACCTTCAATGGAAGCCCACTTACATTCGTTTTCGGCAGTAATCTGGTTCCAGTAGGTACCAAAGTCGGAACGGACTTGTCCGCTAGTTGTGATGTTGCCGACGAACTTTGTCGCACCATCGGCAAGGCCGGCATTTGCCATGGAAAATAGCCCAGTCAGGGCCAAGAGAGAGATTGTTTTTGAAATTTTCATAGTAAACACTCTTTTGTTTCTCTAAATCTATCTAGATAAAGCCCAAAATTCGTTCCATTTTGGAATATTCCATTGACAAATTGTCCATGGGGGGGGGGAATGGCGAAATTAGCCTAAAAAAGGGTATTTTAAATGAGATGAATAAAGTTTTACATCGTGTAAGGGCACTTTTTATATATATTTCTCGGCAGGGTTGCAGTGCTCGGTTTGTCGCTAAGCGTCCCCTCTTTCGGGTGGAGCATTTCCGGGACAGTCAAAAATACCACGGGTACACCGCTCGCTGGTGTGTTAATCGGGAGTTTCGATAGTTCTGGAAAGACGTGGTTGACGGACGAGTCCGGAGCCTTCAGTTTTGACGAGAATTCTGCAGCGATACGTGGTCAGGCATACTCTGCCATGTCGGTAGCCTTCAATAATGAAATTTTGAGCCTTGTGAACGTGAATGCCAAGTTTCAACTTTGCCAAGGAAGGCTATCAGAACAAAGTCTACACGATGACTCAGGAAAATGAGACGGGTGTGGAAATTGTCATGGAAGAAGTATCTGGTTCCGGTTCTTCCAGTTCTGCATGGAATCCGTTCAGTAATACTTCTAGTAGCTCCCAGGCCTCCACATTTACGCCTCCAGATGTCCCCACGAGTTGCGTCGGCAAGACTAAGTCGGCGGGAGACCATTATATGAGCGTAAAATTTCTCTCTATCCGGATGGTACTGGTATGGGTAACTGGAGCGCTGGTTGGAATGTTGGCCCGTGCTGCTCTAATGATGACGACATTAAATTCTCGCGGGAAATGATTAAGAAAGTTCAGGAAGAGGTTTGTATTAATCCTAGAAAGATTTATGCAACGGGTTTCTCCATGGGTGGCGGCATGACTAACCATGTGGCGTGCAACATGGCTGATGTCTATGCCGCTGTGGCTCCTGCAGCTATGGACTTGAATAAGACGAATAGTGCGTCATGCAATCCTGTTCGGCCTATTCCCATTATCATGTTCCGTGGAACACAAGACATCGTTTGTAAATATGGAGGTGGACTGAGCGGCTATAATGACGGTTTGGATTTCTTGGGGGCAGAAGCTAATTTCAGTTTCTGGGCCCAAAAGAATGGTTGTACAGATAATCCCACGACCAATTCCAATGGCTGCAAAGAATACTCCAAATGCAACGGTGACGTGAAAGTTGTTCTTTGCGTCGATAAAAATGCAGGTGGCAATGGTAACGGACATGATCAAGGTAATGCTTCCATAGGCTGGCCCTTCTTGAAACAGTTCGAACTTAAGTAATTATTTAATCCTGTGACCCGTCAAGTCAAATCGCATGCCGCCTTTTTCGACGAAAAGGGCGTTTCCTTTTTTGAGTAGGCGAGGGGCGGTAATGTTTTGAACCGCTGCAGGGGTCGCCTGCCGGATTGCGCATGTCTCTTCGCATTTTTCATTGGTGCAGAACTTGATGTAGTCGATGTCCATCCAGTCTCCGGTTACCGTGAAGCGGAGGATGTGTTCGCCCTCGGTCAAGCTCACGGTCGCTTCGACCTCGTTGTAGTCGTCGAAATTGTTCTCGCCGGAACTGGCCTGCGGGACGGGAATTTCTTCGGTAATGTCCTTACCGTCTATGGAAAGTTTGAAACTGGATGTGTTGTTGGCGGAAGCCACGGCGGCTTTCATGATGTAGCTTCCCGTGGTAGCGACATTCACGGAGTATTCCAGCCATTCACCAGCCTGGTTGTAGCCCACAATGTATCCGTTGGCCTTCTTGTAGATATCAACGCCCGTACCTTCGCGGTAACTCATGCCCTCGTTGCTTTCGGCACCATGGTCCTCGGAGTCTTTCTCGTTGTAGGTGGTGTTGCCCTGGCCTACACCGCTTATATCAAAATCCTCCATTTCAATTTTACCTGGAATGGTAAAAGCTGCGCCCTTGAAAAGCTGGCGGGGGACCGGCTTGATTATCAGGCGAAGTAGCGCGGAACCGTGGGCTGGAAGTTCTACAGAAACAGAGGTGCGTGCCCCCAGGCTCTTTTTTTGCCAGGCGTCATAGACTTCCGCTTCGCCCTCTACGCCAAGGTCTGCAAAGTTGCATTCAACGGTCTGGGTAGAAGAGTTGTTGTTCAGGAGTGCCACGGCAATATCACCACTGCGCAAGGGCTTGGTCCAAACCTGCTTGCCGTCCACGTCAGAAATACGGTGGCCCTGAACGCCCAGGGAATCTTGGTTAATGGCGATCATTTCTTTGTTCAGGTATAGTTCCTTGACCTCGTTGCTCATGTTACGGACATCGGAACTGATCATGATGGGGGCCGCCATGATGGACCACATGGTCATCTGGGACATTTGTTCTTCGTAAGAAAGACCGTTGTTGCCCACTTCAAGCATGTCTGGGTCATTCCAGTGGCCGGGCTTAGCAATTTCCCAGTACTGGTTGTTGGCATTGATAATTTCATAAACGCCGCGGTACCAAGACTGGGAAATCCATGCGGGGCCAATATCGAAGGTAGTCCGCCAGAGGTTGGCGATTCCGGGCATCCATTCCTTATATTCCCAGGCGCAAATGCTGAATACGATGTCGCGTCCAGAATTCCGGAGGGCCTTGGACATGCGGGTGTAATCTTCCTGCTGGTTAGACCTTTCGGCAGGGTCGCAGTTGTCGTATTTCCAGTAGTCGACGCCCCATTCTGCCAATTTCTTGGCATCCTGTTCTTCGCGCATATAGGAGCCGCTTTGGCTGTCCCAGTTGCTATTGTAATGGTGACAGGTACGGTGTCCGCGGTCACCATAAAGGCCAAACTTGAGGCCTTTGGCATGAACGTAATCGGCCAGGGCCTTCATGCCGCTGGGGAAGGTTTTCGGATTGTTCTGGAGGTTGCCATTGGCATCTCGTTTGGTGTCCATCCAGTTGTCGTCCAGGTTAAGGAATATGTAGCCAGCATCCTTTAAGCCCGAAGAAACCATGGCATCTGCAATTTCCTTAATTTGCTTTTCGTTGATGTTCTCGCGGAACACGTTCCAGCTGTTCCAACCCATGGGGGGCGTAAGTACCAGTTTGTCGGCATCAGCAAAAACCGGCATGGCCAACCCAAAAAGGGCGAGGGCCACCGCTGCGGAAAATTTTCCAACGATTTGCAACATTTTGTCCATTCTCCATTTTATTTGATTATCACCCGATGCATGACTGTTTGGGATTTAATGAAATACACTCCCTTTTGTTGGACCATCGTTTTCACTTTTGCTTGTGCATCGCGGAGGCCTGCCGCACTTAGGCTGCCCCTAAACGCACCATTCAGACTATACACGCGGTAGGTCTGCACCCCCTGCACGTTAAGGCGGGGCTGTTGTGCGATGCTTGAGGTCTTGCATTCGCCCTTGCAGATTTCAAACCAGTCCACATTCACGTTGTTGCCCACGATTTCTAGTTTGAGGGTGTGTTCGCCGGCAGCGATTTCAGAGGTCTTTGCGGATACCACCGAATAGGTACTCCAGTCATTTTCACTGTTTTGTTTGGCAATAATTTCGTCGGTAACGGCCTTGCCGTCTATATAGAGCTTGACGCCTGCGTTTTCGGAAGGTGTTGCCATATTCACGCGCACGTCGTATACCCCTGTTTCCTCAAAGTTGGCGGTGTAGCGCAACCATTCATTTTCTGCCGTGTAACCGAGGGCGTAACCCTCACAATACTTAGTGTTCTCCTCGTCGGAGCAGCCAAATCCCACAATGTCTACGCCGGTTTCGCGGTAGGCCTTGCCTTTGTTTTCGCCGTCGTTGTCGCTATAGGCCTTGTAGGGTTTGCCTTCGTCAAAGTTTTCGGCCTCGATTCGCCCGGGAAGTGTAAGAGCCTTGCCGCCGTAGGGGGTAGGGGGGACTACTTCTTGAGTGTTGTCTAGGTAGATTTCGTCCATGTAGTCCGTGCCTATCTTGAACCAGTCAAAGTCGGCGTAGCCTCCTGCCGTTTTGGTGGCATAGTTGAACAGGCCAAAGCGGTTGCCAGTGAAGTAGTCAAGGCTGAAATTGAGGGAAACATCGGAACCGATTTTTGTCCAGGCAGAGCCATCGGTGCTGTAGTAGAATGAAGCGGTTCCTTTGTCTAGAGGTAGGTTAAAATCCATGCGTAGGAAAACCTTGGAACCAGAAATTGGTTCGCTAGCTTTCTGTACGTCACCATTCTTGTCGCCCTGGTACATCACCACCTTGTAGTTGCTACCGTCTTTAGCGAGTCCCACAAAACCTCTGTTCTCTTGGATGGTCGTAAGACCGGCAATGTCACCATCCTTCATCCCGCTTCCGTCCAAAGAAATACGTCCGGAGCACTTGGGTCCAAAAGTGCGCTGGGTCAGGGTGTTCTTTGCTTTTAAAACACTTGCATCGGTACGGCCTGTGGTAATGCGGAGGTGTCCGGGATTTGCAGTGAGGCTCCAGTTTTTGTTGTCAGGATTGTGGTTCCACTGCCACTCCAGAGGCAAATCTTCGCTATCAAAGTCGTCAGAGGAGACCATGCCGTAGCCAGGCAACGGTGATTCGGGCAATTCCAGGGTTGCAGGAGCTTTGTTAGTCCCGCTAGCCGGTTCCGGCCAGCCATCCTTCCAGACCGTGGGAACCAAGTGGGGAATACGCCCTACGGGGCCGGAATCGCGGAACAGTAACGTATACCACTTGCCATCGGGTGTATCAAAGATGCTTCCCTGTGCCACGCCGTTGTCGGACAAGAAAAATCTACCCTCATAACCAGTAAGCAGGCTGTTTGAACGGTAAACGATAGAACTGCGTCCCCTGTTTGCGGGCCAGGAAATGGTAAACAGGTAGTATTTCCCGTCTATTTTTTCCATGTGGGAACCCTCCTGCTTCACGTAATAGTTGCTGGAACCAGTCACCTGGTCAATATTTACTCCTCCAAGAATGCCGCTTCGTCCATTCTGTTTTAAGCCCGATGCATCGCCATTGAGTTCCACATATTTAATTTCGTTGCCGTTTCCGTAAATGACCCATGCGGTTCCGTCGTCGTCAAAAAACAAGGAGGGGTCATGGTACATGTACGGAAGTTGCACCTCGGACCAGGGGCCGTTTTCTACATCGGCGGTTTTGTAGATATGTGTCTTTCCGGAAGTGTAAGAGGGTGTCAAAACGTAGAAGTAACCCTTGTGGTAACGGATGCTGGATGCCCAAGAACCCTTGGCATAGGCGCTTTTCCCGTTGTTGAGATTTTGTTCGTCATTATTGATGAGGGTCTGGTAGGCATAGCCTACCGTGCGCCACTGCGCTAAGTCGGTGGATTTCATTACAGGTACACCGGGCGCATAGTACATAGTGGTTGATACCATGTAATAGGCATCGTCAACGCGCACAATGGCGGGATCCGGGTTGTCTGCCCATATTATAGGGTTAGAAACGGAAACTGCATGTACGGCATATGAACTGGCAAGGGCTATGCCCAAAATTTTAAACCATCCCATTTTTTTTCTCCCAGACCAGGGTACACCCTGCCCTAATAAATTGTCCAGCATAAAAATACCCTCCAAAGTGGGTGCTTTGACTCAAAAAAGCAAAAATGCCCTTGACAAATTGTCAAGGGCGATTCCCCGCATGACGTCTCCTTCTTTGTACATCAAGTGGGGATGATTTTGTTTTGTTGCGGGATGTGCGTTATTTTTTGTATACAATATTTTGCTGTATTCCGGCGGGCCCTTTGTGGCGCAATAGGTAAACGCCTTGGCGGAGGTTCCCCATGCCTTCTTGAACCATGTGGATTGCAGAATCCATGCCGCGGATATTGAACCGAGCCACCTGTTTCCCTTGCAAGTCAAAGAGGTAGAATGTGGTTTCGGTGTTGCTTACTGGTTTCAGTGCGTTAAATGATTCTGGATTTTGTGTTTTGTAGGCATTAGGATCTGTTGCGTCCTTGCCCTTGACGAAGGTGAAATAGTCTACGTCGAACCAGGAACCGGTCACCGTCATGCGGAGGATATGTTCGCCCTCCGGGAGTGTTACGTTTGCCTTGACAAAGTCAAAGGAGTCGAAACTGGTCCCGCTTGTTGGGACTTCTGCAATGGTTCCCCCGTCTATGGAGAGCGAAAAACCGGAGGTCGAATTGTCTGTCGCCACCGAAGCAAACATGGTGTAGTCACCGGCTTCCTTGATGTTTACGGAATATTCAAACCATTCACCTTCCTGGTTGTAGCCAAGAATGACTCCGGTTGCCTTGTCATAAAGGTCGGCGGAAGAAGCATCGTCTTTTCGGTAGTCGGAATCACCTCTGTTTTGGGAATCTTTATCGTTGTACGAGTCATTTCCGGAGCCGATTCCGGGCACATCAAAGTTTTCGGCCTCAATCTTGCCAGGAAGTTCGGCGGCGGCAGATTTAAATGGCTTTTGGTCGACTGGGTCAACCGGAGTCACGTTAACCAACTTCAGCATTGCTTGGGCGTAGCGTTCACCCATTCCGCGGTAACCTTCGAGAGTAAAGTGAAGGCGGTCGTCTCTGCCCGGCAATCCTTGAGAACTTGCTACGCCAAAATTTGCGATGTAATTCGAAAGGCCCCTTACACGGGAACTGAATCCGGAACAGGCGCCGCCATCAAGCATTTCGCCAGCGACAAGGGGGGGGTCTTCGGCTTTGAGATTCAACTGGTTGAGAATGTATTCGTATGTTTTTTTGACAACCTGTTCCCAGTTGTTCATGCCGCCATCGGTTTCGCCCTGGTGGAATATTATGCCCTTGATGACGCCTTTTTCCTGTGCCGTCTTGGCGACTTCGATAATTCTAGCCATGGCGTTACCGTCGTTGCCGTATGCTTTCGCCCCATTTACCAGCCATTGGTCGTTTGGGCCGATGGAATTGAGATAATTACTGAAATCGTCTGGATCAAACAGTCGGATGCTGGTACCGGCTTGTGCTACCGGGATAATGCCGATGGTTACACCGGGTAGCGAATCCGCCATGTCTCGACCAAACCAGTCCGCAACGGAAAGACCAGAGTTGCATTTGAACATTGGTGGAATTGCCGGATACATCTCGCCAATCGTTGAACGTCCCAGATTCGGACAGGAAGTCGTTGCGAACATTTTGACCCGCGGATGTTCTGCCCTGTCTTCGTCAGTAAAGTTCGTTGCGTTGCCTTCCATGTTGGACTGGCCGTAGGCAATGTAGATGTGGAAGTTGGGGTCTGGTGCGGCATTGGCTAGCATTGGAATCAGAAGAAGCCATCCAACCACCCATACGGTGATGGCGAGAAAATCTGATACTTTCTTGATATCCATGAATCACTCCATTTTGAACTAAAAAGCGTGCTTTTGACACGATAATTAGAATTGCTCGAAGAATTCGTGAACGGTCTGCGGGACCCAGGAGTGGGTGTGGTCACCATCGTCCGTTGCGGACCATTGATGGTCTCCATTATGGCTACACCATTTTACCGGGAAGCGGGGGTCCACATCCTTAAAGTCATAGCAAACATGACCATTGCCCCAGCCGTTGAATTCTTCGGGAGCTTCCTCTTCTGCTTTCTTTCCCTCTGCACTGTTGTTTTTTAGAATCTCCACAAGGGCACCATCGCGTGCTCCTGGCCCCCTATTGTTGGTCAAGTAAGGACACGTGCCATCCTGTTTGCCATGAACACCCATCCACGCTATTGGGGAATGACTTCTATCAACTCCATCCTTTGGCAAGTAGATGTTGAATATTGCCGTTGCATAAACGGCTACGGCACGAATTCGGCTCTGGAATTCCCAAGAAAGAGAGTTTGTAAACATAGCGCCAAAACTGAAGCCTGTTGCAAACACGCGCGTTGTATCGATACAGTAGTTGTCCTCGAGATATGTCAGCATGTCACTAAAAAACCTGTGGTCTTTGTCGCTAAACATACTCCAAGGCATGCCGTCGGTATTACCTTCCGGGGATACGAAAATATAATTTCCTTCTTTGTCTTGGGCTTTTTGCGCATAATAGGGAGAAAGATGGTCTCGGTCCGCACTAACCCAAGTCGCCATGTGGTTTGCATCACTACCCATGCAGTGGTGTGCAAAAAGGAGTTTGTAAGGCTTGTTCTTATCGTAGTTTTCGGGGAAGGTTACATAAAAAATACGCTTTTCGCCATTCACGTTGATACTAAACAACTGGGCGCTGCAGTCTACATCTGCATTTGGCCAGGCATCACTTGTTTTCTTTTGACATTGATACCACTCAGTTCCTTTAAGCACAGGATCCTTGCCGCATCCCTTACTCTTGCGTGGAGCGTTCCCCAAAGCGTACCCAAAGGCATAAGTCTGCTCCTGGGCGGATTCAGACGAAGTTGCCTGCTGTGAGCCACTGTCCGAAGACGTGGTATTATCCGGTTCGGTATTCTCGCCTGTAGCCGAAGAGAAACCATCTGGCTGTGTATTTTCTTTAGAAGGAGAACTTTCGCCGGGTAGGGTAGAGGTCTCCGAACTGGTAATATCGGTTTCCCCGGCGGGTGGGAATTCGTCACCTTCGGAGTTGGAGGAAATTTCTGGGTTATCCAGGTTTCCGAGCAGGTCTGTCGGGTCGGATGAACTGTCTGTACAGCCTACCAGCGCAAAAATTCCGGTTAAGGCTAGGGCATTGATGATCTTGTTTTGCATTTGACACTCCCTTTTGATGATACCCCTATCATCATCCCCATTTTGAGGTTAGTAATTTGTGTGAACCTTTGCAACCCTTCCGTTTGTACGATTACGGATTAGGTTGATTCCTGTTGTTTTCTTGTTGCCCATGATGGAGCCGTTTTTCCATAATTGGATCGCTTCACCCATGTTCTTGGCGGTAAATGTTGCCAATTTTTTACCTCTCAGGTCAAAGACTTCATAAGAGTCGCTTGTAGGTGCATTAAGATGTAGGTCTTTCCCGGCGATAGCCATTACATCTTCGATGACCGAACCATCGGAGTCGTAGGCCTGCAGCATGAACCAGTCTATGTTTACGTAACTCCCAGTGATGGCGAGTCGAATCACATGGGTTCCCGCCTCGAGTTCCACATCGCCTCCTTCAATTTCATGGTATACGCTCCAGTCATTTTCGGCTGTCTGGGGAATTGCAATAACATTGGTAATGGCGTTGCCGTCTGCGAGGAACTGGACGCTAGAAGTTGTTGAGCCCGAGGCGGCATTGAGGGTGAGTTTATATTTGCCTGCGGTGGCCACGTTAACGGTATATTCAAGCCATTCTCCTTCATTGGTATAACCGACGGCCATACCGGAGCCCCCAATTACAATGTCAACGCCTAAATCGTTACGATAGTCGGCATCGCCTTTCTTTTCGGAATCGGTGTCGTAATAGGTCTTGTTTCCGGAGCCTACACCGGGCACATCAAAGTTTTCGACTTCAATTTTTGCAGGCAATTCGACGGTGACACCGCCGAAAGGCTCCCTGGGGACAATGATTTGTGGACCTACGCCTACCAGGGTCACGATACAGTCCTTGTTGCTCGTATTGCCGGCATCCATGGTGATGGTTACGGATCCGTTTTTTACCTCGACTTCACCTTCGTATTGGGCATTTTTGACCTCGCTGGTGGTGTACATGTGGAAGGTTTCAATCTGTGCCCCAGGAACATTGACTGTTACCGTTTTGTTGTGACCGTAGTCCCTATTGACCAATACCACAATCACGCTGTCTCCACCGGCACTCTTGTAAGCACTTGCGTACACTTCCGGTTCCGGGTTGATGGTTGCCCCCACGCGGATAGCCCCGGGGCGCACAAAGCGGGCGTATTGAGAAAGAACGTAGCCGCGTTTGGAAACCTTGTTGATTTCACCCTGCGGAATTGAAACCGGATGAGGAGAAGACGTATTGGTATTCGCTGCCATAATCAAACCATAGCAACGCTTGATATACCACCACGTGTATTGACTAAAATTACCGATAGCCAAACCGCGATGGATTTCATAGCCAACATCCATGGCGCGAACGGTATCATACACATTGGGGTTTGCCTGATCTCCGGTCCATCGCATTTCGCGCCAGTCGTTGCCGCTGCCCTGGCTTTCGGTGTAGTGTTCCGTCATCCAGCGTTCTACTTTTTTCTGGTCAGCCAAGTCATATTGAAAGAAATTATCTTTAGCCTTTGCACTGCTGGCGTAAAAATGGGCGCCAAGTATGTCCCAGTTCTTGAGTGCTGTGCCGTCTTGTAGTACTTTGTCGTATTGATTTTTTTGGTAAGCAAAGGATTCTGCTGAAATGACTTTGGTTCCGTGTTTACGTAGTTGGTCGGCGTAGCCCTTGGTATAATTATAAATTTCATCGGCGGTCATACATGCCCAGGTATGGCAGTAGTCCGGTTCGTTTTGAAAACTGATGGCATATAGGGGGACACCCTGGTTTTTCATGTATTCGGCAAAGCTATTTAAGTGATCCGTATATTTCTGGTAATTAGCGGAACTGACATGGGCACCACCACCAGTTGCATAGGGCGATGTCCATGGAGTAGCAAAAAGGATAAAGTCTTTACCGGCAACAGCCTTTGCGTATTTAGCCGCCTGTACTTCTTTATTAAAATCATTGGAGTTTTGATTTACAGGAATGCGGAGCGTATTTAGACCAATTTGTCCATCGCCCGTACCAAAAGCCAGTTTCGCGTCGGCTTCAGAAAGACCTTGACCGCCTTGCCAAGTGTTGTGCACCATGCCGCCGAACCCGCGGATAACCTGGTGTTCTTCGTCCAGGTCCACGTTGACGGTAGAGGCCGAGGCGATTCCTGCAATACCCAGGAACCCTAAAGCCATGGCCGCGCCCTTGATTGATTTTTTGATTCTCATATTTCCCATCCCAAATTTTTAGCGTTTTACGCGGACTTTTGCAACCATGCCGTTACTACGGTTACGGATGAGGCAGATGCCGATACTGTTTTCGGAACCCTTTACAAGACCGTCTTGCCAAAGTTTTGTTGCTTCCGCAAAACTGTGGGCTGTAAATGACGCAACTTTCTTACCGTTTATGCTGAATACATCGAAATGGGTTGCCTGCGAATAGTTCATTTTTCCAGTGCTGTGCAAGGCGTCAACATAGCCGATGGGCTTTGAATCTTCGGCGTCCTTGCCGGATTCAAAGTTGATATAGTCAATGTCCATCCAGTCTCCGGTCACGGTAAAGCGAAGGATGTGTTCGCCCGCCGGAAGTGTCACGTTTGTGGAAACCTTATTGTAATCGTCGTAGTTTTCTTCTCCGGAAGTTGCTTGCGGAACTGCAATTTCTTCGGTAATGTCGTTGTCGTCGATGGATAATTTGAAACTGGATGTGTTGTTGGCCGATGCCACTGCGGCAAACATGGTGTAATCGCCAGCTTCCTTAATGTTCAAGGTATATTCCAGCCATTCACCGGCCTGGTTGTAACCGATAACGTATCCGGATGCTTTCTTGTAAATGTCAACACCAGTCCCTTCGCGATAGCTTACACCGTCGTTGCTTATCGCTCCATGATCTTCGGAGTCATTGTCGGAGTACGAATCTAAGCCCGAGCCGCGGCCTGTTCCGGGAATGTCGAAATCTTCCATTTCAATTTTGCCGGGTATTTCCCAGGCCGTTCCATTGAATGGTTTTTGAGGTTCTGGCGGTGTGGTGCCGCTACCTTCAAAGCCCCAGGCCTTGATGGCCATCGTAGAATCCTTTGAACCCTTGAACACCAGGAATAGCTGTTCTACGACGCCTTTAAGCCCAGATACTTCGCAAGAATTTTCAACAAATGTATTCTTGTTTGCGGTTTTCTGGAGCGTACAGGTGCCAGCCAGAGTTCCTGTAGCAGAACCTGTACGGATTTCAATCTTGTTGCCATCGGCAATACTTGCCGCCTCTACCGTGAATCCTGTCGCGGCAGTTCCGAAGTCAACGCCAGAAACACGAATCCAGGATTCCTTAGTTGATAGCGGAAGTAAGAATGTTTCGGCGGCTTTGCCTACAACGAAGTTGGAACGGCTGCGAATTCCTTTCTGCTTGGAACTGGTGAGAGCCGGGTACCAATCGTAAGGGTCAAAATTTTCAAGTTGTTTTGGACCTTCCTTGGTAAAAGTCAATTCTTTCATTGTTCCGTCACCGTTATAGAAGAATTCATCTACACTCACACTACGGTGGAAAGCGGGGTCTGGATTTGCTTTGCCGTCTTCGGCTGGAATTTTTTCAAGTCCGTCGTATCCATTTGCGATGCGACGGTCATGATAAACAACATACCAATGGCGTTTGAATTCTGCAATACCGTGATGGTTGTTATTGTATGAATTGATGTTTTGTCCGTTAATACTTGGGTTGCCCATAAATATTCCTTTATAGGTGTATGGACCCATAGGACTACTGGACATGCCATAGGCAATGCGCAAATCCCGCGTACTATAAGAGAGGTAGTAATTGCCTTTGTATTTATGGATATACGACGCCTCCATAGTGGCAGGACCACCAATTGGCAGATGGGTTTTTGTACTTACATCGAAACTATTGATTTCGGAGTTGAACTTGTAGATGTTAAAGTTGTCGCTACCGTTATCTATTGCTGGACGTTTTGGATTTGGATTTTTGTCGTTTGGAACTCCTCCGCCACCAACTGTAAAGTAAGCCGTTCCATCGTCATCGATAAAAATCGCAGGGTCAAAGCACCAGTCTAGTCCATCGCAATCGGCTATGCCACCGCCCCAGTTGTTGATGAGTTTTTTTCCTCCTGCAACAGGATTCTTATATGGTCCTTCGATGTGATTAGATTCAATAAGTCCGATACCTGACCCGCCTCCATCAGGAAATACAATGTGGAATTTACCTTTATTATCTACCGCAATTCCCGACGCCCAGATATCTCCGATTCCTTTGACTTCCCTGGCATCATAAATAATGCCGAAGTCGGTCCAATTCTTCATATCTTTACTTCGAAAGGCGTAGAGAGCTTTAATGGAGTAGCCTGTTGCGTTATATGGAGCTGGGTCGTCGGAATCGGTGATGATATAGAAATATTCATCGTCGGCAGTAGCGGCAGGGTCTGCCAGGTAGTGGTAGCTGGAAATGGGGTTGTCGGCCAAGGCAAATGAAGTTAGCCCGGCGATAGTGAACAGCGTAGAAATCGATGTATTGGCGAGATTTTTTACACCCATGGTGTCTCCTTGAAAATCTTTTTTCCCAACGCTAAATCTAGGCTCTTAAAAGCAAAAAATGCCGCCAGAAGCGACATTTCCCGTGGACAAATTATCAATAATAGCGTATCTAATTTTTAACAGACGAAGTCTTCGGCGTGAAGCTTTCTAGGCCGAAAACCTCAATGTCGTCAACCCAGAACTCACCACCCTTTCCACCAAAGATGGAAATATTGGTGACCTTTTCCCTGACGGCATCCCATCCGATGTTGCCGCCGCTGTTGTTTTCCTTGTCTTCCAGCTGGCCTGGTGTTACCGTATAGCGAGTCCATTCCTCGGTAAGAGGAATGTGCATCCAGGCCTTTCCGCTCTGGATGTCGGCGGTGGTGTCGGAATCAATAATGTCAAAGGAGAAGGAAACATAGTTTTCTATAGTACCCTTTGCCCAGAATACAATGGAATCAAGATCACTCATGTCCACGGTGCCTAGGTATCGTCCCATCAACGCCCAGTTGTATTCGGCCTCGTTCTCGCAGGTGAAATGGGCTACATAACCTTCGCGGTCGCTCAAATTGTTGACGATTTCAAGGCTAGCAGTCGCTTTTTCTGAGTGGGAAGCGTACCAGTTCTTGCTTTTCCCTCCGTCAAGAGCATCGCTCTCGAAATCTTCGAACATGAAATGTTTCAGCGTGTCTACGGGAACAGAATCCTTGGCGGTGGTATCCGCCGCTACGGTGTCTTTGGAGGAGCTGTCTACAGTGACAGTGTCCCTAGGGGAAGCCGTCTTGTCTATTAGGGAAACGGTATCGGATCCGTCACAGCCCACGCAAACCTCGGATTTTGCCAAAATTTGGGAAACGGTAGATCCTGCAGAATTGGTTTGGGAGTGCACCAATACGAACTCGAACACGCCCTCGGGCAGGGATTCAAACGAGAAGTTGCCCTGGGAGTCTACGGGAACTCTGTACTCCAGACCGCGAATCATGACCCAGGCGGGATACTTGTCTGTATATGCCTTGCCTTCAAATGAAGCGGGAGTGCCGGTCTGAACTGTAACTACCTTGCCTGAGTCATTATCGACTTGTGTAATTTCGAAGGAGGTTACTCCTTTTTGCTCCTGTTTGTTCTGAAGACCGCGGACTTCTACGACATAACTGCCTGTAGGCAGGGAATCTAGTTCCAGAATGCCTTTTTCGTCGGTTTGTGGATGTCGTGTAGAATCTAGGTCAATCTTATCTGCGAAATATTCGGAATCGTGGATGATGACGTACGCCTTGGAGGCGTTCTGCCCGTTGGCCAATTTTACATGGAAGGCGATGGAATTTTCAGTTTCCAGGGACCCGGCGGCAACGTCTTTTGCGTCGTTTGAACATGCTACTAGCAGAGCCAGTGCCGAAAGTCCTATGTATTTTGCCCAAATCATCTTTGTCCTGTAACCCCTAATATACTTATTTTATCTTTTTTTGTGGGCTACAGGGAAAAATGCCATGGAAAGTTGCATTACGCTGTCGGGATTTTTGACTCCGTCGACCCTTTTCTGGACCAGACGGCGGAATTCCTTGAGCATGTCTCCCAGGTCGTTGAAGCAGGCCTGATCTACGGAAAGGGTCAGGGTGGAAATGTTCCGCTCTTCTACAGGGGTGTTTTCTAGAGAATCAGCGGCAAGTCCTAAAATCTGCCGCTGGAACTTGCGGACGGCAGTCTTTTTTTCTGGGCCGCCGACGGTCAGATGAGCGTCGGTCAGGGACAGTTTACCGGAAGCCATTTTTTTGACTAGTCCAACTTCCAGCAGTGTGTCGATGGCTTCTTTGGCTTGTTCTTCAGTGATAGGAGGGCAAATGTCTCTGGCTATTTGCTTTAGATTCACCACGCCACCGTTCAGTTCAAGATAGGCACGCACGGCAGGAATCCACCAGTTTTCCAGGAGCTTCAGTTCTGCCTGTTGCAGGCTGTGGAGGTGTACATCCCGCAGAGAAATGGCTTTGGCCATGATTTCTTCACGCTTGCTCTTGTCCTTGGTGACTGCAGCGGAATAGAGTAGGTCAAAATACTCCGCCTGCCTGCCTGAGAGAGAGAGAATATCTTTGGCGGCGGGGAGGGCATGGGCGGGAAGGTGCTGTTTTTTCTGGAGAACCCTGTACAGGTAACTTGAATCCAGCCCCAGCTTGTCGCCCATCATGCGATAGCTATACAGGGGCATTTCCGACTTTCTGCGGTCGTAGTACTCTTTCAGATAGTCCCGGTAGTCCGGGGTGTCGGAAAAATTCATCATCAACAGTAAAGATACCTATATAAATTGCCCAAAATATTAAAAATTCGGCAATTCGCATGGATAAATTGTCCATATGACCTGTTAAAAATGTGACAAGAATCACAAAGCGGAAGGGTGTCTTGCCAAAATGGGTAGATATTTCTATATATGAAAATATGAATGAATGTTCATGCATTGATAAAAGTCTCTCTTTGGACACTCTCTTTGAACTGTCCGAATTTTTCAAGTTTTTCGGGGATACTACCCGAATCCGCATTATCGAGATTCTCCTTTCGGGGGAGATTTCGGTAAACGAGATAGCGGAAAAACTGCAACTGGGGCAGTCGGCAGTAAGTCACCAGCTCCGGATCTTGAGAACGGCAGGTCTTGTGAAACCCCGTAGGGTAGGGCGCACCGTTTTCTACGCCCTGGACGACGAACATATCGGCCTGATTTTCAATACGGGCCTTGCTCACATTATGCACAAGAAGGGAGTATAAAATGCCTAATTTTGCCGAAATTCTCGAGAAGTTCTTTTGGCAATTTGTAACGCTTTTTTCAGAGATGGCCCCTTTTTTGTTGCTGGGCTTTTTGCTGGCGGGAATCCTCCATGTGTGGGTGCCAAACCACCTGTACGTGCCGAAAATTTCCAAGCCGAATCTCAAGTCGGTGCTGTGGTCGGCCCTGTTCGGCGTTCCGCTGCCTATATGTAGCTGTGGTGTGATTCCCACTTCTATTGCGCTTCGGCGGGAAGGGGCCAGCAAGGGGGCTAGCGTCAGTTTCCTGATTTCGACTCCGGCTACGGGCGTAGATTCCATTTTGGCGACCTATTCGCTTTTAGGCGGGCCCTTTGCGGTGCTTCGCCCCATTGCGGCTTTTGCGACAGCCATGTTGGGTGGTGTGTTCACGAATTTGGTGACCAAAAACGAGCCGGAAACAGGTGTTGCGGTCATCGGAGAATCTCATGAGCATGAACACCATGGTCATAAGCATTGCGACTGTGAAGAGGGCCGTTGCTCTTGCGGGCACGAAGACCCTGACCATCATGAAAAGGCGTCTTTTGTGCAAAAGCTCAAAGGGACTTTTGAATACGGTTTTGTGAACATGATCGGGGACGTGAGCAAGTGGCTGGTTATCGGCTTGTTGCTAGGGGCCCTAATTGCGGCCTTTGTGCCTGACGATTTCTTCTTGTTCCTGCATGAGTATCCGTTACTTTGTATGGTGGTGGTGCTGGTGCTTGCCATGCCCATGTACACCTGCGCCACGGGTTCTATCCCTCTGGCCTTGGCCCTTGTGGAAAAAGGCATTACGCCGGGGGCGGCCCTCGTACTGCTGATGGCGGGACCTGCTACCAGTATAGCTAGCATGTTGGTTGTGGGGAAGGCCTTTGGCAAGCGCACTTTGTTTGCGTACCTGACTTCCATTGCCCTTGGGGCATTGTTCTTCGGTTTTGTCATTGACACTTTCTTTATGGATACGTTCCTTTCTGCCATGCTCCCTCATGGTTCTGCGGAGTGCCACGGCCACGGCGCGCTAGGCGTGTTCGACTATGTTTGTGCTGGAGTGCTTGCGCTACTCATGATTTATGCGAAGTTTGCCCATAGGGGTTGCAGCTGTCACGATGGTTGCGGCGAATGCGGACATGAGCATGAGTGCGGTTGCGGTGAGCACGACCACTGCGATTGCGAGCACGAGCATTTGCACGAACACGAGGAATGCGTCATGTGCCTTTACCGTGTAAACGGTATGACTTGCAGCCACTGCAAGGCCTGTGTGGAAAAGGCTGCCCGGTTGTTGGACGGTGTGGAGTCCGCAGTGGCCGACGTAGCCCGTAAGGAACTTCGTGTGGAATGGCACGACGGGCACGATGTAGATGAGTCTGCCCTGAAAAAGGCTATCGAGGACGCCGGTTTCGAATTCGGTGGACGAACGCAACCACAATAAGTTATATTGTGCATCGAGATGCACATCCGTATTACTACAGAAACCAAGAACCGCCTGCTCCGCTTTTACGGGAACAAGCGGGCTTTCGTGTCGCTGGTGGTGCTGGTGGTGGCCTACCTCCTTTCGCTGACCAGCCCCTGGACGGTGAACGATGAACCGCTGTACCTCAAGTACAACGGCAAGTCCTATTTCCCGGCCTTCGTGCGTTATAGCGAGCAGGATTTTGGGGGAGAATACCAGACGGAAGCGGATTACGGCAAGCTTTTTGCCGACGTCCAGGAATGTGAGGAAGAAGCGGCAGAAGGTTACACGATGGCGGGAGGCTGCCCCGAGGTGTGGACCTTAATGCCGCCCATTGCCCATGACCCCTTGAAAGCGGACTTGAGTGAAGATGGCGCTCCGCCTTTTGCCCCCAGTTCCCGCCATTGGCTGGGTACCGACAGTAACGGTCGCGATGTGCTTTCTCGTCTGATTCACGGCTTTCGCATCTGTATTTCGTTCAGCCTGTTCCTCACCATTCTCGGAACTTTCCTTGGAATCGTCATCGGCGGTATTCAGGGGTATCTGGGCAAGTTCTGGGATACGGGCATGCAGCGCATGATTGAAATTTGGTCATCGCTTCCTATGCTCTACATTGTGATTTTGATTGGGAGCATTTATGGCCGTAGTTTCTGGCTGTTGATTTTGATTATGGCGGCCTTCAACTGGATTTCCCTAAGCTACTATATGCGCGGTGAATTCCTGAAACTCCGCAACATGACCTATGTGCAGTCGGCAAAGGTTCTGGGCCTAGGGCACAGGCATATTTTTTTCAAGGAAATTTTGCCTAATGCCTTGACCCCTGTGGTGACGCTGTTCCCCTTTACTTTGATTGGCGGTATTGGAAGCCTGACTTCCCTTGATTTTCTGGGCTTTGGGCTGCAACCGCCAACACCCAGCTGGGGTGAGCTGATGAGTCAGGGACTGAACAACCTTTACGCCCCCTGGATTTCTGTAAGTACCGTCGCTGCGCTTTTTATTACACTGTTGCTCACCACATTTGTTGGAGAGGGCGTCCGGGATGCTATGGATCCGAAGTCGGGAGACCGGTATGAATGATGAGAATCGACTGAAGGATCCATGCCAAGCGAAAACGGCTCGTATTAACGAGCCGTGGAAGCGCGGAGCAATCGACTACAGGAGTATTTTTTTCATTGAGTCGATTGCGGAGTCTCATAAAGATCCGAAGTCGGGAGACCGATATGAATAGTGTGTAATGAGAAATGTGAGATTAAGAAAGTCTCTTCCTAAAGGAAAATTTCACATTCCACAATCCATATCTCATGCCTCGCACTAACCACTAACCACCAACCACTAACCACTGACCATGTCACACCTGCTTGATATAAACGACCTGTCCGTTGCATTTGGCCATCACAAAAATGGAGAACCGGCGGCAACACCCGTCCAGGTAACGGACCGGATCAGCTTTTATATTGACGACGGTGAATTTTTTGCCTTGGTGGGGGAGTCCGGTTGCGGCAAGAGCGTTACCGCCATGGCCATTTTGCGGCTCTTGCCCACGCCTTCGGCGAAGGTGGTTGGAGGCTCTGTGCTGTTGCGTCGTGATGGCGGCGAAACGATTGACCTGACTAAAATTTCCCTGAAGGAGATGCAGCGGGTTCGCGGTTCTGAAATATCCTGTATTTTTCAGGAGCCCATGCAGGCCTTGAATCCGGTACTGACTATCAAGAAACAGCTCCTGGAAGTGTTCAAGTTCTGCGAAAGGAAGTGCGCCGATCCCATGTCCGAAATCCGGAACATGCTTGCTCTGGCGGGCTTCAAGGACATTGACCGCGTGCTGGATTCATACCCTCACGAGCTTTCGGGCGGCATGCTCCAGCGTATCTGCATTGTGATGGCGCTGCTCCCGAAACCCAAGCTGATTATCGCCGACGAGCCTACTACGGCCCTGGATGTGACTGTCCAGGCACAGGTCCTTGCAGTGCTGAAGGACTTGGCCAAAACTACGGGGACGGCGGTACTCCTGATTACCCACAACATGGGAATTGTTTCCCAGTATGCAGAACGCATGGCTGTGATGTATGCCGGCCGTGTTGTTGAGATAGGGGCCACTAGCGAAGTTATCTCTTCGCCTATGCACCCCTATACCCGAGGGCTCCTTTCGGCCATTCCCGAAAGCCACGAAGATCTTGGAACCTTGCGCTCTATTCCGGGGCAGGTGCCCCATGCCAGGGATTTTGTACAGGGTTGCCGCTTTGCGGACCGCTGCGAATTGTGCGACAAGCCTTGCCTAACGGCTGAAGTCCCGCCTTGCGTCAAGGTCGGCACCCACGAAGCCTATTGTTTCAAAATTTAATTTCCCCTTAAACTGTTGCTTCTGCGAAGGCGGGAATCTTCTATTTTTGAAGGGTTTATACCCTAATAAAAGGGAGATGGCCGACTGGATCGGGCATGACGTAGAGATGAAATTTCTAAATTTTCGCCGTAAAAATTTAAAGGATTCTATTATGGCAATGCAAGACATGAATGACCAGGTGCAGGCTCGCCTCGCGAAGCTTGCGAAGTTCAAGGAAATGGGTGTGGAGGCTTATCCGCACAAGTTCAACCGCACGCACGATTCCAAGACCCTGAAAGAAAACAAGGATGCCCTGATGGCGTCGGGCGAGGAAGTCGCCTTTGCCGGCCGCGTGGTCCGTTTCAACCGCAAGGGAAAGATGTGCTTTATGCACCTGAAGGACCGCTATGGCCGCCTCCAGGTAGTCGTCGCCCGCGACGAGGTGGGCGAGGAGAACTACGAAATCGTCAAGATGACCGACCTCGGTGACTTTATCGGCGTGAACGGCTTCATGTTCGAGACGCAGACGGGCGAATACTCCGTGCATGTGAAGAAGGTGACGATGCTTTCGAAGGCCGTGCGCCCGCTCCCGGTCGCGAAGGAAAAGGTGGACGAGAACGGCAACAAGGTCGTGTTCAACGAATTTGCTGACGTGGACACCCGCTACCGCCAGCGCTACATTGACATGGCCCTGAACGACGACGTGAAGGACGTGTTCATCAAGCGCTTCAAGATTCTGCAGGCTATCCGCGAATACCTGATCGAAAAGGGATTCATCGAGGTCGAGACCCCGACGCTCCAGCCGATTTACGGTGGCGCGAACGCCCGCCCGTTCACCACGCACCACAACGCCTGCGACATGACGCTCTACCTGCGCGTGGCTCCGGAACTCTACCTGAAGCGCTGCATCGTGGGCGGCATGGAAAAGGTTTTCGAATTCTCCAAGAACTTCCGTAACGAAGGCATGGACCGTACCCACAGCCCGGAATTCACCGGCCTCGAATTCTACGAAGCCTACGCCGACTACAACGACATGATGGTGCACTTCGAAAATATCTACGAACGCGCCTGCATTGCGGCCAACGGCACCACCAAGATTGACTATCAGGGCAAGGAAATCGACTTCAAGGCTCCATGGCCTCGTTACAGCATGATTGAAGCCATCGAAAAGTTTGGCGGACTCAAGGTCAATGACATGAGCGACGACGAGATCAAGGCCAAGATGGAAGAACTGGGCGGTCACTTGGATGGCGAATTCAGCCGCGGCCGCGGTATCCTCGAACTGTTCGAGCTCACCGTGGAAGATAAGCTCATCCAGCCCACCTTCATCAAGGATATGCCCACCGAAAGCACCCCGCTCTGCAAGAAGCACCGCACCATCGAAGGGCTCATCGAACAGTTCGAGCCCTACGCTAACGGATGGGAGCTGGGCAACGCCTATACCGAACTTAACGACCCCATCCGTCAGCGTGAGCTCCTGGAAGACCAGGTGCGCCGCGGCCGCGGTGGCGAAGGCGAAACCCACCCGATGGACGAGAACTTCATGCACGCGATTGAAAGTGGCCTTCCGCCTACCGGTGGCGTGGGCTTCGGCATCGACCGCATGGTCATGCTCCTCACCAACCAGCAGACCATCCGCGACGTGCAGCTGTTCCCGCTGATGAAGCCGGAGAGCTGCTAGGCAGAGCCTAGCTGCTCTCAGTAAACAGTGGTTAGTAAACAGGATTGCGTTCAGGTTTGCAATGGCCCAGAGTTATAAGGACTTAGTTGTTTGGCAAAAAGCGATTGATTTAACAGTCGCTGTTTACCAATTGACAAAACAGTTTCCTAAAGAGGAATTGTTTGGACTTGTATCTCAAATGCGGCGAGCTTCTGTTTCTATAGCAAGTAATATTGCAGAAGGTGAGGGGCGAAAGTCTAAAAAAGAGTTTGCTCATTTTTTAGGAATTTCTTTAGGATCTAAAGCCGAACTTGAAACGCAACTGATTTTGTGTGAACGTGTAGGGCTAGCTTCAAATTCAGAGATATCTTTGTTAAAAAGTTCATTAGATGAGGTTGGAAAGATGCTGGCCAAACTCAAGGAAAAGCAGAATTTCAAGTCCAAAGAATCCTAATCACTAACCACCAACCACTAACCACTTTCTCTCGTCTCTCGTCTATGATACGCAAACTCGAACTTCTAATTGCCTGGCGTTACTTAGGGGCTCAGCGTAAGAGTCTCTTTGTCTCGCTTATTGGCATTTTCAGTATGCTAGGAGTCTCCATCGGCGTGTTTGCGCTGGTGGTGGCCCTTGCTGCAGTAAACGGTTTCGAAGAAGAAGTGACTGCCCAGATGATCGGCAAAGACGCTCACTTCGAGCTGATGGCATACAACGGCGAGCCCATTACCGCCTACGACAGCCTGATTAATGAAGTAAAGACCCGGGATTCCTCTGTTGTTGCAGCGTCTCCCTTCATCATTTATAAAGTGGGAATTAGTTCCAAGAAGGTAAACGACGGAATCGTGATTTACGGTATCGACCCGGAAACGGCGAAGAACGTCACCGACATCCACAAGTCCATTAAGTGGGGCAGTTACTCTGTAGATAGCCTGGAAGACATGGGCGGCACACGCCGTCCGGGGGTGATTCTCGGGTCGGGCCTGGCTAACCGCCTCCGGGTGGTGGTGGGTGACAAGCTGGTGCTCCAGACTTTCCAGAGCCCAGACGAGATGATGACTTCTGGCGGCCCCAAGATGATGATGTGCGTGGTTAGCGGCATTTTCGAGACCGGCACTTACGAATACGACGGAAACCTGGCCTATGTGGGAATCCCTGAACTGCAAAAACTCCTGGCTATGGGAGACGCCGTTACTGGAATTCAGTTCCGCATCCAGAATCACTGGCTTGCGGAGGAGAGTGTTGCACTGATTGCAACCTGGCTCAGGTACCCCTACTACGTTATCGACTGGAAGGCAAAAAACATCACGCTCCTCAAGTGGATGAACTACGAAAAATTCATTGTGGCGGCAGTCATCTGCCTCATCATTCTGGTGGCGGCATTTAACATTATCAGTTCACTGATCATGGTGGTCATCGACAAGACCAAGGAAATCGGCATCCTCCGCAGCATGGGCCTCGGCAAGGCAGGAATTATGCGGGTGTTCATGCTCATGGGCAGTTTCATTGGCGTGGGCGGTACCATTGTGGGCGGCACCATCGGTATTGTGCTTTGCAAACTGCAGGAGGCCTATCACTTTATCAAGCTCCCTGGCGATGTCTACGTGATTCCGTACTTCCCGATTTCGGTGCACCTGATAGATGTGGTCTTGATTTTTGTTATCGGAATTGCCCTCTGCGTCCTGGCGACGATTTTGCCCGCCTGGAAGGCAAGCAGGCTTGACCCCGTGGGAGCGATTAGACATGAGTAGTTTATTACAGACAGTCGACCTCCGGCGGGTGTTCTCCGAAACGGGTGAAGACCTTGAAATTCTCAAGGGTGTAAACTTTTCCATGGAAGCGGGCGAGCTGGTGGCTCTCACCGGTTCTTCGGGGTCGGGCAAGTCCACCTTCTTGAACCTGGTGGGCATGCTGGACACGCCCACTTCCGGTGAAATCCTTTTCAAGGGCAAGCCCCTTTCCAAGTTCAGCAGCCAGGAGCGGGACATGTACCACCGGGTGCAGGTAGGTTTTGTTTTCCAGTTCCACCACTTGCTCAGTGAATTTACGGCCATCGAGAACGTCTGCGTTCCGGGCCGCATCTTGGGAACCTCCGAGGCGGAATGCAAGGAGCGTGCCGCCATGCTGTTGGAAACGGTGGGTCTCAAGGACCGCCTCAAACACTTGCCCAGGGAACTCAGTGGCGGCGAACGCCAGCGTGTGGCCATCGCCCGTGCCCTCATGAACCATCCTGATTTGGTGCTGGCCGACGAACCCAGCGGCAACCTGGACGAGGCCAATTCCCAGATGCTCAACGAGCTGATTGGCGAACTGAACGAAAAGTTCAATCAGGCCTTCCTCATCGTGACCCACGACGAAAAATTGGCGAGTTTCGCCAAACGCAGGGTCGTGATGCACGGCGGAGTGATTCAATAATTCCGAATTAGGAAGTATGAATTAGGAATTGACTCTAAAAAAAATTATATTGTCTAAAAATCTAATTCCGAATTCCGAACTCCGAATTCATAATTAACAATATGTCTGAGAATAACGGTATTTTTTCTGCAAAGGCAAAGGCGGTCCTCCAGGCGGCCCGTATGGCGGCCCGAAACCTGGGAAGCGACAGCATTACGGTGGAACACCTTCTTTTGGGACTTGTCCGCGAAGATTCTGGCTATGCCTCCGAGACCCTGAAGGCCCTGAAGGTGAACCTTGCGGAATTGGGGGAGGTTGTCCAGCGGGCCCTCACCAACGATGGCGGCCTCATGACCATCGGCGGCGACAACCGCGGAGGCCTTTTGGCCTTTACCGCCCGCACCAAGGCGGTCATGTTCAACGCCGCAAAGATTGCAAAGGAAGAAGGCGACCAGTATATCGGTCCCGAGCACTTGATGCTTGCCATACTCCAGCAGAGCGATTCTCCGGCGGCGGCCACTCTTTCCACCTACAACGTGACTTTCGAGAGCTTTCAGCAGGCCCTGGACCAGCTCAAGCGGGGCAGTGCCGACGATCAGCCCGACGAACCCATTTCTAGCCCGAGACAAGGCGGCCCCCAGGGGCGTCCCGGCTCCAAGTCCAAGACGCCTATCCTGGACCATTTCGGCCGAGACCTGACGGCCCTGGCCCGCCAAGGCAAGCTGGACCCCATCATCGGCCGCGAGCAGGAAATCGAACGGCTTATCCAGATCCTCTGCCGCCGCAAGAAAAACAATCCCGCCCTTATCGGCGAGCCTGGCGTAGGCAAGACCGCCATCGTGGAAGGCCTGGCCCAGAAAATCGTGCAGAAGAAGATTCCTGAACTCCTCATGAACAAGCGTGTGGTGACTTTGGATGTTGCCGCCATGGTGGCGGGCACCAAGTACCGCGGCCAGTTCGAGGAACGTGTCAAGGGTCTCATCATGGAACTCCAGCGTGTGGACAGTTCCGTTATCCTCTTTATCGACGAACTCCACACCATCGTAGGCGCAGGCGGCTCCGAAGGCAGCCTGGACGCCTCCAACATTTTCAAGCCGGCGCTGGCCCGAGGCGAGCTCCAGTGCATAGGTGCTACCACCATCGATGAATACCGCAAGTACATCGAGAAGGACGCGGCCCTAGAACGCCGTTTCCAGACCATCGTGGTGAATCCGCCCAACGCCGAAGATTCTATTCTAATTCTGGACGGGCTCCGCGCCAAGTACGAGGCCCACCACAAGGTGCGTTACACGCCCGACGCCGTCCGTGCGGCGGTCCTGTTGGCGGAACGCTACATCAGCGAACGTTTCTTGCCGGACAAGGCCATCGACGTGC
>CAMHDS010000023.1 GCA_946183925.1 uncultured Fibrobacter sp. | reverse complement strand
ACGCCGGGCACGGTACCAATCTTCTTTTCCATGTAGTCGTGGAATTCCTGGGAATCCTTGTCGAAGGGAGCGAAGGTGGAATGCCCGCCTTCCGAAGAAGCGGGGATGTACTTCTCGCCATCGAACGCGAGGAAGCCGACACCCATGCCGGTACCCGGGCCGATGACCGCCTTGGTCGCCTTCTGCGGGGCGGGTTCACTGCCGTCGGTATGGGTGAGCTTGAAAATCTGTTTGGGGTCATCCACGTCCAAAGTCGGGATGCCGTAGCTGATGGCCATGAAGTCGTTGATGACGAGCGTCGGGATGCCGGTCGCCGCGGTGAGGGCGTCGCCATCCACGCTCCAGGGCAGGTTGGTCATCACACACTTGTTGGCGGCCACCGGGCCCGCGGCGCTGATGCACACGTGACTGGGCTTGAGGTCAGCACGACTTTCCGCGGCAAGCTTGAGCGTCTCGCGGATAGGAGCGTCGAGACCGTCGATGTCCTTGGAGGGGCACACCGTTTCAAGAATCAGCGTGAACTTGCCATCCTTGTAGCCCACAAGGCCAAGGTTCGTGTTGGTGCCGCCAATATCGCCTGCAAGAACGAGGCGGTCAAACTTTGCATCGGGATTAAGCCATTTGATTTCCATAAAAAAACTCCAGGTTATACGAGAAGAATATAGTAATTCAGGGGTTAGTCATCCCTCACAACTGACAACTCATAACTCAAAGGGCTGTAAGCCCGAACTCACACCTATTTTCTACATTTCTCGCGATGAAAAACAGCACCGCCATCTGGCACATATTGGCCGTTGCCACCGTAATCTTCTGGGGCACGAGCTTTGTGAGTACCAAGGTCCTGCTGACCCACGGTTTTTCGGCGGTACAGGTGTTCTTTATCCGGTTCGTGTTCACCTACCTGCTGTTGCTGGCCATAAACCACAAGAAAATCCTGGCGCAAAACTTCAAGGACGAGTTTTTGCTGTTCATTAGCGGCATCACCGGCGGTACGCTGTACTTTTGGGCGGAAAATACGGCCCTCACCCTGTCGCCTTCTTCTAACGTATCCCTCATCGTCTGTACCAACCCGCTGCTCATCATGATTTTTGGAGGGCTCCTGTTCAAAAGCGAACGGCTCAAGTCCAGACAAATCCTGGGTTCCCTGCTGACTTTCGTAGGGATGGTGCTGGTGGTCCTCAACGGCAAGTTCATATTGAAGCTTTCACCCCTGGGAGATTTCCTCGCCTTTGCGGCAGCCATCCTCTGGACCATCTACTCCCTGAGCCTCAAGCCCTTCAAGGCGCGGTACAGCCCCCTGTTCATCACCCGGAAAATTTTCTTCTACAGCATTGTCAGTTCCATCCCCCTCATGGCGGCAGAACACCTGCAAGGGCGTTTCATTCCTTGGGAAAACTTTGCCGAACCCGTGGTGGCGTTTAACTTTTTGTGCCTCGCCATATTCTCTTCGCTACTGGGCTATGTGGCGTGGAACACCGTCCTCGAAAAACTGGGTACGGTCCTGGCCAGCAACTATGTCTATGCCCTGCCCCTGGTAACCATCATCACCGCCATGATTGCCATCGGGGAACGCATCTCTCCTGTGGCCTGGGCAGGAGCCACCACCATCGTCATGGGCATGGCCATTGCAGAATACAAGGGTAAGCGATAACTTACCCAATTCTTACAAACCTGCTTATTTTGGACAATATGTCCACAATGTAAACAAAACCTGCCTACGGTTTTCCACTGGTTCAAGTTATATTTACCACGGGATAACAACAAAAAAAGGATTGAGTATGAATATCTTGAAAAAGACCGCCGCGTTTGGCCTGGCCATTGCCGCCAGTGCCACTATCTCCCTTGCGGCAGACCTTCCCCAAGCTTCTACCCTGATAAGCGAAATGGGTTTCGGTTTCAACATCGGAAACTCCATGGAATCTCCCAATGACCCTACCTCATGGGGCAACCCGTTCCCGACTGCGCCCGTGTTCGCGGGAATCAAGGCGGCAGGGTTCTCTACCGTGCGCATTCCCTGCGCCTGGGATACCCACGCAAGCAATGGAGTTATCAATTCTGGTTGGCTGGATTCCGTCAAGACGGTTGTGGACCTGGCCCTTGCAGAAGGGCTCTATGTCATCCTGAACATCCATCACGAAAATCCTAACTATTGGTTCCAGAAGAACATCGGCACTACTGTCGATGACGGCATCAATACGAAATTGCAAAACTACTGGACCCAGATAGCCAACAAGTTCAAGGATTACGACAAGCACCTGCTCTTTGCCGGCGCAAACGAGCCCGCTCCTAAAGGAGGCTCCTGGACAGCAGACCATGTAGCCACGTTGATGGCCTACTACCAGACATTCATCACCACTGTCCGCAATACAGGCGGCAACAATGCTACACGTACTTTGATTATCCAGGGGCTTGACACCGATATCGACAAGTCTGTCGCCAACGCCCCTACATCTACCTTCCCCACAGATCCTGCAACAGGGCGCCTGATGTTTGAGGTCCATTATTACGACCCCTATCAGTTTACCCTTATGCCCAAAGAAGATGACTGGGGTGCTCCTAACAACGAGATGATTATCCCGCAATTCTTCTACGGTGCCGACTTTATCGGAACAGACCCCAAGCGCAATGCCGGCTATAACGCATGGACAGGAAAGGCTGATGCAAGCGATTACACCAACGCCCATGTCAGAGCGCAATTCCAGAAGATGAAGACCAACTACGCCGACAAGGGCTATCCGGTCATTGTCGGTGAATTTGGCGCCAATGTCCGCACCCCGGATGTTCCCTGCACCAGCCTTGAAAATCACCTGAGAGGCCGCGTCCAATGGCACAAGGATGTCGCTGCCGCCGCCAAGGAATACGGTTTGGTTCCCATCCTTTGGGACATGGGTAACGAAGCCGACCAATACGACAACATGGCCTATATCAGACGCCAGTCCAAGTATGGAACCATTGGCCAGATTGTTGACTTGGAGGCAATCAACGCCATCCGCGAGGCATACAGTTTGCCTGCTCTTACTGGTTCCAGCTTTATTGAAAAGAAGCTGGCAGCCTGCTCCGATGCCGACCAGTCTCTCGTGGTTACCTACACCGGAGTGGACAAAAAGGAAAGCGAAACCGGCACCGTGCGCATCGAGCTCGGCGGCAAGAACTGGTCGAACTACAATGCCGTCTCCTTCGTCATGAAGGTCAATATCAAGGATGGTTTCCTCGATGGGCAGGACTATGGCTGGCACACGGTCAGCGTCTTCGAAATGTCCACTGCAGATTATGTCTGGAGCGATTTCAACCTTGACAATAAGGATCTGTCGACATCCTGGACAGAGTACAAGATTCCCTTTGGTGCAGGCGGTTTGGACTTTTCAAAAGCCGATCCCAAAACCGGGAAGGTTGGAAGCCAAAGTAATGTCATGGCCATCGGCATCAATGTTTACGGAACTATGCTAACTGGAACTATCGTTATTGACGAAGTTCGTCTTTACAAGGCCGACGGAACCTACGACGTGCTGGAGACCTTCAACAAGACATTACCCACTTTGGAAGGCATCGCCACCGGTTCAAAGGTCGATACGGACGAAGGCGCCGCAAACGCCAAGACCGTCACCCCGAAGACTTCTGCCATTCTGGGCACACCCGCTATCGCCAAGAGCTTCCACCTCTCCGTGCAGCACGGCATCATCACAGCCAACTTTAATGCCACCACCGCAGGTCGCGCAAGTGTCACGCTCATGAACAGTCTGGGTCAGGTGATCACAAGCAAAAACGTGAACGCCACCCGTGGGGCCAACAGCGTCTCCCTGGAAACAAGTTACCAGGGAGCTGCCTTCCTGGTTATCCGTCAGGGCAGCCAGAAGATGGTGAAGGCCATTCGATTGAAGTAAAAAACGCTGCAAAAACCATTCAGGAGCAAGGCCCCCGCGCAAGCGAGGGCCTTTAAAATTCCTGATCGTCCAGGGTCAATTCGTGGGCCACGTCGTCCAGTTTCTGCTCGGCGGTCTTGGCCAGGGCGGTGCTGTGGCCCCGTAGCGCCGCAAAGGGGGCGAATATCTTGGCACGGGATTCCATGCTCATGCGGGGGTGCTTCATGAGAAAGTTCCAGTCGTCTCTCGGGTAGGGCAGGTCTATTATGTCTGTGTAGTCCTGAGTCATGGGTCATGAGTCGGCGCTATGCGCCTCTGAGAAAAGTACAAAAATGTTTTAGTCCATAATTAAAACTCATAACTCACAACTGACAACTCATGACTATGCACGGTGTCCTCCGATTTGTCCATTTCGCTCTACGGTGGTGGCGCCCTCCTGCAGGTCCATGCCCTTGACGATGGCGTTCTTGCCGAAGCGCTTCTTGATGAGCAGTTCCGCCTTGAGGCGTTTCTTTTCACGCTCCTGCTTTTGGGCATCGGTAAACAGGTCGTAGCCCTGGTTGCTTTCATCTACCACGTCGATGGCCACCAGGTTCAGGCGACGCACCGTCAGTTGCGGGTCCACAATCCGGTCAAAAAGCCGCATGACCGCCTCGGCAAAGGCGGACTGGGAACTGGTGTAATGCCCGATGGAGGCCGTGCCGTGGGCGGGTTTTGGCACGGTGCGTCCGTAAAAATCGATGACCGTTTCGCCGTGGTAAATTCCCTTGTCCACATTCTCCCGGTCGTAACCTACCGTAAGCACCATGCCCTTGGCTACCAAGTCATTTTCCACCAGGCGCATGGATACCGTATCCACCATTTCCCGCACCACCAGGCGGGCCTTGTCAAAGGGGTACGGGTCCTGCAATACCTGACCCTCCCCCATGCTCTGGGACTGGGGTTTCGCCCTCTTGATGTCGGCGATGGTGCAGGGTTCGTAACCCCAGGCGTGATCAATCAAAATCTCCGCATTCACGCCGAACATCTTGTACAGGGCGTCGGGCTCCTTGACGCTTACACGGGCGATGTCGCCCATGGTATGGATTCCCCGCCCACGGTTCAGGTGGCATTTTTCTAGCCTGGCTGCGATGCCACGGCCCACCTGCCAAAAATTGGTAATGGGCTTGTGGGCCCACAGCTGCCTGCGGTAACTCATCTCGTCCAGTTCTGCAATGCGCACGCCGTCGCTATCCGCTTCTACATGCTTTGCCATGATGTCCATGGCAATCTTGCACAGGTAAAGGTTTGTACCGATGCCGCCTGTTGCAGTAATTCCCGTAGTGGCAAGTACGTCCTGGATGATGGTCTTTACCAGCTCACGTGCGGTTTTCTTGTACAGTTTGAGGTACTTCGTCAAGTCCAAGAAACATTCGTCGATGGAATAGGCGTGGATGTCCTCGGCGCTCACGTACTTGAGGTAAACGTTATAGACCTTGGTGGAATACTCCACGTACCTTGCCATCTGGGGTTTTGCAATCAAGAACTCCACCTTCTCGCCGGTGCGTCGTTCCACCTCGCGGACCTTCTGGTTCACTTCGAAAAGCCGGGCCCGTCCGGGAATCCCGTAAGCCTTCAACGCAGGCGTCACCGCAAGGCAGATGGTCTTTTCGGTACGGCTCTCGTCGGCCACCACCAGCTTTGCCTTTAAGGGGTCAAGCCCCCGGAGGATACATTCCACCGAGGCAAAGAATGACTTTAAGTCTATAGCGGCGAAGGTGCGGGAGGGCATTGGGAATGGCCCTCACCTTACCAGTCCTTAGCAGGCCGTGCCTGGCCGCGGATAGGCTTCCAAGGCTTGCGTTCGCCGTTCTGTTCATCAAAATCCTTCAACAGCTGTGCCGCCTCTTCGGGGCTCATCTCCCCCATGGGCACGGGCTGTTCCTCCGGTTCTGCGCTATCGTCGGAGGAATCGCCCTGGCTGTCGCTTGAACCTTCTTCGGGCTGTTCGGGCTGCGGCTGCTCACCGGCACCGCCGTTACTGTCGGAACTTTCACCGCCTTCCTGGCTGCTGCTGGACGCGCCGCCGTTTTGGTCCTGATTTTGATCTTGATTCTGGTCCTCGCCGCTAGAAGAACTCTGGCCGTCGCCGTTCTGGTCCTGATTTTGCTGGTCCTGACTCTGGTCTTGGTTCTGATCCTGGTTGTTATCCTGGTTCTTGTCGTTTTTCTTGTTTTCGTTCTTCTGCTCGTCCTTAGCCTCGTGAATACGGTCCAAGAGCATTTGCAATTTCTGATCGTTGGGGTAGTATTGCAGGCCCTCGTTACAGGTAATTTCTGCGGAGGGCAAGCGGTTTTCGATATACTGGAAGGCCGCATCGCTGTAGTAAGCCGATGCCGACTTGGGGGCGGCAAAGGCGACAACCGCAAGGAACAAAACTATAGACGAAAGACGAAAGACGAAAGACGAAAGGGTTTGCCTCGGCACCACCTCGCAATGACAATTCCGAACTCCGAACTCCGAACCCCGAATTATAATCATCAGATTACCTCCAAGTCGTTGTCGGTGTTGCTGGCGTCAATTTTAGCCTTGGGCTTGCGACCGGCCTTGATCTCGATGACATCGTCAATGCGCTGCACGTGGCCGCTAAGCTGCCCTGCCGTTTCGTCTTCGGCAATCAGGTTCTCAAGCATTTCTTTTGCTTCGGCATACTTGCCATCCTTGCAAAGCTGCAATGCACGGGCCAGAACTTCCTTCGCCTTTTCGCTCAGGGGCGGCTGCTTCTGGTCGTTGTTCTGGTCCTGATTCTGCTCCTGGTTCTGCTTTTGCTTGTCCAGTTCCTCTTTCAGCTTGCGCTGCACGATTTCCACGTTCTTCTTGGCATTTTCAAAACCGTTGTCCAAGTCGATAGCCTTTTTCAGATAGGCCACGGATTCTCGCCAGGCGGCAATCCGTTCGCTACCTTCGGCAGACTTTTCGCCTATGCGGAAGTGTGTATTGGCCAGGTTGTAGGCAGCCTTGGCCGCCATTTTCTTGTCGGGCATACGCACGGCGCTTTCCAGTTCCTTCTTAGCCTCGTCATAATTGCCCAGCTTGTACTGGCAGGTACCGATATTGTAAAACAACAATGGGTTTGCAGGCTCTGCCTCACGTGCCTTCATATACTTTTCAAGAGCACCGGCATAGTCGCCGTTCTTGAACAGTTTATTGCCATCGTTTATAGGGCGCGCAAAAAGCGACACCGACAGCACACACAACAATATCAACAACAATCGCATTTTTAGGCCTTCATCAAATTCCATCTAACACATTATACAAAAAACAGCTAATGTAGACCACATTCCCCCAAAGGAACCCCTTTTAGGGGTGGGCTATCACCATTGCCATCACGACAATCGAAGATACCGCAAAAATGGCCGACGCTAAGTACCCCAAAAATTTCCATTTTGCCGATCCATTGACCTCCGTTATTCCCACAGTCATAAACGGGATAACCGACAACAGAGATGGAACAATATAGCGGAAATCATTGCTGGAAGAATAGGGATACTGGTTCCGCAATACGGCCAGTGCGCTGACAAATGCAACAAGCTGCAACACCATAACAAGCCACGACCGCTCCATTCGCCTTTTCCAGAAACCTCGCAATCCATAAATCACCAAAACAAAGAAAGAGATGTTGGTCGCTTCTGCAAATAGGCGACCAGCCGAGTCACGTAGTAAGATAAATTCTCCAAACAGCGATGTTTTTTGCATATAGTTCAAGAAATATTGCCGACCCAACTCGTCGTCCCAGGGATTCGTGAAAGGCGTCCCTATCAACTGACGGATGTCAATATACAAGAAGTTCACTATATCGCTTCCAACCCTAAGCTTACCATTTAATGAATGCGCATTGTTGACCAACTCCTCCGAACCAGTGAAAAACTTCAAGCCGCAACTCACCAACACCAGCAGGAACAAGCATATCGACGCCACCTCCATCTTCTTAAGACGAAAACCGCCGACAGGAGAAAAATAGCCAGCCAAAATAGACAGGGCGCAAACGCCCACCGTAATTACACCGGTAGACTTTGTCCAAACGGCCAGAAAACTTGCAAGTACCGCAACAAACAATAGTCTTCCGTTCCGGTTCCTAATGTAGCCAAGCCCACCCCATAAGCAAACAATATGAAGCAAGTAAAATAACTGATCGTTGCCTATGCGCGAACACGATAAAATAAGTACAGGCCAAAAGGTCCATACCAAGGTCGCCACATTTAGGGCAGAGCCTTTCAAAAGCACACGCATCACCAGGAATCCCATTATCAGAATAGCCACAGACAGAAGAAAACTGAACATCTGCAAAGCCACGTCGCCATGCATATTCAGCATGTCGGCGCTTTTCCAAACCGGGGCCATCAGCGCAAAATAGACTGGTGGGTGATAGCAGGTCCAGCAATCTTCACTTTGAGGAATTTTTTTATTGTCCACAATGTACTGCACATACGACACGTGTCCATCCACATCATGACCAAACTTTGCCGGTGCAGACATAGCATCAACAAATATGCACCTCAGCACAATTCCAAAGATGATAATGACTAACGGCACCCAGCCAATTTTCAACCTTAACAAGATGCATAGGCATAGGGCCACAAAAACAGTGTACACCAAATACTTCAGAACCGTGTAAACTAGGGCACGGTCCGATACTATTTTGACGTTTAGTCCACCAGGACCGCCACCATTCCGAATACGAACTTCAAAATGGTCCTTCCCCGTTCCCCTAAACCGTTTGTAATCTAGCCAAAAACCGGCATTATAATCACAACGTCCTGTGATTCCATCTAGTTCAACCTCATACCCGTTAACAGAAAATCTCTGGACGCAGTCATCTGGAATGACATGAATATCATAGGGAGAATCAGAATTCACATCAAAAGAAACAGTGAAAACTTCCCCTTGGTCCATGTTTTCCAAAAGGGGAAACGCCGTCTGAATTGTTTCATGACCACGCTGCAGGGTGACATTCTTGCCCACAATCTTCCCGGAACAATAAAGCAGTCCGAGGACAGCAAGGAGTATCGCCAGATAAAGTTCCGGACATTTGAGCAGACGCTTAATTTTCATCAGACTTTCTTGCCCTCGTGGTAATCTTCTTCGCTATTCACATTCCAGAGGGCTGTCTTGTCCGTAGATTTTTCGCGAATGCACTTTACCACTTCCATGGCAGCAAGCATGCTGTGATCCATATTGTTGTACTTGTGCATGCCGTTACGGCCCATGAGGAACAGGTTTTCCACCGGATCCACGTATGCGCGGATCTTGTCAAACTCACCATAAGTACCAAAGTATGCGGGATATGCCTTCCTGATGTGGAATACCACGGAGTCGCGAACCGCATCGGGCCTTGCCACATCAATCTTGTCCAGTTCCGCAATGGCAAACTTGATAAAGTCCGCATCGGGCATGCACCACATCTCGTCGCCTTCGGTGGCAAAGTATTCAAGACCAATCCAAACCTTTTCGGGGTCGGCCACCAGGTAGGGGCTCCAGTTGTTGAAAATCTGGATGCGGCCCAGCTTCACGTCGGATTCCTGCACGTAAATCCAGTTGTCCGCCACGAACTTGAGCTTGCTTTCGGGAGTGCCAGGCTTTGCAGGGTTCTTGATAAGCAGCTTATCGAGCAGCAAGCCTACGGTGATGAAGTCGCGATAAACTAGACCATCGGCCACACGTTTGACTTCTGCCGGCACAGGGTTCTTCCCGTTGTCCATGGCGACCACCAGTTCTTTCACCGGCATGGTACTGAGGAAATAGTCACAGGGTATCGTTTCCGTAGAATTTCCGCGGTCCACAACCACGCTTTCTACATGCTTGCCATCGGAAGAGCGGTTCACACCCACTACCTTCGAGTTCATGTGAATCTCGCCACCTTTCTCCAACACCTTCTCGGCCACCGTTTCCCAGAGCTGGCCCGGACCGTATTTCGGGTACAGAAACTGCCCGATAAGGCTTGTCTCGGTATCCTTCTGGCGGATATCCGCACCTTCGGCGCCTGACTTTTTCTTGCTCGCAAAAATCTGCTTCACAGCATGGATTACCGTTTTTGTGATAGAAAGGCCCTTGATGCGCTGGCCACCCCAGTCGGGGCTAATCTTGTTGCAAGGCACTCCCCACACCTTTTCGGTATAATCCCGGAAGAAAGTGCGGTAAAGCTCCACGCCAAAGCGGTTAACCATAAAGTCTTCTAGACTCTTTTCCTTGCGGGCCGGGAGTAATTGTACTTTGAGGTAGCTCATGCCTATTTTGAACATTCGCCAGAGTCCTAAGTTGCGAATTGTATCACCGTTCAGACTCACAGGATAGTCGAAGAGCTTGCGCAGAAAAAGAATTCGCGAAAGACGGCTGCGACAAAGCATCACATAGTCCGTCTTTTCTGGATCGGGGCCACCCTGCACCAGCGGTACGCTGCGCCCGATGGCGATGTCATCTTTACTGGCGGAGCCCTGCAGCGGCAGAATTCCTTGCCACCAGTCCATTACCGTATCGCTCTTACTAAAGAAGCGGTGACCGCCTATATCCATGCGGTTCCCATTATAGCGCGCAGTACGGGAGATTCCACCGATAACATCTTCAGCCTCAAAAATCACAGGCTTCACATTCGTCGTACGCAAAAGTTCAAGAGCGGCAGTAAGTCCTGCAGGACCAGCCCCCGCAATAACAGCAACTTTTTCATCGGTCATAGACCATGCTCCTCATCACGTAGTCTTCTTTTCGCGGAAAAGCATAAACTTCCGCGCGCCGAAATTCCACATCAGCACCAAGACTGCGGCAATCATCTTTGATACCATCTCATTTACGCCCAGCCCATCAACCATCACATACATCAGCAATTGGTTTATTCCCACTCCAACAACACCAACCAAGACAAACAAAGCAAATTCGAGCCCCTTGTTTTTTTCCAGGGTTCTTTTACAGGCAACAAAAACCCAGACAATGCTTAAAAAGTAATTAAGTACAAGACCTGCTATAAGACCAATCAAATTGGCAAGCAGGTAATGCCATTCAAGGGCATACAAACAAAGAGCAAACAGCCCAAAATCTAAAAGAAAAGAAAACCCTCCCGTAAACAGGTACCGAACAACCTGTCCCAACAATGAGGGTTGGTTCAGGAATCTCCCTCCCCAACCAGCGGCCTTTTCCTTTACTTCCATACAGAGAAATATAGAACATTTATCCTTTTTTTTATTTTTTGCTTACAAGAGATTGTCCTATGCATAAAATTCTGAATTTTGCCATATCCCATAAAATCAGTTTTGCCTACTTTGCAGCCCTATTCCTGGTGACATGCTTATTCCTAATTCAAGCCGCTCCAGAAGTCCTGGGCAGACTAGGCTACGAGCTAATGGAAATTGCCAACTGGGATACCGGCATGTACTACGCCATTGGCAAGGGACTTTCTCATGGAATACAGCCCTATGCAGGCCTATACGAAAACAAGCCCCCCATGATTTTTTTATTGTCCGCAATATCATACAAAATAACAAACGGTTTTTACCTAGTTAATATTTTTTCATTTCTTTCGTTTCTGGTCGTGGCAATACTCCCGACGGTATATTCCCTATACAAGGGAATAACAAACAAACTGAACCCCGTTGCCATCGTCGCCATTTCCTGTTCTGTCTTGTACATTTCCCTATTTTTGGCAACATTCGCCGAACTACGTTCCGGAGAGGTTCAAGTTGAGATTTTCGGAGCTGCAGCACTTTTTCTTTCGTTCTTCTCCATGGGGCTTCAAAAAAGCAAATCCAAAATTTACAGCCCCTCTATCGTTATTTCTGGCGTTTTTCTTGGCATGGCGACCATGTTCAAAGAACCGTTCTTTTTACTGGGCGTTGCTGCCCTTCTATTCTATGTGCGGCAACCCAAGGACTTCTTTTATCACTTTGCCCTGCCCATCGCCTATGCCGCCTTTTTTTCACTCCTGTTGCTGCTAGTCACAAAATCTTTCATTCCCTACTTTACGATTTATCTAGCCAACATGTTCGGTTCTCATCTTTCTATTTATGGCTCCCCCTGGGACAGGGCCAGTCAAATTTTCCGTATTTTCGATGACATAGGACACTATTCCAAAGCACTAGAAGTTTGCATATATGCGCTCATTACCGTAAACATCATTATTTACACAAAAAAATGGACAGAAAGTCATTCTACCTACGAAAAAATCCTATCCTTCCTTCAAATTTTTTGGATCTTTGTCGCCCTTTACGCGGCCTCCTTTGCCGTTGGTCTCGGAGGACAATACTACAATCATCATCATATTTTCGCGCTCCCCTTTTATGGCATTCTCATTTATAACATCATCAACTATTGTTCTAGCCCTTGCTGCGGCAATAAGCAAATCCAGCTGAACTTTATAACGGCCATCGTTCTTGCTTGCTTCCTAGGGACAGGCTTTTCGAATCTGCCAGAATTCAAGGTGAACGAAAACGTCATCAGGGATATCCAGAGAAGCAAGGACAATGCTATGTATCTAGACGAGGTTCTCGATGCTCTTGGAGAAACACGATACCTGTTTGTCGGATTCAACGGTTACCACCCTTATGCATACACAAAACACGATGTTATAGGACCGTCTTTCGTTCAAGATCGCAACAACTTTTCAAGCGATTCCACTTTCTTTTCTAAAAAACTGGGCAAGCAATTCGACTCAGCAAATGTGGTCGTTTTCGCCTATTTCAATATGGACAAAATGACACCAAAGGTCATAAGCACACTCAACAACTGCTTCACTAAAAAATTACCGTACGCGCTCCAGAAAATCCAACGGCCAGATTCCTTCCGCTACGACCTGCATTTCCGGATCAAAAAAGATTGCTCTTATCTATAAAACGATGATATGATTTTTATCATGCTCTCGTGATCTTTTTTTGCAGTCATCTCGCGGATACTGTGCATGCTGAGCATGGGTTCGCCAATATCCACTGTGGGAATCCCTAGGCCAGCTGAAACAGCAAGCCCCACCGTAGAGCCGCAAGGCATGTCGTTACGCATGACAAATGTCTGGTACGAAATGTTATTTTGTTCGCAAAGCAGCTTGAACTGAGCGTTAGAAAACACATCACTAGCATAACGCTTTTGCGCATTGACCTTAAGGACAATTCCTCCGCCAAGAACTGGGGAGTGGTTCGGCTCGTGTTTGGCGACAAAGTTTGGGTGGCAGGCATGGGCCATGTCGATAGAAAGGGCGAGTGAATTCGGAGTTCGGAATTCGGAATTCGGAGTTAAAGAATCCAAAACACTTTTCAAGAAATTGCCGGCGGCACCTTCGCGGGTAGTAGAACCCACCTCTTCGTTGTTGAAGAAGGCGGCCACCTGGAAATCATGCTCCGAAGGTTCCGCCTTGGCAAAGGCTTCTGCGATGGCGTGGCAGCTGGAAAGGTTGTCGAGCCGGCCAGAATAAATCCATTCGTCTTCAAAGCCGCCTAGCTGTGCGGTTTGAGCATCGAACAGCTGCACGTCAAAATCCAGAAGACGCGCTCCCTCAGGAAGTTCTGCAGACAGGGCGTCCACAAAGCGTTCCTTGCCGCCAACGGCCGTCCACAAGGCGTTCAAGTCCGTCTGGGGGTTCACCTTCAGGCCGTCCTGATTGACATTTCGGTTCAGGTGGACTGCAAGCTGCGGAATGCGGAACAACTTTTTTCCACGAAACAACTTTGTCTGTACCTTGCCTCCCAGTCCGTAGGCCAAAAGTCCGGCGTATCCTAAATCTCGGTCCAGCCAGCTGGCGAGAATGGGACTGCCGTAAACTTCGGGGTGGAGGGTCCGCACGCCCGCAGCCGAACAGTCCGGATTGGGGGTAATTTTCAATGTCGGGTAGTCTGTATGGGCCAGGGCAATCTTGAACTTAGATTCTCCATCAGCCGCCTGTGGAGGGCGAACGGCAATGAGGGCCCCGCCCCGCTCAAAGAGCTTTATCGTGGCGCCTGCAGACGCTAAAACCTGCTTGAGACTCTCTACCGTATGGTAGGGAGTAACCGATTTATCCAAAAATTCAAGGAAATTCATGGTTTAAAGATAGGTAATGAAAAGTCCGGTTCAAAGCGCGGTGACCTCAGACCCCCGATGCTAGAGATTAGGGGTTTTAGGGGCGAAGCCCCTAGGAGTAGGGGTGGTGGAAGACCGCAGGGCGGGCTGAAACCAGGGGGATGCCTCCCCCTAACCCCTAATCACCAGTCATTAATCACCAAACACTGGCCAAACCTGTTTCTATATTTTTTTTCATGAAGTTCAAGCCCATCAAGCAGATAAACTGGATGGAGATGTCCGGCCTTTTGGTCGGTATCTTCTTTACGGTTGCCGTGATGGTATTCGGGCTTGTGCTCTATACGAAGCTTTTTACCAGCGGAATGATCGGCGTGGAGGAGTACAAGCTCCACAGTTCCTTCGACAAGGCCCTGGGTCTTAGGCCCGGCACCCGCGTGCAGATTAGCGGTGTAGATGTGGGTCAGATTTCGGACATGAAGATCGAGGGCGACGGCGTCTATATGGAATTCACACTCCGAAAGCAATTCCAGAACTGGATTACCGACAGCGCCCAGGTGTACGCCATCCGTGACCAGAACGTGATTTCGGCCCGTGTGGTCAACATCGATGTCAAGCGCGGGAAAGGGCGTGTGTTAGAAGACGGTGACTTTTTGCCGCCGGGCAAGGCTCAGGATATCGAGACGGTGCTGGAAACGGCCAACGAACTGCTAGGCCGCGTGAACCAGCTTATCGATGCCGCAGACACCCTGGTGGCCATGGCCATGGATACGGGAACTACCATCGGCGCCCTGTTCGGCTCTCGCGCCCTCTACGACAACCTGAACAGGCAGCTCTACCGCCTGGACGACATCACCCTCAGCGGCACAAGGGCAATACACAAGGTTTCGGACCTGATGGACACGCTGCAACTATCTGTTCCGCCCCTCGTGAACCGGATGGACACCGTGATGAGTAACGTCTCCGGCATGATGGACGATGTCTCGGGCATGATGAAAGAGCTGAAGCCCCTGCCCGGAAAGGTGGACGGGCTCATGGGCAAGCTTGAGGGAACGGTGGGTCGCGCAGACGACATGATTACCGAACTTGGAAAGATCACCGTCGGTCTTTCGGACTTCATGGAATCTACGGAACAGACCTTGGACAATGCAGACGAGCTGATGGAAGGCATTTCCAACATGTGGATTATCAATAGGAACATGCCCAACCGCGATAGCATTCCCTACATGGTGGAGACCCTATGGTAAATAGAATCTTCGCCCTGGCCCTTGTTTTTCTTTTTTCGGGAATGAGCTTCGCTTCCGAGTCTTCGACGCTGGCCTTTCGGGCCCAGAAGTCCATTGCCAACGGCAAATTCGCCAAAGGTTACGGCCAGCTAGAGCGTGCACTGCTTGCAAGCCGCAAGGAATCGGACCTGGCCTCCGAAGGTCGTGTCTTGTTGTCTATGGCGAGAGTCCGTATCATGAGTCTGGACCTGGACTTTGCGGATTCCCTACTGAAGGTGGTGCGTCCCGAAGCCCTGGACGATAATTCCGCATTGATGCTCAACCAGTCGAAGGTGGCACTGGCCAACGCCCGGGAAAAGTATGGCGACGCCGAAAAGATTTGCCGCTCCATTGACGATGGCGATATCAAGAAACGGGACGAAGCCCTGAAGGCAGCCTACTATTCGGAATGCGCCATCGCCTACGCTGGAGCGGGCCACGAAGACGAGGCCAACGCCGCCCTCAAGATGACGGGCAAGAACAGCGATACGGACGGCGGCTTTTACGCCTACACTGCGGCAAAGGTCAAGAGACTCCTGGGAGACTCCGAAGCCGAAAAACTATACAAGTCTGCCGAAGAAAAATCCATCAAGAGCAACTACACCTACATGACCGCTAATATCCTCTGGGAACGCTCCTTGATCAAGGGCGTTCCGCAGAAAGAAAAAGACGACCTGCGGCTCCGTTGCAAGAACGCCTTCGAGCTGATGGGGCTGCCCAACAACGCCAAGCGCTGCGGGAAATAGGTATCAGGAAAGTCAGGCCGTAAGCCGTTAGTGATTAGTGGTTGGTGGTTAGAACCGATGGTCTCAAGATGTCGCTAGTTGCTGGTCGTATCGGTTGCGGCGGCAGCGACAGTATCCGCTGCGACAGCATTGATTACCGTAGAATCAGCTTTCGTCGAATCCACCGCCGTTGAATCGGCGGGCTTGACCTCTTCGGGCTTTTTCAGCTGTAGCAGATGGTTGTACGCCTGGGGCGGAGAAATTTTTCCGTCAGCAAACAGGTCGATAGTATTTTGAACATCGTTGTACACCGTAGAGTCCGCACCGTTTTTTCTGCCACGGTAGCCCAAGACCCTATAGGCCTTGTTATAGAAACTGTTTCGGAATTTCTTGAACCTGGGCTGCATCACATCGTTCAGTATCATTTCGATAGCCGTTTCCGTCTGCATGGTATCCAGTTCAAAAGTCCTGTAAATAGTGCGAATATGGGGTGGAATGGTAGTATCGGGACTGTCGAAATAAGGCCGCATCACATTCGCCGCCTTGGTCTTGTTGGGGTATGGTCCCTTGGAAAGCCGCAAGGCATGGGCCACCGCAAGACGCCAATATTGAGGATAAATTCTCAACGCCCTGTCCATCACGATAAAATCGGTGGTATCCTTGGAATCCATTTGGGTAATGGCACTTACAAAGTAGTAAGGCGTGTAAAACAAGCTGTCCAGTTCTGTGCAGAGGTTTGCCACGTGGCTTAGGTAGGCATACTCCTTTCCACTCAAGAAGCTGTCCCCAAGTTCCGTAAGTCCCTTGATCCAGAAAAGGCCTGCCACCGATGCGTCGTTCCCTGCGGCAACGTACTTCACGTAGTTAGCCTTCGGCAAGAACGACTCGTCGAAATTAGTGCCAGGGAGCGGCTTCGCGTAATGGAAGGCCGCCGCAATGACCGCTATGGCTAATATGATGATGGCAAGGAAACGCATAGGGAGATAGTTGTGAGTTGTGAGTTGTGAGTTGTGAGTTGTGTGTTGTGAGTTGTGAGTTGTGTGTTGTGAGTTATGAGTTTATAATTTGGCGCCAACGGCGCGATTATTCAACTCAGAGGTGCGTAGCACCGACTCGCTACTCATCACTCACTACTCATTCTACATGGAACAGGCCTCCGCGAGTTTTTCGAGGGCATCGATGCAGTCGCTTGCGAAGTTCGCCGGGTTACCGCTGCGCTGGTAGGCAAAATTCAGGCCGCTACTGCTGTTGAGTACGTGGAACTTGCGCTTGCCGCCGCCGTTGGCAATGGCGGTAAGTACCGTCTTGGCGTCGCCGCCCTGACCGCCGGGCACGCCCGGAATAGAAACTCCCGGAATCAGGAAGGGAATTTCGTGCTTGTGGGCCACGGTGTAGGCCGTAATCTTTTCAAGCTCTTCGGGGTGGGTCGCTCCGACGACGGCGCCCAGGTAACCGAGGTTTCCGTCCCATTCCATAATCTTGTCGGCTACGGAATAAAACGCTTCGGCCTTGTCGCGAGGGTCGTCGCTACGGACCACAGGCAGATCCTGGAAATCATGGGCGCCCTTGTTGCTGGTGCGAAGCAGCACATAGGCGCCGTTCTCGGAATTCTCGCGAATAAAAGGACCGACGGAATCGGCGCCCATCCAGGGAGAAACCGTCACGGCGTCTGCCTTGTAAACGTCGTAGGCGGCGGTGGCGTAGGCGGCGCTGGACTTGCCGATATCGCCGCGCTTGGCGTCGAGAATCACCGGAATGCCTGCGCTCCGGTAGTCGGCAATCAGCTGTTGCAACACCAGCATGGCCTGCACGCTCACACATTCATAGTAGGCGCTGTTGGGCTTGACCACGGCGGGAGTCACGCCCCGCTTCAGGGCGCATTCCAGAATTTCGGAATAGAAACGCTTGATCTTGTCTTCGGCAGAACCATCGGGGCAGCAGGGGTCAATCAGCTTGAGCACAGGATCCATGCCTAGGCAAATCGGGTTCCCGCACTTGGCGATGCGTTCTTCTAAACGAGCCTGAAAGTTCATTACTTCAGCTCCTCTTGAATCTGGGCGGCCTCGTAGCTGAGAATGCCGTGAGCCACCGCCACGTTCAGGGATTCCAGCTCGCTGCTCATGGGAATCTTCACCGTCTCGTCGGCAAGTTCGATAAAGTAGGGGTTGGTACCTGCACCTTCGTTACCTACCAAGAAAGCCATCTTGCGGAGCTTGCGTTCAGGAATCTGACGCAGGGACTGCTTGGCATGCAGGTCCGTGGCGATAATCGTGTATCCCTTGCTGCGCAAGAAATTGATCTGGTCAATCAGGTCCACGTCAAATTCGAAAGGTACCCGGAGGAAAGTTCCCGAGGAACCACGGACCACCTTCGGGTTGAAGGGGCTCACGGTGCCACGACCAAGAATCATGCCGTTGGAACCAAAGCCGAGGCTCGTGCGGAATAGCGTTCCCAAATTACCCGGATCCTGTACGGCATCGACAAGGGTCAGCACGCTGCGGCTGGATTCGTAGTTGGGCTTGGTATTTGCAATACGGCAATGGGCGATAATGCCCTGAGGAGTCACCGTAGAGCTGATCTGCTTCATCTGATCGGCAGGCATGTCGTGAAGGGTGATTCCCGCCTCGTTGATGAGGTCCAGCAGAGTCTGGTCCTCAAAACCTTCGACGGCGTAAACGGCAATGACCAGCTCGCGATGGTTCTTCACCAGCTCAGTCACCACATGGACGCCTTCGCCCAAGAAACGGCCTTCGCGTTCGCGGCCCTTTTCTGTGGTGAGGGCCAGAAGCTTCTTGAACCAGGGCGGATTGCCGGCGCTTTCCTCTACGGTTTCTGCCTGGGCGGCGCGGGCTTCCAATACGGACTCGTCCAGGTTCTCATCCTGAAAGGCGTCGGATTTCTGTTCCGGACGCTGGCGGTAAATGGGCCTGCTGGATTTTTCAAAACCGGCCTTGTCGAACCCGCGGAAAGGGCGGTCTCCATCGCGGCGGCGGTCATGACCGAACCTTTCGGAACGGCCGAAGGGCCTGTCGTCAAAACGGCGGGGACGGCGTTCGCGGTCAAAGGGCTTGCGATCGCGGTCGAAACGGCGTTCCCCTGTGCGGCCTTCACGGAGGCTTCCGTCTTCGCGAAGTCCACGGGGGCGGTCCCCGCGGGGGCCACGGCCAAATTCCCTATCATCGCCGGTCTTTTCTTCACGGCGGGGGCGGCGTTCATCACGGTTTTCGCTGACGCCGAACTTGCGGTCCAAAGTTTTCCTTATGGTACGCGGGGTTTTGTTTTCTTCGCTCATAGTTTTTCCATCAGTTGTTCGGCGACAGATTCGCCATCGATTTTCAAGAGTTTGTAAAGGTTCTTGATTTCACCTTGCTCCACAAAATTATCCGGGATTCCGAACCGGAAGAACTTCTTGCCTGAATATCCTAAATCTGCGGCGAGCTCCATCACGGCAGAGCCAAAGCCGCCTACCAAAGTGTTGTCCTCGAGAGTGACGATGGTGTCGTGACCTTCAAACAGACTGCGATAACATTCGGTATCCAGAGGCTTCACCAAGCGGGCGTCCACGAGAGTGGGGTTATGCCCATGCTCGCGAAGAATCTTCGCCGTCTTTTTCAGTTCGTTGGTCATGAACCCGGCGCCCAGAAGCAGAATATCCTTGCCCTGTTCCAAGACCTTCGGGAGCTTCACATCTACTGTCGCAGGTGGCTCTGCCATTTTCTCGGCAAGGGCGATTCCGCGGGGGTAGCGGATAGCCACGGGGCCTTCCATGTCGATGGAGGCCGTCAGCATATCCCGAAGTTCGTTCTCATCGGAAGGCGCAAGAATGGTCATGCCCGGCACAGTCCGGAGGAACGACAGGTCAAAGGTTCCATGATGGGTAGGCCCGTCGGCGCCAACAAGGCCCGCACGGTCCAGCACGAACACCACATGGAGTTTCTGCAGGGCCACGTCGTGCATAATCTGGTCGTAGGCCCGCTGCATAAAGCTGGAGTAGATGGCCACCACCGGCACCACGCCGTCGCAGGCAAGGCCAGCGGCAAAGGTCACCGCATGCTCTTCGGCAATGCCAACGTCTATCACCCGGTCGGGCAGTTCCTTGGCCACGATGTCCAGGCCGCAACCCGTGGGCATGGCGGCCGTAATCCCGATAATGCGGTCATCCTTACGGGCAAGTTCCAGCAAGGTCTTTCCGAACACGCTGGTGAGCGATGGGTTCGGGCTGCCCGGCGAAAGAGGAAGTCCGCTTTCGGGGTCGAAGGGGCCCGTGCCGTGGAACTTGGTGGGGTTCTTCTCGGCGGCGTTCAGCCCGCGGCCCTTCTCGGTCAGAACATGGACCAGGCAAGGCCCCGGCTGAGACTTGACCCGCTCGAGAATCATGATCAGTTCGTTGATGTCGTGACCGTCGATAGGCCCGAAATAGCGGATACCCAGGTCTTCGAAGAAAGCGCCCGGCTTCACGGCGTTCTTCGCCGCGTTTTCCACCTGCAAGAACAAATCGCGGAACCTACTCCCTAGTACTCCGGGGAGCCTTGTCATGAGGCGGTCCAAATCGGAGCGCATCTTGTTGTAGACCGGGTCGGATATCACGCGGTTCAGGTACTTGCTGAACCCGCCCACATTGGGAGCGATGCTCATCTTGTTATCGTTCAAGATGATGGTCATGTTCTGCTTCGAAATACCCGCGTTGTTCAGGGCCTCGTAAGCCATACCGCCGGTCATGGAGCCGTCACCGATGACAGCCACCACGTTGTTCTTGCGATTAAAGTGGTTGCGGGCCACAGCAAAGCCAAGAGCCGCCGAAATGGAGGTGGTGGCATGTCCTGCGCCAAAGCAGTCATACTCGCTTTCGCAGCGTTTCAAAAATCCGGAAATGCCGCCCTGCTGGCGGAGCGTGTCGAACCGGTCGTAGCGGCCTGTCAAAAGCTTGTGCACATAGGCCTGGTGCCCTACGTCCCAGACAATCTTGTCTTCGGGAGCGTTGAACACGTAATGGAGGGCGATGGTCAGTTCTACCACCCCGAGGCTAGACGCCAAGTGGCCGCCATGCTTGGCCACCTGGCCAATGATGGTCTCGCGTACCTGGGACGCCAGGTTATAAAGTTCCTCCACAGAACAATGCTTGATGTCCTCGGGAGACTTTATGTCTTTCAGTTCCATTACTTAACCCGGGTGATAATGAATGCGGCTATGGCCCGAAGGATTTCGGTATCGCAGGAAAGGGAATCCAGAGACTTGATGGACTCTTCGAAGAGTTCCTTGGCCTTTTCCCTGGAGCGGTCAAGCCCCACCACGGAGGGATAGGTGGCCTTGCCCTTCTCGATGTCGGAACCGGCATCCTTGCCCAGTTCTTCGGTAGTGGAGACAATGTCCAGGATATCGTCCACAATCTGGAACGCAAGCCCGATGGACTTGCCGTACTTGCGGATGACCTGGATGTCGGCATCGCTTGCACCGGCAAGCATGGCGCCTACCTGCAAGGCCGCCTCGATAAGGGCCGCCGTCTTGTGGTAATGGATGTAGTCCACCGTTTCCAGGTCCACTTCCTTGCCTTCGCACTCAATGTCGATCATTTCGCCGCCGATAAGGCCGTAGGTGCTGAGCAGGTGTGCAAGGACTTCGATTGCACGGGCGTTTCCCGTCTTGCCCATGAGTTCAAAAGCAAGCACGCAAAGGGCATCTCCTGCCATTACGGCCGTAGCCTCGCCAAACTGTTTGTGGCTGGTGGGCTTGCCCCTGCGGAAGTCGTCGTTGTCGATACAGGGCAGGTCGTCGTGAATGAGGGAGAAGGTGTGGATCATCTCCAGAGCGACCATGGCGAGCTCAACGCCTTCGCCCTTGCCGCCAAACATGTCAAAAGTAGCCCTAACAAGGGCAGGACGCAGGCGCTTACCGCCCGCCAGCATAGAATAGCGCATGGCCTCGTGCAACCGGCAGGGCTGATCCGTTACCGGAGGGAGGTACTTGTCAAATAGGGCTTCCGCCTCTACAGAAATCTTGGACAGATAGTCCTGTGCAATAGCTGCTTCTTTTTCAATAGACTGCATACCCCCAAAGATACTTAAATCAGGGGGTCCCCCTATCCCGTTTTACCCCCATTTTATCCCCTTTTTCCCCGTTTCGTCATAAATAAATGGACCGAGTTGTGCTTTTTTCTTTTTTTGGAGATAGATTTCAAATAGGAGGTTCCCATGACTACGATTCCCAGTTTTTGGTTCCTTGTTCCTGTCGCGGCCCTGTTCGCCCTCGTTATGGCCTACCTGTTCTACAGGGCCATGAAAAAAGCTCCCGACGGCAACCACAAAATGAAAGCCATCGCCCACTTTGTGCGGGTGGGGGCGTTTGCCTACCTGAGGCGCCAATACAAGACCGTCTCCATCGTCTTTACGGTGCTGTTCGCGGTGTTCGTGGTGCTCGCCATCATGGGCATCCAGAACCCATTTGTGCCGGTGGCGTTCCTTACCGGCGGTTTCTTCAGCGGCCTGTGCGGTTTTTTGGGAATGAAGACTGCCACTTACGCAAGCTCCAGAACGGCCCAGGGCGCCATGAGCAGCCTGAACCGGGGGCTTGTCATCGCCTTCAGAAGCGGGGCCGTCATGGGCCTTGTGGTGGTGGGGTTTGGCCTGCTGGATATTTCGGCGTGGTTTATCTTGCTGAACTACATCTATGACCACAACGTGTTCGGTTTCGGCGCCGACATTGCAAACAAACTAGCGTTAGGCGGCTGGAGCGATTCTCTCTTGCAAAATGACGCCTGGCTCCACGGCAAGATGGTGGAAATTACCACCACCATGCTGACCTTCGGCATGGGCGCCTCTTTGCAGGCGCTGTTCGCCCGCGTAGGCGGAGGCATCTACACCAAGGCGGCCGACGTAGGCGCCGACCTGGTGGGCAAGGTAGAAGCGGGCATTCCCGAAGACGACCCGAGAAACCCGGCCACCATCGCCGACAACGTGGGCGACAACGTAGGAGACGTAGCCGGCATGGGAGCCGACCTTTACGAATCTTACTGCGGGTCCATCTTGGCCACGGCGGCTCTGGGAGCGGCCCTCCCCGGAGGCCTCAACTACGTGCTCGCCCCCATGGTGGTGGCGGCCATCGGTATCGTGCTTTCGGTGGTGGGCATTTTCATGGTCCGCACCAAGGAAGACGCTACCACCAAGAACCTTCTCCACTCCCTCCTGACAGGAACGCTGGGCTCTTCCATCATGATCCTCATCGCCCTCTTTGTCATGGTGAAACTTGGATTTATCGGCATGGGAATTTTCGGGGCGGTGCTTTCGGGACTTGCCGCCGGCGTGCTTATCGGGCAGTTTACGGAATACTACACCTCCGACGCCTACAAGCCTACCAGGGGCATCGCGGGCCAGGCAAAGCTGGGTGCTGCCACCACTATCATCGACGGTATTTCGGTGGGCATGTTCTCTACGGGGCTCCCTGTGGTGACCATCGTCATCGGCATCATTGCCGCCTTCGGCTGCGCTGGCGGTTTTGAAAACATGGCCATGGGACTTTACGGCGTAGGCTTTGCGGCCGTGGGCATGCTCAGCACCTTGGGAATTACCCTGGCTACAGACGCCTTCGGGCCTATTGCCGATAACGCCGGCGGAAACGCCGAAATGGCAGGGCTTGACGCCAGCGTGCGCGCCCGTACCGACGAACTGGACATGCTGGGAAACACCACCGCCGCCACCGGAAAGGGATTCGCCATCGGGTCTGCGGCCCTTACCGCCATGGCACTGTTGGCCTCTTATGTCGAAGAAATCAAGATATGGATTGGCCACCTGGCCACATCGGCCAAGGGCCTCTGGAACGTAGGCAGCGTCACCTTCGCGAACCACAGCCAGGACCTGGTAAATGCGGTAGCCAACATAGACGGTGCAAAGATTCTCGACGGCGGAAACCGCGCCGTCTCTGCCAGCGGCGAGCTTATCGGCCTTGTGGCCAGCAAGGCGAACTACGTGGACTTCATGAACATCTACAACCTGAACCTCATGAACCCGCTGCTGCTGGGAGGCATCTTCATCGGTGCCATGATGGCCTTCGTGTTCTGCGCCCTCACCATCAAGGCGGTGGGCCGTGCCGCCAGCGCCATGGTCGAAGAAGTACGTCGGCAGTTCAGGGAAATCCCCGGAATCATGGAAGGTACGGGCCAGCCGGATTACGCCCGCTGCGTGGAAATTTCTACCGTAGGCGCCCAACACGAAATGGTCATCCCGTCGCTCCTGGCAGTTGTGGTCCCGGTGCTGGTGGGGCTCTTTATGGGCGTGGCCGGAGTGTTCGGCCTGCTGGTGGGCGGACTTGCGTGCGGTTTTGCCCTTGCCACCATGCTGAACAATGCAGGCGGCGCCTGGGATAACGCGAAGAAGTTTGTGGAAAAAGGGAACTACGGCGGCAAGGGCTCCGATACACACAAGTCCGCCGTCGTCGGCGATACCGTAGGCGACCCCTTCAAGGATACCGCAGGTCCTTCCCTGAATATCCTCATCAAGCTCATGACTATGGTGAGCGTCGTCTTTACAGGAGTAATCGTCCGCTTCGGCGGATTCCTGTTCTAGCCTACTACTTGGATTCGGACTTCTTGAAGGTGGCGCTGGTCACACGGTTGCGGCCTGCCTGCTTGGAGGCATACAGGGCCTTGTCCGCACGGTCGAACAGGCGCTTGGGATCTTCGCCCGCAACCATTTCGGCGATACCGAAGGAACAGGTGACCACCTGCTGCTTGATAAGCTGGGTCGTCTCGATGGCGTGACGGAGCTTTTCGGCCAAGAACTGGGCGTTCTGGATAGGCGTGTCGCCGCAGAGGATCACGAATTCTTCGCCACCCCAGCGGACCAGGGCATCGGTGTTACGGATCTTGCCCTGGATAAGCTTGGTGAGGTTCACCAGCACTTCGTCGCCAACGTTGTGGCCCCAGGTGTCGTTCACGTCCTTGAAATGGTCGATATCCAGAATCACGAAGGAAACGGGGCTTCCATTCTTCACCAGTTCCTCGTGTTCACGCATAAGCACGCTGCTGAAGCCCGCACGGTTCAGGCAACCCGTCAGCGGGTCTTCCTTGCTGGACTTTTCGTATTCGCTCTTCTCGATTTCCAGGGCCTTCAGGTTCTTTTCCAGTTCCTCGCGCTTTTTCTTGTTGGAAGCCCGTTCACGGCTGTAGTCGAAGAAGCGGATAATCAAGATGATCAAGAAGGTCACGAACCAGATGGCGACGATGATGGTCACCAGGTCGGCCCAGGCAATCTTCTTGCCCTTGAAGCAGAGGCCGCGAATTTCCATGGTGCCGTAGCCCAGGGGTGCGTTGGTGCCCGTCTGGATTTCGATAAGGGGCACGTTGGACAGGTCCACGCGGGCCTTGTGCACGTTGATTTCGTTCTGGGCCACCCACCAGCCCGCCACGCGGAATTCCTGGGGCACGAACACCGCAGGGTAGGTTTCTTCTAGCGGGAAAAATTCCAGTTCGTTGAATTTCAGGGAACTTTCGTCGCCTTCGCGGTAAATGGACGGGTCGTAGCTGCGCATATAGAGGCGCACCGTTCCTTCGCCGCGGGGCTTAATCCACACGAAAATACTGTCGTAGTGGGAAAGGTCCAATCCTTTGGTCTGGCCATCTCCCAGCAAAATCTTGATACCCGCAAAGGGGTAAGCGTAGCCTTCCCGCAGTTCGTAGTCCACCACCACGGAAGAATCCGTACGGATCAGTTTGACTGCGGAATTACCGCCGTCGGCGGAGTCCGTCTGGGCGATAATGTAAGGGTAGTCGGAAAGGTTCAAGAAGACAATGTCGTTCAGCCCCTTGTGGTAAGCCGTAAGGGCGATAACCGTAGCGGCAAGGAGCACAAAAATCAGGATATTCATCCTGAACAGGGCATATATCTTTTCCATCAACCAAGACATCTAAAAGATTCCGTTTAACTTGCTTTCAAAATAATACAAAACTATTGCGAAAACAATAGTTTACCTGCTCAAAAAGCCTCCTAATCGGCCAACCGTAAAACGGAGGGCCTGCGCGAGTTCTTCTTGGGAGTGAAGGGAGGGGTGACCGTGGAGCGCGGTGTTCTCAGTCTGGACCAACTTGTACTCCAGGTCCTTGAAGCCCTTCGCCTGCTGGTCCTTGAAAATCTGTTGCACCGCAGGAGTCATGGCGTCGTTAGGCCAGGTCTTGGTAGATACCAGCAGGAACTTCACCCCAGGGTGCAACTTGCGGAGTTTTGTGAGCAGGGCATCGTAGGCCGCCTTGAAGGCGGCAGGGTCTGCGTAGGGAGGATTGCCCTGAAAATCGTTGATGCCCACAAAAATCACGATGACCTGGGGGTGAAATGTCTCGAAATTCCAGAGTTCGGATTCCCCCTGTTCCGCCGCACCAAAGACGGTGTAGTCGTAGAGCCTGCTTAAAGGCCAGTCGGGCACAATCCCGTCGTAGTTACGGACAAGGCCGCGGCCGCTCACCGCGTTAATCTGGAAGTCCGCCTTGTAGCCGTCGGCCAGCAAAAAGGCGTAACTCTTGGAAGTATTGGTCTTTTCGAATACGGCGCCGTCTTCGGGGCCGTTCGCCTCGTTGCCGTAACCTACACTGTAGGAATCCCCGATAAATTCAATGCGCCGGTTGGAGGCCTTGGGTGTGGGCCCAAACTTGCCCCCCTTGCCGAGGTCGATACCGTAGAGGTTGATCTTTCCCGGATTGGACTCGCTTACCTTGATCAGGCGGAACTGGTGGACGCCTTCGCCCTGGACTTTTACCTTGTGGGTTTCGCGGGCGTCGATGACGAAATACTCGGCGGTCTTGCCATCCATATCCAGACGGTAGCGGGCCTCCCCTTCCAAGTCAAAGGAAAGTTCCTTCGTGGTAGCGGCAAACTGGACCATGACTCCGGGAGCGCTTGCGGTAAGGGCCTGGGGCGAAACTTGCCAGCGGCCCGTCAAGAGAACGTTTTCCAACAGGGGATGATTCATAGGACCTCCGAAAGAGAAGGTGAAAAAGCCGAACGCCAAAAGCAAGAGGGCGGCAAAGGAGATGTGCGTTTTTTCCGTGTTCATTTGTGCTGAACAATATATAAAATGATGGAAAGGAGGGAAGGTGTGAGTGATGAGTTGTGAGTGATGAGTGGTGAGTTGTGAGTGGTGAGTTGTGAGGTGTGAGTGGTGAGGTGTGAGAGGTATGAGTAATGTGGGATGGGAAATGAATTCGTCATCCTCACGCAGGTGAGGATCCGCTTACTGCAATCTAGCAGATCCTCGCCTCCGCGAGGATGACAACGTTTAAGACCCGAGCCTCTCACCCCAAAACGAAGCGTCCTCAAACCTCTTGTCTCCCGCGGCCCTAATACCTACAACCTACTACCTAACCCCTAACCCCTAAATCCTAGCCCCTAAATCCTACCCCCTAATTACTATATTCTCCCCATGCTCCGTTCGTTCAGAACCCTGGGAATCGCCCTCTGTCTTGCAGGCTACGGCCTGGTTCTTGGCGATCCGGCGCCTGCAGGAGACGCGCCTGAGCCAGGCTCTCCCGGAGACACCCTCACCAGAGAAGACAAGCGCATGGCCTACCTGGTCTACAAGCTCCTGGACAAAGACGGAAAAATCAAAGGAGCAAACCTGGAGCGGGGCAAAAAACTCTTTTACCAGAACTGCAGGGGCTGCCACAATCTCGACGGCAGGCGGGTCAATTTCACGCCGATGGAGGCAAAGCCCACCTACCTGGGGCAAAGGGCCCGGGACGACATGCCCACATTCTGGTACCAGATGAATTTCGGCGACGAATCCCGCGAGGGCATGGAACCGTTTTACGATGAGCTCACGCTGGACGAAATGGTGGACATCGCAGGCTACGCCCAGACGCTGCCCTAAAAACGCTTTCGACTAAATCCGGCCTAAACCGTTTTTTTCTGCATGACCTTGACTTCCTGGATAAAGGAGAGAAGCAAGGGATGGTTTTCTTCGCTGCCCACTTCTTGAATTTCGGCGTTGAAAGGCGCCTTGGACAGGTGCAGGGAATGCACGTAGAAGGTGATTTCTTTCATCTTGTCGCTGCGCTTGCCCGGGTCTTTCACCTGGGCGCCCAGCAGGGTTCCCGTCACCTTCGCATAGCGAAGCACCTTCACCAGGTCAAAGGTATCCAGCTTGCGGTAGAGGCTCCCGTACTTGGTGGCGTCCAGCGAAGACTGCATGGACGATTCGTCCTGGCCGCCGCGCAGCTCGTAGTCCGGCGTGCCTGCCTCGTAGCGCGGGATACAGAAATCCTTGCGCCATTCTTCCGTAGGAGCCTTCTCTGCGTTTTCCAGAGCGCGAGAGGCATTGGGGCAAAAACCGTAACTTTCCAGAATGGTGAACACGCCCTCTTCCCGCTCCGGCTTAATCAAAAAGCCATAACCCGGAATGAACTCTTCCACGTTTTCCATGAACTGCGGGAAAGCCGAAAGTTCGTTCAGCGCCTTTGCATCGTCAATCTTCAAAAGGCGCACCGTACGGACCCGGGCTCCATAGAAGGATCCGTTCCATTCGTCCAGAGCCGAAGACACGTTGTCGGGAGTCTTGACGCCGTTCCTAAAATGCTCAATTTCCGATTCCGGAAACCCGCTGCGGAGCCCCGAAAGGTAAGTCTCCTTGTCCAAGCTGAAACAGAGGAAGGTCTCGTCGTTCTTGGACACCGCGAGGGTCGAAAGCACGAACAGGATTCTCGGCGACGTACCTACGGAAGCCACGATGTCAAAGTTCGGGAGCACCGAAACGGACGCCTCGGGCATGGGCATCACCGACGTTTCCAGCCATTCCAGGCCGCTTGCGTTTAGCGCCACCTGCTCCACCTTGTGCACGCCCTTCTGCCCGGAGAGGGTAAAGTCCACAAGTCCCAGGAGCCACGCCTCCCGCAGGGGGCGGGGCAGGTTTTCCCAGCCCAGGTGACGGCTCTTGTCCAGAATGCGGAAGGTGGGGTCCAGCACCCAAAAAATCTGGGCGGCGTCCTGGACAGAGGTAACCGTGGAGAGGTTCTTGAAAAGGCTCTTGCAGAGCATGCGGTCTTTCTGGAAACGGACGCACAGCCACCAGGAGAGAATGTCCTGGTGCAGACGGAAACTGTTCTTCTTCAAAAAGTCAAGGGCCTTTTCCGAGGGGTAAAGGTTCGTGCCCACCAGGGAAAGCCAGCGGTTCTGGGTCAAGAAGCTGAAAATCAGAGTCAGTTCCGATTCGGCGGCGCTGGACCACAGCTTGGAAGCCGAAGTAAAGGAATCCAAGCAGAGCTGCCGGCTGCGGCGGTGTAAGGTCCCGTTGCCGTTCACCTTCAGTTCGCCCCGCTGGGCAAGCCCCAGCACCTTGCATACGTGCCAGTCCAAAAGGACGCTGTAACCCACGTGAGTGCCCTTGGAAGGGTCCACCGGTTCGGGAACGTAACGGATGTTCTCCTCGAAATTCCTGAAACCGTAATACACGACGGCAGTAGGCGTCGAAGAACGCCACACCAAAAACTGCTGGCAAAGGGAAATCAGAAACTTCTGGAGCTCGGCGCTCTTGGCCGCAGGTACAGAAAGACGCAGCTCGTTGTAAGAAAGCCCACGACTCCCGCTCAGGTAAATCAGGTCCAGGCAATGCCGCTGCCAGCTTTCCAGCTTCTGGCGGATAGACTGCATGCGTTCTTCGCTGGAATAAAAGGACACCACCTCCGACTGAATCAAGGCGTTGTTCAGCAGGCCCTTCTTGCCGTATGCCGTGGCGTGGACCTCACGCAGCATGGGCTTGGACATTCCATCGAAAAATACAGACAAATCCATCATAGCGCATCCCCTGAAATAGGGACGCAAATTTAGCAAAAAAAGAGCCTGCCGTCAAAGGGCGTTCCCCGGCCCCTAACGCAGACGCGGGTGTGAAGTGTGTAGGGTGGGGTGTGGGATGATTATTCGAAGATGTTCTGATTGGCCAAACTTGTCTGACGAATAAGGCTTTTCCTACTTCTCGCTGTCAATTAATTTTGTCACGGCGTCTACAAGCCTGCGGTAGTTCAGTTCTGACATAGTAGAAACCTTTCTGTCAAAACAGAACTTGTTGACCGCACCGATAAGGTGAATAACCGCAACTGAATCCTTCGGGAGACCCGTTTCTTCCTTTCGGAACAGAATGTTCGGCTCGTGGCCAGCCCTTTCGAGATTCGAAGTAAAAGGAATCGCAACGACAGTGTTCAGATTCTATATGCCGAGCAGATCATTTTGCATCACGACCGCAGGGCGAATCTTGGACGGAAGGCTGCCAACTGGGTCGCCAAAATCGATTAGCCAGACTTCACCATGCGTCATTCTTCAATTCCTCCCACATGGAATTCATGGAACTGCGCGTCACATCTTTTTCCAGTTCGGCGAAATTTTCTTCGCGCCGTTTGGTCTTCAATGACTCCAACATCTTGCTCATCAGCGTAAGAGTCTGCTCATAGGAAAGAGACAGCACCTGCTCGGTAAAATCGGCAAAAGCGACATCAGACATACTGCACCTCCTTATTCATCTAATCTAAATATATACAATTTCCGGTATTAAAGCAAGCGGACAGGCTTTTAAAAACGCACCTCCATTGGGCGTTCCCCGGCCCCAACTTGTCATCCCCGCGAAGGCGGGGATCTCCCAGCATCGGCCAGGGCCGGGGCGGGTGCTGCTCGCCGAGCACGCTCGGCTCATCGAGCCGCTTGCGCGTCTCGCCACCGCACGGCGGTGCGACGCCCCCTAACGCAGACGCGAGTGTGTAATGTGTAGTGTGAAGTGTGGGATGATTGTTTATCGGCGAGTTAGTCAGAGTCCTTGACGCAACGGACGGAGTCCCCGTAGTTCTTACGGTTGCCGTCGTAAGTCAGGCCCGCACCGTCGTTGCGGTAGTCCAAACCCATGACGTACGCGTAGTAGATGGTTTCCTCAGTAGAACTCCAGAAGTACGTGCCACGGCCCCAGTAGTTGTAATTCCCAATGCCGAAGTTCCTGTAGCCGGCAGGAAGCGCCGAGAACCCGAAGGCATCCTCGATGGTGATGCCGCTGTACGACGACCAGCAGCGAGCCGCGGACTTGAGCTTGGAACCCGCCGTATTTGAAGACGTACATTCCGTAATGGAACCGTCAACGGCCACAATCAGGGCTTCCCATTCGCTTTGACTGGGCAAATGCCAGCCCTTGGGGCATGCACCACGAATATCTCCCTCACCAAGGTTGCATGCATGATCAATACCACACTCGTCCTCCGCCCTGCCCACTGCAGCAGCCCAGGTATAAAGACGACCGTAAACAGAACAATCGCCTTCTGTAGTTCCGATTCCACCACCGCACCAGCTGTTTTCCGTCTCAAAGTTCAGATTCTCGGCCATCCACACCTCGGAATAGCCAGTGCCCGCGGGGGCGATGGTCACCGTCTTGTAAATCTGTCCATCACGTTCATCGGTAAACTCGCCATAGTTAATGTCCGGATTCAAGTAATCCCAGGCGGTTTTGCTAGACCCCTCGACATCGCTCGGGGTGACACTTGAAAAATTAGAGTTGCTGGATTTGGTCGATGTTCCTGCCGAAGAAGGATTGCCCTTGCTGTCGCTGGAGTCGTCGGTCACTTCGGCGGGATCGTTGGACTTGCTATTGCTCGACTTGACACTCGACGAAGAAAAGTCGCAGTCCATCTTCTCAATGAGAGTCCCGATGACCCAGCCATTGTCGCCATCGCAAACAGCCATGTCATGGTATTCCGTCAGGTAGGTGGCGACGCACTTCTGACTCTTGCCGCAGTCATAGTCCGACAGTTCCATGAATGTCTCGACTGTGTCGGGAATACCCCCACGATTGCCGCCGCTACCATTATCACCCCCCGCCGACGACGAATCGTCACAGGCGGAAAGGGCGAAGAATGCCAACAGTAAAATAAATTTTTTCATAAAAACACCCATTACAAAATTTTACCCCTCAGTCAATCTTTCAAGCAGCGGAGATTATACGAACTCTGTTGCATAGCAACCGCATTAGAATATGAATCCATTGTAGAAGTGCCTTTTTTCAAAGCCAAGTCGAATCTCATATTTATACTGATTCCTGCATCATCCCTTGAAGATGTCAGAAGAACAGCCTCGGCTCCACTATTAACCCCAGTAGTGAAAGAACTGGTTCCACCCGGCAAAAGAGCAAATCCATATTCATCCTTAAAGCCATTGACCTGCATTACTTCGATATCCGTCTTGCCGCTCGATTGAAAATAACCCATGACAAACGATCCTTCCGTATCCCATGCTGGCGGTGCAAACAACATGCTTGAATGCGACGCATCCACACCGGTCGTTTCAAATAGTTTTTCGAATTCAGCAAGGCTTGGGATATGCCATCCCTCAGGACATATTCCCCGGACAGGTTCGCTTAAGTTCGTAGAGTCAACAACAGCTTTGATCCAGGAATAGTAACAACCGTAACGATTCGCACCACAGTTATATTCCAAATTTTTAGCCATCCAAGTCTGTTCGCCAATGGTTACAATCGGATATTCTTTTCCATCCCTTGAATCGGTCAAAATTTCGTAGGACTCCATATTTTGCTTTACCCCGTCGGCCATCCACTCTTTATCTTTACATGTGAAAGACAGTACCCAAAACTTGCTAACAGATTTTGTTGCGGACGCTCCCTCGTTATAATCGCCGCACCCTTTCTTAACATCTATTTCAGATGCGGACGCTTCTCTAAACGCACCGGATTCGCATACGTAAAAGGAACTTGTATCGACAATGCCTGCCAGGACACGCCCTTCGGTGTCGCATTTGAGTCCATTGGTGTTCTGCTCCAAGGCTGTCGCCTTTCGCCACATTCCATTATCGCAAATAAAGTAGACCCCATCATTTTTACTGTAAGTATTTCGGGCAGCAACAATCTTCTTATCGAAGTTGTCAGAACACTCGCCCAGTTTGTACTCTGCGGCAACAAAGGAGTTTATGTAGGATTCAAAGTCTGGGATTTTTTCAACGCCACCACTTTCCTGGATATTCTTTCGCACTTGTACGAAATCCAGGTCCACTGCAAAGTCTGCCGCATCCGCACGATTATCCAAATCGTTCCATTCTCCGTCCTTTTTAAAGTCAAGAGCGAACATCTGTAGGCGATAATCAAAACCAGTTTCCGATTCATTCAGCATAAGGATCGTCATAGCCAGCAGTGCCGCTCCCCCATCGGTATCGGAGTAAACGTTCAGTTTGTTCAATTCGTCAAAGTTTCCTTCAAAGCCAAAGGTCTTGAAAAGTTCCTGTTCGGCCTGCTTTTTGGCATCATAGATAGACGCTCCATAATCCACCAACTCTTCGATACGGCTATAAACCAAGGATGTTGCAACATTGATATTCGCACTGTTTTTTTGCTTTAGGTTTATGACGCCCTTTAGCGATGATTCCGATGAAGAAATGGAGCCTGTAACGATATTGTAAAATTTACCAGTTACCTTTGCATAACCATAGTTGGTTTCCGAGGAAACTTCCTTTATGGAATATGCCCCATCATTGTCGGCAACCTCACCGGTGAATTCCTCAAAGACCATAATGAAGGTTGAATCTAGCCCTTGAATGACAATGTTGCTGCCTTCCACAAAGGGCCCCACCTGCGCAATTCCCGAAACATCTCCAGAAAAGGGTTCGTTGGCATCCTTGGCAGATGTTTCGTAGGGAGAACTAGAGGAATCGCTTCCGCAGGCGGAAAGGGCGAAGAACGCCGCCAACAAGAAGATGGTTAGAGATTGCTTCCCCTGAAACAAGTTCAGGGTCG
>CAMHDS010000022.1 GCA_946183925.1 uncultured Fibrobacter sp. | reverse complement strand
TCAAGGTGAACAAGAACATCCGTCAGCATCCGGTGGAAGAAGTCGGAGCCTGGCTCAGAGAGAGAATGAGCGGCATGACCCGCGTCGTGTAATCGCGCCCTGTCATATTGACGATTTTCAAGCCTGTCGGGAACGCCCGATGGGCTTTTTTTACAACTATTCCATATTGGAATAGCCCCGGGTTTCCTTTATGCGTAAAAAAAGTATATGTTTCGTTAGGATAGGGGCCAAGGAAAATATGGTGTCTTTTCGGCAGATTTCGGAGTCGTTTGAACCCGCCATCGAGAAGGGTGAGTTCCAGGTCTATTTCCAGCCCCAGTACAACCATTCGACGGGTGCCCTGATTGGTGCCGAAGCCCTTGTTCGTTGGAAATCCCCGAAGTACGGTTTTATCTCGCCGGCGGATTTTATCCCAGCTCTCGAGGAGATGAGCCTGATTCCTACGCTGGACCTGTACGTTTTTGAGCATGTTTGCCAGTTCCTTCGGGGCTGTATCGATTCCAACAGGGCCCTGGCTCGAGTTTCCGTGAATATGTCTCGTAACGATATTCTGAGCCCAGAGTACATCGAGCATCTTGATGCCATACGACAGAAGTTCGACATTCCCACCAGGCTTATCCATGTGGAACTGACGGAGACTGCCGCCGTTACGGGGACCCAGGTGGTTGTCGATTCCATCAGAAAGTTGCACAAGCTGGGCTATACGGTGGAGATGGACGATTTCGGCAGTGGGTATTCTTCGCTGAATGTCTTGAAGGATATCGAATTCGATGTTCTGAAATTGGATTTGCAGTTCATCAACGGTGCTATCGGTAGCGATCGGGGTGGGACGATTTTGAGTTCCGTAATTCGAATGGCCAAGTGGCTCAAGCTTCCTGTGATTGCGGAGGGCGTTGAGACTGTGGAGCAGGCTGACTTCTTGAAGAGCGTGGGCTGTGACTATGTGCAAGGTTACCTGTATTCAAAGCCCCTTCCGGTGGAGGAATACGAGAAACTTTTGGGTGCCTCTATGGTGGGCACGATTGTGCCCCAAATGAACATCGACCAGTTTGTGGATGCGGGACGGTTCTGGAACCCGATTTCTATGGAAACTTTGATTTTCAGCAATTTCGTGGGGGCGGCCGCCATCGTGGAAGTCCATACTGGCGAAAAGTGCTCCATGGAAATTTTGCGGGTGAACCAGAAGTATGTCCGTGAGCTGGGAATGAACTTGTCCGAAACGGAAATTATCGCCCTGAACCCCTGTGATGTGCTGGACGCTGAATCCCAGAAGGTCTACAAGGCCGCCCTGGAGCGTGCGGCGGCCACTCGTGAAGAGCAGGAGTGCGAAACCTGGCGGAATATCACCTCGGGCTGTTGCGGTACGGAACGCATCTGTATACGCAGCTCCATACAACTTATCGGCGAAAGTAAGGTCAGTAAGCTTTACTATGTGATGATCCGGAACATCACCAACGAGAAGAACGTGTTCCAGGGAATGCTGGATACGGAACGCAGGTTCAAGGCCGCCAGCGAGCAGGCCAACATCTACTTCTGGGAGTACACCGTGGCTACCAAGGAGATGCGTCCCTGTTTCCGTTGCCAGCGGGACTTGGGCTTGCCTCCACTGCTCCGCAACTATCCTGAGCCGGCCATTGAAAGAGGCATTTTCCCGCCGGACTATGCGGACATGTACCGCGATTGGCATAGGCAGATCGACAATGGTGCCAAGAGTGTGGAAGGTGTTATTCCCTTGACTCCCAACAGGATACCGTTCCATGTCCGTTACACGACGGAATTTGACGAGAATGGTCGCCCGGTGAAGGCCTATGGCTCCGCCACTTTGGTGGTGGACAAGTAGCGAATCGGGCGTGTAATATTCCACCGAAAATTTTTATTTTTGTCCCGATATTTTTAGCAAGTGGGACAAGAATGTTCAAAGTTGGTTTTGATAACGAAGCGTACCTGAAGACCCAGTCCGAAAAGATTGCGGAACGCATTGCAAAGTTTGGTGGAAAACTTTATCTGGAATTTGGCGGAAAGCTGTTCGACGACCATCACGCATCCCGCGTGTTGCCTGGGTTTGCGCCCGACAGTAAGATCCGCATGCTTGAAAAGCTTAAGGACAAGGCCGAAGTCATTATCGCCATCAACGCAGGCGACATTGAGAAGAACAAGGTCCGCGGAGACTTGGGCATTACCTACGACCAGGATGTGCTCCGCCTGATTGACGCCTTCCGTGGTTACGGCCTGTATGTAAGCTCAGTGGTGCTGACCCGCTGGCAGGAACAGCCCAGTGCCGTGGCTTACCAGAAGAAGCTGGAAGATTTGGGACTGAAGGTTTATCGCCATTATCCTATCGCCGGTTACCCCAGCAACATCCCGCTGGTGGTGAGTGACGACGGTTACGGCAAAAACGAATTTGTGGAAACATCCCGCGAACTGGTGGTGGTGACGGCTCCCGGCCCTGGGAGTGGAAAGATGGCCGTGTGCCTTTCCCAGATCTATCATGAGAACAAGCGCGGTGTGAAGGCGGGTTACGCGAAGTTCGAAACATTCCCCATTTGGAACATTCCGCTGAAGCATCCGGTGAACCTGGCCTACGAGGCCGCTACCGCCGACCTGAACGATGTGAACATGATCGACCCCTTCCACCTGGAAGCCTACGGGAAGACCACCATCAACTACAACCGCGATGTGGAAATTTTCCCGGTGCTGAACGCCTTGTTCACCCGCATTATGGGGGAGTCCCCGTATAAGAGCCCCACGGATATGGGCGTGAACATGGCGGGCAACTGCATTGTTGACGATGCCGCTGTGTGCGAGGCCGCCAAGCAGGAAATCATCCGTCGCTACTACAACACGCTTTGCGATGTGCGCAAGGGTAATGCCGAAAAGGACCAGATTTACAAGCAGGAACTTATCATGGAGCAGGCGCAGATTAGCACAGCCGACCGCCCCGTGATTGCCGCTGCCGTGGAACGAGCACAGTTGACCGAAGGTCCGGCGGTTGCTATCCAGCTGAACGACGGCGCTATCATTTCGGCGAAGACGTCTTCCCTGCTTGGGGCGTCTTCGGCCATGCTGTTGGATGCGCTGAAGCACCTGGCACACATTCCTGACGAGGTTCGTCTGCTTTCGCCTATGGTGATTGAACCTATCCAGAATCTAAAGACCAAGCAGCTTGGCCACAGGAACCCGCGCCTGCACATGGACGAGGCCCTGGTGGCGCTTTCTGTTTGCGCCCTGACAGACTACAACGCAAAAATCGCCCTCGAGAAGTTGCCGGAGCTCCGCCACTGCGAAGTCCATTCCAGCGTCATCTTGTCGCAGGTGGATGTGGGCGTGTTCCGCAGGCTGGGCGTTAATTTAACTACCGAACCGAATTATCAGTCCGGCAATCTTTATCATGGGTAATTTTCGGTAATCTTGGTAAGTTTATGGCCGGAAAGTTCCTTCTCTGCTTTCATGATTTTAGCGTCTGGAATTACCAGAAGGTAACTCCAGTCCTGGAAGAACTGAGGGATTTGGCTGGTCGGCCGTTCAATGTATTGGTCATTCCTGATACTGAGAAGGCTTCGCCTGAAATTATAGAAGGGTTCAGGGCGGTGTTGCTGAAATTGAAGGCAGAGGGCTTTGAGCTGGCTCTGCATGGTTACAAGCACAAAGCTGAATTTAGCCAGGGACGTAGTTATACAGGGCTTATGTCCATGAACCTGACTCATGGCGAAGCGGAATTCGCGGGACTTAGCGAATATGAGTCCGAAAGGTTGTTGCAGGATGGGTTAAGTGCCTGGAATGCAATCTTCAATGTTTCGCAGGGAGAGTTTCCTCCTGTAGCGTTTGTTCCGCCGACATGGTACAGCAACAGGTTTTTGAGTAAACAGGTTCGCCAGCAGGGAATGCTTTTTGAAAGCCGATTTTCGATTATTACTGCAAGGGGAAGGCGATATGTCTCACCTGTTACGAGTTTTGCTGGGATCCCCAAATTTTTGATTAAGCCTGCGTTCAAGTTTGGCGAGACCATTTTAAAAGTGCCCTTTGGGCTCCCGCGTGTAGCCCTCCATCCAGTGGATTTTCCGACTCGGGCGGGGGAGGTTCGGGATGTAATCCGAACAGCATTAAGCAATGGTCGTAAGCTGATTCGTTATAGCGACCTTTAGAAACAGGAATTTTATGGAACAAAAAATCCCGCGATATAACCGCGGGATTTTTTAAAGTTTAATCTAGAGATTATTCTTCTTCGGTAGTTGTCTCATCTTCACTGTACAAGTCAAGCTGCCATGCTCCATCAACGCAAGTCGCGGAGAATTTGACGAGATCGAGGAATGTTTCATTCTTCTTCATCGCCTTAGAGCAGTCTTCCTTGGTTTCGAAGGTCCACTTTTTGTCTTTGCAGACCAGTTTGACGGTGTCGAAATCTTTCTTTTCTCCTTCCTTGGTGCAATCCGCTTTGGACGGGGTCCAGAATTCACCGTCGCAAACCAAAGAAACACCAGTACCTTCAATGACGAACTCCTCGCCCGTCTTCTCGGCGCTGCACTTTCCGGTCTTGGTCAAATCAATGTCGTCCTTTTTCACATCGGGAATTTTTTCGCCGTCAAGAGCTTTGCAGGCGATGGCAAAGGCATCGGTAAGGGCTGCAAACGTAGAATCTGCCACCTTGTCTTTGTTTGTGGCCGTAATTTTTCTCTCTTCGCACTTGACGGATGAATATTCCAGATCCTGCTTGCTCTTGTAATAATCGCAGGTATCCGCTGGAATGTCCTGGTTGAATTCATAGGTCTCAACGATGGTTCCGTTCTTGTTTTCCATAGTCATCTTGATGGTGAGGTCGTCCATCCTTGTTTCCTGACTATAGGCGTTGCCCTGGTCGGTGACGGTACAACCGATAGTTCCGGGCTTGTATTCTTTGGAGCCGTTCTCATCGCTGCTGGTGGAGTCGTCGCAGGCCATAAGACCAAAGACGGCGGTAAGGGAAAGGGCGAGGCCGAGTTTCCAGAATTTCATGTTTACTCCTTGTTTAAATTTTCTATGGATAATATAACCAAATCTTTAGGGCTGGGCAACATTTTCTCAGTCAAATGTGACCAATGTCTCTTTTTTTAGGGTCAAAAAGCCTGGTTAGGAAAGAAAAGAGGTTGTGCGAGGAAAGGTTTTTTTTTGGGGGGGGGAAGAATACGGCAAAAAAGACCCGAACCGTACAATGGCTAAAAAGGTTCGGGTCTTCTGTTCTTAAGCGGGGGAGTCCCGCCTTTTCGTTAATTGGCTTTCTGTTTTTTGACGGGCGGTCGGGACTAGCCCTCCGAACCGGTGTCGGAGAGGGAAACCTCGTCGTCGGCGGAAACGGCGTCCTGCTCGCCCAGCTTGAACAGCTCCACGTCCTTCATGCTCTCGCGGATTTTCTGCTCGATTTCGTTGCAGAGTTCCGGATTGTCCTTGAGGAACAGGCGGGTGTTCTCGCGGCCCTGACCGATGCGCTCGTTGTTGTAGCTGAACCAGGAACCGCTCTTCTGGATGATATCCAGTTCGGAGGCCAGGTCCAGGATGGAGGCTTCGCGGGAGATGCCGCAGCCGTAGAGGATGTCGAACTCGCATTGGGTGAAGGGGGCGGCCACCTTGTTCTTGACCACCTTGACGCGGGTGCGGTTGCCGATGACCTCTTCACCGTCCTTGATGGCGGCGATGCGGCGGATGTCGATACGCTGGGTGGCGTAGAATTTGAGGGCGTTACCGCCGGTGGTGGTCTCGGGGTTGCCGAACATGACGCCGATCTTCATGCGGAGCTGGTTGATGAACAGCATGCAGGTGTTGGACTTGGAGAGAATACCGGTGAGCTTGCGGAGGGCCTGGCTCATGAGGCGGGCCTGGAGGCCCACATGGTTGTCGCCCATTTCGCCGTTGATTTCGGCCTGGGGTACCAGGGCCGCCACGGAGTCGATGACGATGATGTCGATAGCGCCGGAACGCACCAGGGTCTCGGCGATGTCCAGGGCCTGCTCGCCGGTGTCGGGCTGGGACACCAGCAGGGATTCGATATCCACGCCCAGCTTGCGGGCATAGACCGCGTCGAAGGCGTGTTCGGCATCGATGAAGGCCGCCACGCCGCCAAGCTTCTGGGCCTCGGCGATGGCGTGGAGGGTGAGGGTCGTCTTGCCGGAGGATTCAGGTCCGTAAATCTCGATGATGCGGCCCCGGGGGAAACCGCCCACGCCGAGGGCCATGTCCAGCTGGATACAGCCCGACGGGATGACGGGGATTTCTTCGACAGGCTGGCTGCCGAGGGCCATAATAGAACCTTTACCGTAGTTCTTCTCGATCTGTGCGATGGCCGCCTCGACGGCCTTCGCTTTTTCGCTGGAAAGGTTGCTTGTGGGTGTTGTCGTTTTCTTAGCCATGATTGACTCCATTTTGTTGTTTTCTAGTTTAATATACATTTTAGTGTTCGTTTGTGCAAGTGCTTTTTTGGTTATTTAGCAAAAAAAGTAGCTTGCCCAACACGTAATAGACGCTTTTTTCGCGGATTTCTTGCCTATTTCCTGCGAAAATTTTACAAAAGGCTTCATTTTGCAAACAACTGTTGACACTCATCCACACCGTACCCACAGGTTTGCCGGGTTCGGCACCCCCTGGCCCCGCGATGCCCGAGGTGGCCACCGCCCAGTCGGCATGGAACTTTTCCCGTGCCCCCCTGGCCATGGCTTCTACCGTCTCCTTGCTCACGGCCCCGTGCTTTTCGAGGATTTCGGCAGGCACACCCAGGAGTTCGTGCTTGATGGAATTCTGGTAGGCGACGATGCCGCCGGCGAACACGACGGAGCTGCCCGCCACGTTCACGATTTCGGAGGCGATGAGCCCGCCGGTGCAGGATTCTGCGGTAGCGAGCATCTCGCCTCGGGCGAGGAGCGCCTTCTGGATTTCGGCGACCAGCTGTTGGATGTTTTCTTGTGTAGCAGTCATTGCTTTCATGTCCTTTAATCTAGCTAATTATTTACGACAAAAAATGACATAAATTAAATATTTGTCACTTTGATTCAAAAATAAAAAAGGAAGCCCGCCAGAAGGCGGGCGTGACAATGTTAGACGCTTGATTGTGACCTCACTCCTTCGAGAGAATCATGCAGATGACAGGGAGCTTCTTGTCCACCAGGTTTTCGCTGGGGATGATTTCGCTTTCGACAATCTTGCAGTTGAATTCCTTCACGAAAAATTCCAGCTGGGCGCGGTCAAAGCCAAGCCAGATGTGACCGTGGGTCTCCCGGAAGGATTCTTCTTTGTGCTGGGCCAGGTCCAGTAGGGCGAGTGTTCCGCCCGGTTTCAGAATACGGATGGCCTCTTTTAGGGCGAGGCGCGGGTCCTGGGCGTGGTGGAGCACCTGGCTCATGAGTACCAGGTCGGCGAAATTGTCCGGGAGCCCGGTAGAGAGCATGTCCGCCACCTTTGGGGTCACGTTCGCAATGCCCTTTTTCTTGAGGATTCGTTGGAGGCCGCTGATGACCTTGGGGTCGTAATCCAGGGAGAATACGTTTTGACAGCGGTTCGCAAGCATCAGCGAGAGGTCGCCCCCTTCGCCGCAGCCGATATCTACCGCTTTTTCGAAAGGCGTCATGAGCTTGCTGAATAGGCTGATTTGTGCCTTGAGACTGCCGCCGGCCTGGTCCAGCTTGTGGATCTGGCCCTTGGTCTTGTCGGTGCGGTCTTGCAGCACCTGCTCGGCGCGGCACTGGATGATGTCTTTGTCTTGCAAATCCTCATAGGCCTCCCGGATGACCGAAAGGACACGACTCGAAAGCAGAAGTTCCTCGCTGAGCCCGTAGTAGGCCTTGATGCCATCGCGACGGTCTTTCAGGAGCTTGCAGGCTGAAAGTTTGGAAAGGTGTCGGCTGGCGTTGCTCTGGTGGATATCCAGGATATCTTTGATTTCGTTGACGGTAAATTCGGCCTGGTCCAGGAGCATCAAGATTTTCAGGCGCATCTCGTCGGAAATGGCGTTGAACAGCTCGATGGAGGGCGTAATGGGCTCGTGGGTTGTGTTCTTGCTCGGCATACCTCCAATATAATTTTTTAGTTTGGGGGTGTGAACGTTTTGCGGTGGAAAAAGTTTTTTTTGCGTCTGGTGACCTTGCCCCTGATGGTGTGGGCGGCGGACACGCCGGCACTTGCACAGGATGTTCCGTCTATGCAGGTGACGCCTGCGTCAGAAGTGGCCCACTATGACGTTTCCTGGTTCAAGGACATGCCGGTCACTTTCTTGTCTGCGTTTACGGCTTTTTTCGGCAATTACCGCTATACCCAGATGGAAAAGCCCGAATTTGGGGACTACCGGTCGGTTTCGGAGCTTGCCCCTTGGGACAGACCCTTGGCGGGGCGCTACAGCGAGCCTGCCGATAAGGCGAGCAAGTGGGCGGCGATTCTCGGGGTGGCTCCGCTGGCCCTCGCGGGGTATTCTTATGGGGTGGGGGACGCCTCCGGGCAGGATGCGGCTGGCTTTACCCTGATGTTTGCCCAGGCGCTTGCACTTCAGTCGGGCATAAACCTGATGGTCCGTTCCATGGAATTCTGGCCCAGACCCTATGTCTATGCCAAGGACGGTTACGGCTCTGGCAGCCGCAAGGCTGTAGAGCAGGCGGAAAAGGCAGATGCCGAGGCCTACGGGAGTTTTTTTAGCGGGCATGCTTCGGCAGCATTTACGGTGGCGGTGTTTACTGGGGAATGGTTCAGCGAGATGTACCCCCAGTCGCCTTTTAGGGGTGTAGTGTGGGCAGGGGCGCTATCGGCCGCGGCCCTGGAAGGGGTTTTGCGGATAGCGGCGGGCAAGCACTACCCCACGGACGTGGTGGTGGGTGCCCTGGTGGGTACTGGGGTGAGCCTTGCGGTGATTGAAATTCACAAAAAACGGGACGAAAGGTTCTCCCTCTGGGTGTATCCTGGGGCGGCGGGCCTTACAATCCGCATATAACATTTTATTGTAAGTTTCGTTTTTTTAATTTGGGATATATATTTGTAGGTGGAATTGAGGTTGTTTATGATGAGAATTTGGGTTCGCCTGTCTGTTATAGTGGCTTTGTCTGCTGCTTTTGCCTGTGCCACTTCGGTCAAGGACAGCCGCGATGGACGCACCTACAAGATGATGCCCTCCGGAAAGCTCAACTGGTTTATGAGTGACGTTTCTTTAGACGGCAAGCCCGATTTCAAGGACCGGGCGAAGGTCAGTTTTTACAAGAAGGAATCCTGGTCCGGGCTCTGCCCCGCAGGGACCCACCTGCCGGATTTGAAGGAATGGAATGACCTTGCCGAAGACAAGTTCATGGGGCCTCGTAAAAAGCAGAATGCCAAGGCTTTTGCCGGGAACACCCGTGGCTATTACGACATGTCCAAGAAGAAACCGAAGGTCCAGGGGAAAGATGCCGCCTACTTCGCCATAGCGGGGGACGCCGGAAAGTCGGGAATCCAGGCGCTGATGCTGGACCTGAAACGCGGGAGTTTCCAGAAGGTGAACCTGCCCAAGGAATCCGTAGTGGCCGTACGCTGCGTAGGGGAACGGGACCTGCTTGCCGAAAAGAACATCTCCAAAGACGATATGCTCATGACGGATACCCGCGACGAAAGGCAGTACAAGGTGAAAATCGTGGGCGACAAGATATGGATGGTGCAGAACATCCGTTACGGCCTAACGGATGCCAAGAGTCAGTGCCTGCTAGAAGACATGGATCTGTGCAAGAAATATGGACGGTTCTACACCCACGACGAAGCCAAGAAAGCTTGCCCCAAGGGGTGGCACCTGCCCGACGACGGTGAATGGCGGGATTTCCAGAAGGAACGTTCCCAATGGGACTGGAACAGCATGGGTGTGGGCGGCTGCAAGGACTGGGACCAGTATTGCGACGGGACCAATACCGGCCACTACTGGTCTGCAACATCCATCAAACGCAATACGGGCCGTTCTTGGGAATTTCGGCGCGAGGCCCGGAGTATCAACCGCACCGACGAGAGTGTCCGCAAGGGACTGTACGTCCGTTGCGTTGCGGACATGCGGTAGGTTGTAGCGTAGAAACGAAAAAGCCGTGCCAACAGGGGCGCGGCTTTTGATGTTTTTGGCGCGAACGGTTACCTGTACTGTGCGCTCCAGCGGCGCTTGAAGCGGGGCTCGTCCAGGACTTTTGCCCAGATGAATCCCTTGCGCACATCGGCGATGTTCCTTGTGGATACGGCGGGCTTGCGGACCGCTTGGACAGTTTCGTTGTTGCCTGCGGAGCCCGAAAAATCCTCACCTGTAAATGCGGCTGCAGATTCTCGGGCGGCCTTGGCTCGTTTTTCTAGTTCGTTCAGTTTCCGCTGGCGGTCAAGTTCTTGACGACGGGCTTCTTCCTGTTGCTGGAACTCAGTCTCATCAGGTCCCTGAGCCTGCCGAAATTCCCGGTTAAGCAGGTTGTCCAGTTCTTCGATGTCGTGCACCAACACATCGCAATCGCCTTCGCCCATGTCGTGACCCACGATGTGATGGGCTTGTAGGTCCATCAGCATTTCGGCGGCAGTGTTTTCGTCGACTTCGAATTCTTCCATCAAGAATTCCAGGTTGACAAAATCGACATCAATGACCACCTCAGCAATGTTGCGGAGTGTCAGCTGCTCTGAGTGCTTGCGTTGCACTGGAGGCGTAGGCGGCTCAATGTTTCCTTGGGTCGCCTGCCGCTGGGCGTCTTCGAACTGCCGGATCAAATCCTGCAGGGAACGCGGGGTGTGTTGCTCCTGCGTTTCGTCTTGGGACTCGTATCCGTCGTCTTCCGATTGGTACTGGGTCGGCTGCGGTTGCTGCCTTTTTCTGCTCGCCGCAACCTTCTTGATGACGACATCCAGAAGCCAGATGCCTATGAGGATGAGTAATCCTTCCATTTACTACTTCGCTTCCGGAGCAGCCCCGATTTCCTTCCTCATCTGGGTGTCGGCTTCGATATTCTTCAGGTTGTAGTAGTCCATGACGCCCAGCTTGCCGTCGCGGAGGGCCGATGCCATAGCCATAGGAATCTGGGCTTCGGCTTCCACCAGCTTGGCCTTCATTTCCATTACCTTGGCCTTCATTTCCTGTTCGGCGGCGTAGGCCATGGCACGGCGTTCTTCGGCCTTGGCCTGTGCAATCTTCTTGTCGGCTTCGGCGCGGTCGGTTTCGAGAATGGCGCCGATGTTCTGGCCCACGTCCACGTCGGCGATGTCGATGGAAAGGATTTCGAAAGCGGTACCGGCGTCGAGGCCGGAGGCGAGCACCTTCTTGGAAATCATGTTGGGGTTTTCCAGCACTTCTTTGTGGCTAACTGCAGAACCGATAGAAGACACGATGCCTTCGCCTACGCGGGCGATAACCGTCTCTTCGCCGGCGCCACCGACGAGCTTCTGGATGCTGGCTCGCACAGTAATACGGGTAATAGCGTGGAGCTGGATACCGTCAAGGGCAACGGCGGAAACCTTCGGGGTGGTAATCACCTTCGGGTTTACGGACATCTGCACGGCCTCCAGCACGTTACGGCCGGCTAGGTCGATGGCGGCGGCTTCCTTGAAGTCCAGTTTGATGTTCGCCTTGTTGGCAGCAATGAGGGCCTGGATTACGCGGAGCACGTTACCGCGGCTAAGGTAATGGGCTTCCAGCAGGTTCGTATCGACGGGGAGGCCTGCTTTGCAGCTCAAAATACGGGCTTCCACGATGACCTGGGGCGGCACCTTACGGAGCCGCATGCCGATAAGCTGGAAAATGCTCACGTTCGCCTTGGAGAACAAGGCCTGGAGCCAGAGGCTGAAGAACTTGCCGATAAAGGCGAGGAGGATGATGACGGCGATCGCCGCGATGATGATTCCGATGATTAAGAGAGTTTCCATTGTATTACTCCGTTTTACTTATCCTATGCTTAATATACTTTTTTATGGGCGAATGAAACAGGCAGTTTAGCCCTTTTGTGATGAACTTCCCAAGGAGGCGCCTATGAGAATTAAGGGAACTACAGGTAGAGCGTAACGGCTTACACCAAGGGGGCCGCTTGCCAAGGCAATATAGGCAATTCCGCAGGATAGGAGAATTTTGAGAGTCCTGCTTTCTTTGCCCTTTATAAGGAACTTTGAAAAAAAAGTGATTTTTACAATGTTGAATAGGAATACAATGATTAAAGTTCCCCAAAGCCAGATGGGCATGGAACTTAAAATTTTTTTGATGACTCCTGAGTCTTGCGCAGCAAAGGCATTCATAAGTCCCTGTTTGTTATCCATTCCAGCATAGGTAATAAAGTCAAACCGGCCCGGATCTACAAAGAATAGAAGTAATCCTTTCGCAAATTGGTAAATGGCGATATGGGGGTATTCAAAGAAAATTCTGTGGCTTTGTTGGGAGCGAAAATGCTGTCTTGCCCTGTAGTCTTTGATTTTATCGGCTTCTGTTTCAAGAGAATCAATAATTTGGTTGCCTCGTTCTTCACCTTGGGCCTGGTACAGGACCAATTTCATGTTGACATCGAATAGGTTTGTAGTTTGAATGCTTGAAATCTCGAACACTTGTGTTCTCGTGTAATTCCAACTGGTTATGGCTACGACACACGCGATGGGAATCAAAATGGCAGGAACAATTCTAAAGTTCTTTTTCCTCAAAGCGTAGATCAGGCCTACGATAGAAAAAAGGATGGCTGCGGGATAGAGAACGGGTTTTATGGTGAGGGCGATGCTGAGGGCTATTGCCGAAATGAGAATCCACTTGGTGGAGTGTTCCTCAAAAAAGAGAATGGCGGTTACGATTCCCAAGGTCAAAAAAAACTGGAAGGGAATTTCGCTCATGATAGAGGTTGCGTATAACACTTGAGATGGGGTGAAGATGAACCCTGCTAATAAAAAGTTGATTGGCATCCAAGCTTTGTTAAAACGCCTTAGGGCAAAAATGCAAAGTCCTATAGTACTTAGGGAAAGGATAACTTGTAATCCCATAGTGGCGTTTTTTGATTGCCCCATGGCCAAGATGATTGCTGGGTAACCGGGCGGACGCCTGGTTACGGCCTCTTCGCTAAAGGTTTCGCCTTCCTTGTTGGATTGGAATCCTTGGCCGTTTGCCGCGTTTTGGGCACATTGCAGGTACTCTGCGGAGTCGACGGTTTCGTTTGCTCCTACAAGAACCCTGTACGAGGCTGCCCCTAAGTGTAGCGCAACTAGAATGCAGGCCAAGACTAGGGTTAAACGACTACTTCCAAGGAAACGGGGACTTGTCATTAAGCCTTCCCAACCCAGATGTGGCCTTCTTGCACGAACTCCACCTTCACGGAGGTGCCGGCTTCGATGATTTCGCCGTGGGTCTGCACGTCAAAGAGTTTGGTGCTGCCATCGGGCATGGTAAAGCTAGCCTGGCCTACGGGACGCAAGAACGTCTTGGCTTTGCCAATGGCACCCACGGCAATTTCCTGCACGTCCTCGGTGGGGGAGGCGGCGTTTTCCAGGTCCGTCTTGAGCATGGGGGTCCAGCCTTCGGGCAGGAGCGGTATCAGGTACTTGCTTGCGGCGATGGGGAACACCAGCGCAATCGCCGCACAGGCCAGCATGTAGAACAGCCCGAATAGCCAGGGCGTGGCGTCGAAGGTGGTCTCTACGGTTTCGGGGACGAACTCTGGAATTTCTTCTGGCGAAAAGCTCAGCGCAAGGGCCAGAATCATGCAGATGATACCGCCTACGCCAAAGAGGAAGGTTCCCGGCATCACAAAAATTTCTACCAGGAACAGCACCACGCCGGCTACTAGAAGTATAGCTGGAATGTAGCCGTCCAGTTGCGGAGCGAACTGCCCCAGGAACACGATGCCGATAAGGATAAGCCCGATGATTCCGAAAAGTCCGAAACCGGGGGTCTTGAATTCGATGTACAGGGCGCCGAACCCGAGAATCAGGAGGATTCCGGCAATGGCTGCGATGGCAGAGGCGATGTCTTCACCGAGGGTGGTTTCCACTTCGCTTCGGCTTTCGATGGCAAGGCTCGTCTCGAATTCGGCCCTGTCTTTGAAGGTGCCTTTGGAGAACCCAAGTTCAAAAGCTTCCTGGTCGGTCATGGTCAAAAGTTCGCCCTCTTTTACGAGAATCTTGGGAGCGCCCCAGAAGGCCTTGCTGGTACTATCCAGTACGGCGTACTTCTGCCCTTCGATAATGAGGGTGGTATCCCGTTCCGTCTTTTTGCCCTTGTCCAGCTTGGCGGTGAGCTCGAGCACTTCGAGTTCGGGTGTCACGAAGGCGGAACTCAGCAGTTCCGGGTAGCCGTTGCGCTGGGCCAGGTTCCTGAATTTTGCCCGCAGGGGCGACTGGATCTTTTCGCCAACGATTTGCGGTGTGCCGTCGCCGCCCTGCACAATGGGCGCACAGTCCCCGATGGTGGTGGCTTCAAGCATGTAAAGTTTCTTGCAGGCGAGCGCAATGAGGCTACCAGCGCTGATGGCCTTTTTCTTTACCAGGGCGATGGTTTCTGGGCCCTTGACTGCCATGATGGTATCCACCAGGTCGAAGGCGGCATCCAGGCGGCCTCCGAAGGTGTTGATTTCAAAGACGATGTAGTCCGGCTTTTCCTTGAGGGCATCGTCGATGGCCCTGGCGCAGAAGTCGTACATGGATGGCTCCACGTCCCCTTCCAGCTTAATCCATACGGCGTGCTTCTTTTTGAGTTCCTGGATGTCGGGAACTTTGGCCTTGTCGGTGTCAAGAACCACAGTGTCTGTGGAGCTGGTCTTGGCGGAATCGGTAGCCACTGCGGTGGTATCTGCCGCTGCTAGGGAGACGAACAGCAGGATTGCTGAAATAAGACTAAAAAACTTGCTCATACTCTCAATATACGAAGATTTTCGCTTGAAATATTCAAAAAGAAGAGAAAATGCCGAAAAATGCCCGTGCGATTTATGGGAGATTATTCCAAGTTGGAACGAAGAACCCGTTTTTTTATGAGTAAACTAATGATTTTAAAGGTATCTTCTATATAATGCTTGCCCGGCGGTAGCGAGATGAAACAGTTCCAGTTTGATTATCACAGTATCACGTCCCTGACTCGGGATCTCGAAAAGGTTCGCCTTTGGTACAAGTCAAAGAGCTGTTCTAATGTTGTTTTCCAGATATATTCCGATTCCCTGGACCGGGGGCAGATGGAACTGGTCAGCAATGTCATTACAAGGACCATCCCCCACGCCATCTGCATGGGTTGTTCCACCAACGGAAACATCATAGAAGGAAGATTGTCCTCTACAACCATATCCGTAGTCTGTACCATTTTGGAAAAGCCCTCTACGAAGGTCAAACTGTTGCAGTACACCCTGAATGGCGAAACAGCGCTGGACGTGGTGGAAAATATCAAGCGGGAAGTCCGGGAAAACCCCTGGGTCAAGGGGGTGGAGCTGCAACTGACTATTCGGGGAATGTCCCTGTCGCCTCTTTGCGATGCACTGCACGATGTAGATGAATCGATAGCCATTTTTGGGGGAGGTGCCTTTAACCCGGACCTGTCCAAGAACGATGCCTGCGTCTTTTCGAATGTAGGGGGGTATTCGGAACGGGGAATCCTTGTCCTTTTGATAGGAGGCGAAGACTTACATATCTACACCACGCATATCGCTGGCTGGAAACCCCTCGGCAGGGAGTTCCTGGTAACAAAGGCTCAAAATGCCCTCCTGTTTGAACTGGACGGCAAGCCCGCCTACGAAATTTATTACCGCTATTTGAAAATCTTGAATGACGAACATTTTTTCGCCAATACGCTGGAATTCCCATTCTTTTACAAGCACAACGGCATAGATATTCTCCGGGCCCCTGTCCATTGCAACGAAGACGGCACTCTGGTCATGACCTCGGACATTGACGAGAATGTCAAGGCCCGCCTTGCTTATGGCGACCCCTGGACAATCCTGGACTGTATTCGTAAGGACGGAAAAAAAATAGGGGAGTTCAAGCCCGATATCATCAAGGTCTTTTCCTGTGCGGCCCGTCGTTCTTTTTGGGGAAAAGAAGAAATCAGCAACGAAACTCTTCCGTTTCAGAGTATCGCCCCTACATCGGGCTTTTACACCGCCGGCGAATTTTTGAGGACTAACGGTTTTGTAAACCAGCACAATGTGACGCTGGTGATTGCCGCCATGCGTGAAGGCGATGGCGACGATAGTCACAAGTTTGATATGGCAGAAAACTCGTTCTCGGGCCAGGTTTCCATGATTAACCGCCTTGCCACCTTTATCGATGCGGCCACTCAGGAACTGGCGCAGGCAAATGCGAAGCTGTCCCTGATGGCCATTACGGACCCCCTTTCGCACCTGTTCAACCGTGGTGAAATCCAGCGCTGTATCAAGGAATGCATCTCGGAGAAAACGCCTGCATGCCTTGTGATGATGGATATTGACGATTTCAAGAAGATTAACGACACCTACGGCCATAAGGAGGGGGACAACGTCATTATCGGCATCTCCAACGTCTTGAAAAAGACGGTGGATGAAACGGGGCTTTCGGGAATAGACTCGTCGGATTACAGGGTGATGGAAGACGACGATGATTTTGATGAAACCAGCCGTGGACTGCGGGAATCGATTTTAACGGTGAAATCGCCCATTGGTCGCTGGGGCGGCGAAGAATTTATGGTGCTTTTGCGTGAGACGCCTATTGAAAAGGCTCTTGATTTTGCAGAAAAAGTTCGCAAGGCCTTCAATGAAATGGAATTCGAAAAGGCGGGTCACCGTAGCGTAAGCGTTGGCGTGGTGGAAATCCAGGAGGGCGAATCTGCCGACTCGGCCTATGTTCGTGTGGACCAGGCCCTTTACAAGGCCAAGGAAAACGGACGAAATCAGGTGTTTTATGCGCAAGGAGGCGAAAGATGAACGATGGTATAAAAACGCGGATAGATTCCCTGTTCGACGCCTTCTCCGTATTGGCCAATGGTGCCTACACCTATGTGACCCATATCGAATCGGGGATAACCAGGTGGTCCAAGGATGCCGTTGATTATTTCGGCTTGCCTTCTGAATACATGAAGGACGCGCTCCCTATCTGGATGAGGAATATACATCCGGAAGACTTGCCTGCATTCAAGGAAAGCGTAAAAAATGTCTATGACCGGAATGCGGGTAATCACCATGAGCAGTATCGTATCAAGACCAAGAACGGCCGCTACATCGTGTGTACCTGCCGGGGAGTGCTCGTTAGGGACGAGAACGGGACTCCCGAATTCTTTGGTGGTTCGGTCCGGAACAACGATGCCCTGAGCTATTTCGACGACGTGTCCAATTCCCGGAGCCTTTACGGATTTATGGACGATTTGCGTTCTTCCACCTGGAAGGGCGAGAAAATCCAGATTATGATGCTGGGGCTTTTGGATTTTTCGCACCTGAATGAAATTTACGGCTACACCTTCGGGAACCGGGTGCTGCAGGAATTCGCCAAGATGATCAAGGTGGAAGCCTTCGATATGGGAGAGTGGTACCGCATGGACGGCACCAAGTTTGCCATCGTGTGCAAGAACGCCACCTCCGAAGACCTTAAAAACCTTTACAAACGGATTCAGTACAACTGCATTCACGACCTGATAGTGGACGGCAATCACGTGGTGCTTTCTTTTGTGGCGGGCGCCATCAACCTGGAACGATTCGACGTGTCCGTAGAAACGGTTTATTCGTGTCTCCGTTTCGCCTATTATGAGTCTAAGATTAACCATCTGGGCGAACTCTATGTGCTTAAGAACAGCGTCAGCGAAGACAAACGCTTTGCCATTGAGCGCCTGAATGTCATCCGCAACAGTATCGTGAACAACTGCGAGGGATTTTTCCTCTGTTACCAGCCTATCGTAGATGCAGAAACCGAGATGATTACCGGAGCGGAATCCCTGATCCGCTGGAAAAACGACGAATATGGAATCGTCTCTCCGCTAGAATTTGTAGAGGTACTGGAGCGTGACAATCTTTTCCCGGAACTTGGCCGGTGGATTTTGCGCACGGCACTGAAAGATGCGAAGAGGTTCCTTAGGCGTTATCCGGGATTCGTGGTGAACGTGAACCTGTCCTATACCCAGCTGGAAAATCGTGATTTTGTAGAAGACGTGCTGGCTATTCTCAAGGAGACGGGGTATCCGCCCCAGAATCTCTGCCTTGAAGTTACGGAGCGCTGCCGTATGCTAGACATTTCGCTCTTGAAGGAGATATTTACGGCCCTTCGGGAGCATGGCGTCAAGGTGGCCCTGGACGATTTCGGCACAGGGTTCAGTTCCCTCGGAATCTTGCGGGAACTGCCCGTATCTACGGTGAAGATTGATCGGAGCTTTGTCATAAACATCGAGAAGGATTCTTCGGACCAGAACACGGTGCGGTTCATTTCGGAGCTGGCCAATTCCTTCTCCTCGTCGGTGACGGCAGAGGGTATCGAGACCGCCGAAATGCGGGATTACCTGCTCCGATTCAAAATCAAGAGCTTGCAGGGGTATTACTATTCCAAGCCGCTTCCGGTGAAGGATTTCCTGGAAAAGTACATCGAGGCTTAGGGCGATTTAACCTTACCGCCCAAGCGTCTCTCTGTAGCTGTGAACGGCGGCCTTGTAATTGGTGACGGCCTTGGAAATGCGCTCGGCGATGTCTTTTTGGCCCTTGTCGGTTATCATGTAGGCTTCGTCTTCGGGGTTGCTGATGAACCCGATTTCAAAGAGGACCGCTGGCATCAGCGCACCCACCAGCACCATAAAACCGGCACCGCCCACGCCGCCTGCCTGCCTACGGATTTTCCCGCCGTCCATGGCCTTGAGCATTTCTTCGGTGAACATGTAGCTATTCTGCTTGTATTTTTCTAGGCGGGCTTCCAGCTTGAACCATTCGATGGGGGACAGTTCTTCTTTGGCGTTCTTTTCGCCGTAGAGCGTGGCCACCTTGTTTTCACGACGGGCGATGGCCTTGTCTTCTTCGCTTTCGGGGGCGCGCAGCACGTAAACGTGGTAGCCCTTGACTTGCTTTTTGCGCTCGGCGGTAGCGTCGATGGCGTTGCAGTGCAGGCTGATAAACAGGTCACCGTCCCACTGGTTCGCAAGATTCGCCCGCTGGCCCAGCTCAATGAACACGTCCTTGTCGCGGGTCATCTTGACGTTGAAACCTTCTTTTTCCAGTTCTTTTTTCAAAAGCTTTCCGATGGCGAGCACGATGTCCTTTTCGTTGGACTTTTTACCCTGGGCGCCGGTGTCCTTTCCGCCATGACCGGGATCGATGACGATGGTCTTGACTTCGCGGGTCCCTGCGGTTTCGTTTTTCGGGGGCGCGACAGGCGTGGAGGCGGCGGGAATTGTGCTTGCCGGTGCGGCCACCGCTGCGGGAGCTACCGCGCTTGGAGCGGGAGCTGCGCTTGAACTAGACATAAGCGTTGCGCTGGAGCTGGACTGCGTCACGGAGCTAGAAACTGGTGCGGCGCTTGAACTGCAGGGTTTTGTGTTTGGAAAAAGCTTGTAGGCGTCGTCTCTTGAAATCCAGAGGTGGCCGTTTTCAAGCTTGGGACTTGCCGCAAGCTCCATCACGTTACTGTTGTGGGAAACGAAGGGAATCCCGACGGCGAACTTGGCCGTATCCTTGGCGGTAACCAGGATGAATGTCTTTTGGATGGGGAACCAATGGAAGGATGCGCCGGCGTCCTTGGAAAGAATCTCTGCATCCAGAAAATTTACCGATGCCGCATTGGAAGCCCCCCATGCGAAGGTGGTACAGACAAAACAGGCGAATATGGCGGCAACCATTTTTTTCATCGCAGGTGCACCTTTGCCGCCCGGGCCATTTCCAGTTTGGCGTCGCGGTTGATAATATCTTGCCGCTTGTCCCGCTGGTCCTTGCCGCGGCAGATTCCCATTTCCAGCTTGGCGCGGCGGTTCTTGAAGTAGAGCTTCAGGGGGATCAGCGTGCAGCCTTTCTGCTCCTTGGCCTTGCGCATCTTGGCGATTTCATGGACATGGGCCAAGAGCTTGCGGCGCCTTGCCGGGAAATGGTTGAAGCGGTTTGCGAAAACGTACTCATCGATATGGGCGCCCACCAACCAGAGTTCGTTCTTTTTCTCGTCGATGTCGATCCAGGCTTCGCCCAGAGTGCACTTGCCGTCGCGAATGGACTTGACCTCTGAACCGATAAGCATGATACCCACTTCGAAGGTCTCGTCCACGAAGTAGAGGTGCTGCGCCTTGCGGTTCACGATAACAGGTGTACTCTGTTCCTTTTTAGCCATAGGTTAGGCCTTCTTTTTCCAGCCGTCTTTTTTGCTGTCGCTGCCGGAACTGCTCTTGCTTTCCCAGCCCACTTTTTTCTTTTGCACATGGGGCACGGCATCGTCCAGGGCCTGCTGCAGTTCCTTGCAGCCGTCGCCTGTAATGGCAGAGGTCACGATGACCTTTTCCCTGTGTTTCTTGAATTCCTTGATGGATTCTTCGATTCCAAGGTCGCTCTTGTTCAGGGCGATTACATAGGACTTTTGGGCAAGCTTCGGGTGGAATGCCTTCAGTTCGCTCTTGAGCACGGTAAACTGTTCGTAGGCGTTTTCGGCAAAGCCGTCGATGACGAACAGCAGGGTATGGGTGCGCTCGATATGCTTCAGGAACTGGTGGCCCAGGCCCTTGCCTTCGCTGGCCCCTTCTAGAAGCCCCGGAATGTCGGCCACCACAAAGCTGTGACCGTTCATCTGCACAATGCCGAGCACCGGTTCCAGCGTGGTAAACGGATAGTCTCCGACTTTTGGGTGGCCGCTAGAAATCTTGTTCACCAGGCTGGACTTGCCCGCGTTTGGGAACCCTACCAGGCCCACGTCGGCCATGAGTTTCAGTTCCAAGAAAAGTTCCCGCTTTTCGCCCTTTTCGCCGGGGGTGCACTTGCGGGGTGCCTGGACCTTCGGGGTGGCGAAATGCTGGTTGCCCATGCCGCCCTTGCCGCCACGGGCCGCAATCCATTTCTGGCCTGCTTCGGTGAGGTCTGCCAGGATTCGCCCTTCGGCGTCCTTGACAATGGTTCCGCGGGGTACGTCCACAATCAGGTCTTCGGCAGAAGCCCCGGTGCAGCGCTTGGCGCCACCGGGCTGGCCGTTTTTCGCCTTGTACAGGCGGGCGTTCCCCATGTCCAGGAGGGTAGAATACTGTTCGTTGACTCTGAGAATTACGTGACCGCCGCGACCGCCGTCGCCGCCGTCGGGGCCTCCCAGGGGCACGAACTTTTCACGGTGGAAGCTTACGATGCCGTCACCGCCCTTGCCGGAGCGCACTTCAATGGATTTTTCGTCTAGGAACATGCAACAAATGTAGAAAAATTGTTATCGGGAAAACCCATTTCTACTTGTTGCAGGTCCCGTACTTGCTGATGGAATGAATCTTTGACGAAATGTTCGTGCCTGGTTTCTCGAAACTGACTTCCACGCGGCTGATGTTTTTCACGACGCTGTCGCGTTCGACGCGGAGCCCGAAGCCTTCCTGGACAAAGTCGCTCCACTTGATGTTTGCGGTCACGAGCTGTTCCGTTGCGGGCAGTTGCGCCTTGTAGTAGTCGTATTCCGTCAGCTTGTTGTCGTTGGGGAAGCGGATGTTTATAAAGAAGCTTTCGTTCGCGGTGTAGGTGATGCATACGCCGCCCCATTCGGTCAGGTCGTTACCCCGCTGTTCATCGCCAGAAATTTCGAAAAAGATTCTTGCGTAGGGGTGGCTGTCGCCGAGGCGCGCGATGGTGTAGATGTAGCCGTACTTGTCGCGGGAAGCCGATTCGTAGCCGTAACCCTTGTCGCCCGCGGGCCAGCTGAGCGCCGATGCGGAATCCGTATAGAAATGCAAGAAGCCGTAGGTGTCACTTCCGTCGTCGATTTGTGTGTTCACTCGGCTGCAGGTGCGGCCAAGATCCGGGTCCATTACGTTCATGCAGTTCTTGGCGCAGTACATGGAACCGGTGCAGTCCAGTTCGCCGATGGTGTCCAGTTCTACGACCGGGAAGATTACGGTGTCGTCATCGAATTTCTGCTCCAGAATCCAGTGGCCGTCTAGGCAGCGGAATATGGAGCGGTAGTAGGCGGATTTTTCGCTGGTGTCGGGGAGTAGCGCACCGGCGCGTTTTTCGGTGCAGCGGCCAAGCCCGTAAACATCGTTCCAGAACGATTCCATGACGGGCTCAAATGCGGGAATGGTGTCCGCGAAATCCCACGCCTCGATATTTTTGCGTATTTTTGGGGCGTTCGCTTCGAAGGCGTTGTCGGCAAGGGTCGCCTTCAACTTTTCGTTGCTCCAGAATCCGTCTTCTTCCAGGTCTTTTGCAAAGTCTGCCAGCTGTTCGCTGAATTCCGCCTCGGTTCGGTTCAGCTGCATCAAGACGGAGATGGCGAGCAGGGCAGCGTCCCCTTCACTGTCGCCGAAGATGTTCAGGTCTTCGAATCCCCTTGAAATGTCCGTAATCCCGAATGCGGCGAAAATTTCCCGCTCCGCTTGCGATTTCGCCTCGCCGATTTTCATGGACTTGTTCCGCACCAGCCATTGCGTGCGCTCGTAGGCGAGGTGCGTGAGCAGGTTGATGTTCGCGGTTTCGCGGTCTTCCAAATCGGTCAGTGCGTTCAGTTTTATCTGGCTTGCCGAACGTTTGCCGGTGACTTCGTTCCAGTAGTATCCTTCTGCTTCGAGCAGCGCATAGGGGGCGTCCAGGTTGATGTTGGAAATATTGAATTCGCCCTTGTTGCTTGCGACTTTTCCCGTAAACGTGTTGCCCGTTTGCACCAGGTTGTCCCCATCAACTTCGTACAAGGTTACGGTTGAGCCGCTCACGAACGGTCCCTTCTGCGAAACGCCCGCCACGGTCTTGTCGGCGATGGCGTTTTCTGCCTCGGTGGAACCGCCGGTGGATTTTTTGTCGTCGCCATTGGAGCAGCCGACAAAGAATATGGCCGCGGCAAACATTGTTAAAACTAATTTGTTCTTCATAAAAGATTTACTCCTCATTGGACTCTATCGCACTTCGTGCACCAGAGTGACATATCCATTCTAAATTTTTCATTCCTCATCTTTCGTCAAGGTTGGTGAGCCTGCCGAACCATGTCTCTCGTCTAATTTCTTCGTCAGCGGGAACAGCTGCAAATTCAGCTCGTAGACGCGTTCCTCTTCGTCTTCGTTGGTGGCTATGGCGACAATCTTTCGCCGAAAGTGTGTAAGCTCCTTCAAAATTTTCTGGTACGACTTTTCGGTGAGCCCAAGTGTAAGTGTCGAAAAGTTCCGCTCCGTCACGGGAACCTTGTCCAGCGTATTCAGCGCGAGTTCGCCCATTTGCCTGTGAAAACTGCGGACGGACGGGGCGACAATGGAAATTCTTCCCGTAGAAAGAGATTTGGATGTTTGCCTGTATCTGTTTCCACGTTTTTTCAGAAATCCGTTCTTGATTAAAAAACTCAGAGAATCGCGTGCGCTTTCGGCAGTAATTTTCGGGAAGGAGGCCAATGCGATTTTTTCGGGACTTGGATTTTTGATAGCCGGGGCAAGTTCTCGTATGACTGCATTTACCCAATTGGCGAAATAGTCGTAAAGCCCCGCCCCAAGGACATTTACCCTGTGGACCTTGGCGATTTCCATCATGTCGGCAAAAACCAGGTTACGCATATCGTCGTGTTTTGCCTGATTGAATCTTACCAAAAGTAGAAAGAAATCTTGCTCGTAACTTGTCAGGTCCATGGCCTCGGAAACGCGCATGGCCGTGTCTTCGGCAAGGCCACTCTTGCCGTCGCAAACCAGTTTCAGGAATGTGGGAGATTTAATCCTTGCTTTTTTCGCGAAGACTCGCCATGAAAGGTTCTGTGTTTCTTTCTTTTCAAGATAGAAATCCAGAATGTACTTTCTAAAATCGTCGTATTCAAGAACAGAACGCATTTCGCAAATATAGATTTATTTGATAAGAAATGAAGACAGAATGCGTAATTTACACAAACTGCGAATTTCAACCTAAGTTGCAAAAATAATATCATTTTGTGATACAGTTTGAAAAAAAAACGGCGTAATTCTTCTGAAAATGGCTTTTTTTAGAATGTTTTTTGCTAAATGCTGTATCATAGTGAGTTGACGGTATAGGCAAGTTAAAAATTTTGAACTTGTGAAATACGGATTACAAACAAAATAATTGGTTTTAATGGAATTTGTATTGCTATGTTTGACATGCAAAGTCGTAAGTAATATGACGAAATTACATATGACTAATAAAAAAATTCGTCAAAAAGGTTGTTTTATATGAACGATGTTTTGCCGTATATTGGCCTACTACTTTTTGTAGTATCTGTGGCCTTCTATGTCGTTGTTTTTAGAAAATCTAAAGTTGATGACGGGTTGATTCTTATTGCTGGTGGAAAATCAGGACTTGCTGCTACTATATTTTTTTGGTTCGTTCTTCTCATAGACGGAATGGTAATGCTTGTGAGCAACGAAGATCCATCTGCATTAGGAATAGGCGTGGCTGTTATTTGTGGCATTGCAATTATTGCAAGTGTTGTCATGGCTGCGGTTAAGTCAGTAGGATGGAAAAATAAACTCTTTTGCATTTATGGGCATTTATACACCGTGTTCATTGCTATGCTTGTTATATCGCTTATTGTGGGACTCTTTATTGTAAATTGGATATCAAGAAAGAAGGCTTTAAATTTGCGAACGGGGAAAGAGGAATATGTTGATAGTAAAGATATATTTGCAATGGGTGCTCGAGGCTTGATGGGTATCCTATTGCAATTTATCAAACAGGCAGATGTTTAAAATTGATAGGTTTCTAAATAGGAGTGTATATGTCATTACTTTCTAATTCATTCCATGCCATTAATTCTTTGAACAATGCTTTGCATGATCAAATGCAAAGTTCTGCAAATATGGAACCCATTGAGAAAGAAAAGTCGATGGTTATAGATGTTGACAACGAATTCGGCTTTCAAAATGATATTTGGTCTAACGAACAGATTCGGCAATTTGATGAGCAAATAACAAGGGTGTATAACGAACGAGTGAAATTGTACGGTAAAAGGCGAAAAGGCCGTATAAAACTTGTAATGCAAATAATTGCTTTAGGACTGTTTGCGTTTTTAACCTTTATAGCTGTTCTTTTCCTCGTTTTTACAAGTGGAAAGGGAATTGCCTTTTTTGCGGTCGTAGGTTCTATTACCGCTGTAATTACCTTTTTTTTCGTTTTGAACATTAAGACATTAAACAAAATAAAGAATGAATTGAAGGAGAAAAGGATTTCTCTAGATTTGTCAAGCTGTAATTCGGATTTAGCGGCACGTTTTGAAAAATGTGTGAGCAATTGGATAACAGTATTTAATTCAGATGCAGTTTACTACATCATGGCCCGAGATGGCTTAACCCGAGATCAAAAAATTAAACAGAGAACGACTGCTGGCCAAACAGTCACAAGGATTTCCGTCAATTCTAAGATATCTTTCTTTAATAAGTTCCTTAGCAACATGAATTATGATCCTTTTATTGATACTGGTTTTGAGCCATTGGTTGCGACGACCCGTGGAAATGGTGCTCTCGTTATTTATCCAGGTTTCGTCGTTGCCATGTATGACAATAAACTGTATGAACCTAATATGATTAAAGTTTACTCATGGACAAATTTAAGCATACGAAAATCAATAACAACATTTATTGAAAGTGGCCCGTTGCCACCACCTAGAGACGCAAGGGTGGTATCCTTTACTTATGAACACGCGAATTTAGATGGATCAATGGATAGAAGATATGCGTCGAATAGACAAATTCCCATTGTTGAATATGGACAGATTTTCTTTAATAATGGGGGTACGATATACGAATATATGATTAGCAATCGTCTCAATTCCGAAAATTTCTTTGAATCGGTAAAAAAATTAGAGAATTAATTTATGGCCAAGAAGTTGTTTTTGCCCAAATGTTCATTAGCTGCAATCGCTCTAGCAGCTCCACAAATGGGAGCCTATTACGGTTTTTTAAACGAGGAAAAGTCTCTCTATTGCATAAAAGCCAAAACTTATTAGATTTTTTTTCCGCCCTATTGACTTTTTTTAACTTAATAAGTTAAATTTAAGTTAAAAGAGGCTGTTATGAGTATCGGCGGAATCACCTACAAGACAATCAACGGCAAGCGTTATGCTTACTACCAGTGGACAGAAAACGGCAAGCAACGTAGCCGTCGCGTAAAAGACGGGGAGTTTGCGGAACTTGCCGCGAAGATTGCGGCGGAGCGTGCGCAAAAAGAATCGCTGCGTGGCGTTTTGCAGGGCGTGGTGGCTGAACCCGTTGCGGCCTATTCTGCTACTCCGAATTTCAAGACCGACGTGAAAATCGGGGCGCAGTTGCCCCGCTTTTTCACCTCTGTAATGAAGTGGAAAAAACGCGAGTGTTTTGCCGCTCTGCATGACTATATCTATAGCGAAAACAATGATCGAGTCTTGATTCTGTATGGGCTTCGCCGTACAGGCAAGATGACGCTTGTTCGCCAGCTTATGGGCGAGATGCCCGCCGAGATGCTTGCAAAAACGGCGTTTGTCCAGCTGAGTTCCCGCCATTCTCTTGCCGATGTCAATCACGATCTCAAGTTGCTGGAATCGCTCGGCTACCGCTACGTGTTTATTGACGAAGTGACCATGCTCAGCGATTTTATCGAGGGAGCAGCGCTGTTCTCCGATGTGTTTGCGGCAGGTGGCATGAAGGTAGTCCTTTCGGGGACGGATTCCCTGGGGTTTGTCTTTTCGGAAGATGAACAGCTTTATGACCGCTGCATTTTGCTGCACACGACCTTTATCCCATATCGTGAATTTGAGAATGTCCTTGGTGTAGCGGGGATTGACAAGTTCATTGAGTTCGGCGGTACCATGAGCATGGGTGGCACGAACTACAATATGGACAAGTTTACTTTTGCGACGAAAGAGAGCGCGGACGATTATGTGGATTCCGCCATTGCCCGCAATATCCAGCATTCCTTGAAGTGCTATCAGCACGAGGGGCATTTCCGCTCGTTGCAGGAACTCTATGATGCGGGGGAGTTGACGAATGCGATTAACCGCATCGTGGAGGACGTGAATCACCGCTTTACGATAGAGGTGTTGACAAGAACGTTTAAGTCAGGCGACTTGAGCCGTTCCGCACAGAATCTGCGTCGCGACAGGCTCAGACCCACGGATGTCTTGGATAGGGTCGATGTTGGTGCAGTCACGAAAAGGCTTAAGCATCTTTTGCAGATTCGTGATAAGGCGGAACTGTCTGTCGGAATAGGCGAGGCTCACCGTGCGGAGATTAAGGAATATTTGGACTTGTTGGACCTTACGTGCGACATCGATGTGGTAAACATGTCGAACTTGAATGCGCGTATGTCGCGTACAGTTCTTTCGCAGCCGGGGCTTCGTTACGCTCAGGCGTCAGCGCTTATCCAGGGCTTGTTGCTCGACGAGACGTTCAGGAATGTTCCGATAGCCGAGCGCATGTCCATAGAAAAGCGAATTCTTGACGAGATTCGTGGTCGCATGATGGAAGAAATTGTATTGCTCGAGACCAAGATGGCTAGGCCCGAAAAGCAAGTTTTTCAGTTGCAGTTTGCCGTCGGTGAATTTGATATGGTGGTGTTTGACCCGAAAAACGCCTGCTGCGAAATCTACGAAATCAAGCACAGCGACCAAGTGGCCAAGGAACAGTGCCGTCACTTGCTGGACGCAAAAAAGTGTGCCGATACGGAATTCCGCTATGGGAAAATTTTGAGCAAAAACATAATATACCGAGGCCCCGCGGGAGCGCTCGGTAACATTAACTATCTGAATGTCGAGGAATATCTAAAGGGTTTGGCCTAAACCAAACTAATCCCTTCGTCTAGTCCGAGGGCGATGTTCATGTTCTGGATGGCGGCGCCGCTGGCACCCTTGCCCAGGTTGTCGATAATCGTTGTCACCTGCATCACGTTCTCGTTGCCGAAAACCTGGATGCGGGCGTTGTTGGTGTCGTTACAGACGGTAGCGTCAAGGCGGCCATTGAACAGCACGGGGGCTGCCTCGTAGGGCATCACCTTCACAAAGCGGGAACCTTCGTAATGCTTGGCCAGGATTTCGGTGAGGCCTTCAGGACCCACTTTCTTGGTGAGTTCGTTTGCGAAGATGGCGACGGTCACGGCCATACCCTTATAGTATGGCCCAAGCACCGGATTGAAGAACGGAACGTTTTCAAGTTCGCAGTATTTCTTCATCTCGGGGAGGTGCTTGTGTGCGAGCGCAAGCGCGTACGGGGCCGGAGCCATGATGGCCTTCGATTCGCCGGCAGCGTGCGAAAGGGCTGCTGCGTCCTCGTATTCGGCGATGAGCTTTTTGCCGCCGCCGGAATAACCGGTGATGCTGTAGGCGGCAAGGTTTGCGCTCTTCGGGAGGATTCCTGCGGCAATCAGCGGGTGCACGCCGAGAATAAATCCCGAGGCGTGGCAGCCGGGGTTGGCGATGCGCTTGGCCTTCGCGATGGCTTCTCGCTGGGCTGCGGAGAGCTCCGGCATGCCGTAGGTCCAGGCGGGGTTCACGCGGTGGGCCGTAGAGGCGTCTATGACGCGGGTGTTCGGGTTTTCGCAGAGGGCTGCACTTTCGACGGCTGCAGCATCGGGCAGGCACAGGAACGTCACGTCGGACTCGTTGATGAGCCTCTTGCGTTCGGCAATGTCCTTGCGGAGTTCGGGGGCAATGCGCAACACTTCGACATCGCTACGCTTCGCGAGCCGTTCATAAATCTGCAGGCCTGTGGTTCCTGCTTCACCATCTACGAAAACTTTGAACATGATTTAGTGGTCAGTGGTTAGTGGTTGGTGGTTAGGACTGGTGGTCCAGGGTTTTAGGGGCGGAGCCCCTAGGCGAAGGGGTGGCGAGCGACGGAGTCTTCGGAGTGCGAGCCAGGGGAAGGCTTTCCCCTTTTGGCAATTCCTAATCACTAACCACTGCTTACTGCCTACTTATTCGCTCCGCAGCACTTCTTGTACTTTTTGCCGGAACCGCAGGGGCAGGGGTCGTTGCGGCCAACGTCCGGGCCTTCCTTGTGGACGGTTTCTTGCTTGACGGCACGGCCATCGTAGAAGAACCAGGCTCCGCCTACCTTGTGGAACTCGCCCAGTTCGTGGTGGTTGCGGGTGATGTTTCCTTGCTTGAAGCGGGCAATGAATTCCACCCAGCCGATGTTCTTTTCTTCTTCGGTCTTGGTCTGCTTGATTTCGATGCCCAGCCATTCGGAATCGCGGCTCCAGGCTTCTACGCTGGGTTCGTCAAAGTCGCTGCGCTGGGTGGCTTCCAGGGAGTCCTTGAGCCACTTGATTTCGTGCTTGGCGTAGGCGGTGTAACGGGAACGCATCAGGGCTTCGGGGCTCTGGGCGAGGGCCGTTCCCTTGATGATGGGTTCACAGCATTCGGAGTATTCTTTGCCAGATCCGCAGGGGCATAAATCTTGTGCCATAGTTCAATCCTTGTGTTTGGGTTTTAATCAAAAATATAATTCTCTCGTCTCTCGTCTGTAGGCACGGTAGTGCCGTCCTCTCGTCTAAAATTACACGACCTTTTTCATGAGCCAGAATTCTTCCTTGCCTTCGCGGCCGGGAATGCTGTTTACGGGCTTGATGCGTTCCACGATGTCGAAAACGCCGTCCAAGCGGGCCATGAGTTCGCCTTCGCTGGTGCAGTGGGGAGGCCCCTGCAGGGTCTTTCCGTTCATGAGGGGGTACATGAGGCAGATGAACAGGCCGTCGTCCTTGAGCATCTTGTAGCAGACTTCAAAAAATTCGTCGCGGCGGCCCGGGTGAATTGCCGAGAAGGTGCCGTAGTCATAGACGATGTCGAACAGCTGGCCGCCACGCTTGGGGTCTTTGGGCGAGAGGGTGAACAGGTCCAAGTCCAAAGAGCGGAGGTTCTTGTACTTGCGGCTCAGGTGGTCCAGTTCATCTACGGCGGTAGGAGCGAAATCTACAGCCAGCACGTCGTGACCTTTATTTGCCCAGGCTTCGGCATCGTAGCCGAAACCCGCTCCAGGAATCAGGACCGAGCCGGTAGCGGGGCAGGAGGGATTCTTGAAGAATTCAAGCAGAGCAGGAGTAGCCTTCTTGAAATTCCAGTAGTCCTTTCCGTCCATGTAGAGGTTGTCCCAGAATTCGGGGAGGTTCTGCGTTAACATGTTTTACCATCCTTTTTGTACGCGAGTTGTCCGCAGGCGGCCAAGATGTCTCGGCCCCTCGGATTGCGGATCGTTATTTGAATTTCGGCGGCACGCACCTTGGCGAGGAAGACTTCCACTTCTTCGGGGGTGGGCGCGTGCAGTGTGGGGTCGTCACCGTCGTTAAGCACGATGGCGTTCACCTTCACCCGGCGGGGGGCGCAAATGCGGATAAGTTCCTTGGCGGCCTTGGGGGTGCAGGTGATGTCCTTGATGAGGACGAATTCGAAAGTTACGTAGTTGTCGGTGCGGCGGATGTATTCGTCCACCGCTTCCAAAAGCTTTTCGATGGGCCAGGTCTTGTTGACCGGCATCACGGAGGAGCGGTATTCGTTGTTGGTGCTGTTCAGGCTTACCGCAAGGCAGCAGGGGGTGTTCCGGTCCACCAGTTCCTTGATCTTGGGCACTACGCCGCTGGTGCTTACCGTCATGCGCTTGGAGCCCATGTTGAACAGACTCTGGTTGTGCAGCGTGCAGCAGACCCGGTGCACGTTTTCAAGATTGTTCAGCGGTTCGCCCATGCCCATGAAGATGATGTTGGTGACCTGGGCGATTTTCCCGTCGGCATCGAGAGTGCCGGAATCTTTCAGGAACCAGTTCACGTTGATGATCTCTTCCAGGATTTCGCCTGCTTCCAGGTTGCGGGTGAAGCCCATCTTGGCGGTGCGGCAGAAGGCGCAGTTCATGGCGCAGCCCACCTGGGTGGAGACGCAAACGGAAAAACGACCGTTGGAGGGAATCATCACCGTCTCGATGTGGTGGTTGTCGTGGGTCCTGAAAAGCCACTTGACGGTGCCATCGACGGATTCCATGCGGGTCTCTTCGGTAAGGGCCCGGAGGCTGAACTTGGCGGCCAGTTTTTCGCGGAGGGCGGGGGAGATGTTCACCATCTCGTCGTAGGTCTTGACCTGCTGGCAAAAAAGCCATTTCTGGATTTGGTCGGCACGGAAGGGCTTCTCGTCTTGTTCGCGAAGCCAAGCCTTGAGCTCGTCGCCCGTAAGGGTCTTTATGTTGTGCGGCCAATCCATAGCACCGCAAAGATAGAAAAAATATAAGATTTTGTTAAGGGTTGAGTATGCTCAAACCCTTGATATCTAGCGGATTTCAGGCGTTTTCTTGTCGAAATTCAGGACTGATTCCTAGAACATTTTCCGGGTCTTTTTAGGCCCGGTAGAGGACTCCGCTGCACCCTTGTTGCTGAAGAGGGTGGCGTCGTCGGCGGACTTGGTCTTGACCTCGAAATGGTTGCCGTCGCAGACTTCGGTAGGGGCGTAACCTGCGGTGTAGAGGCAGTAGGTCTTTTCGGAACAGAACTCTCCGGCCACCTTGCCGGTGTAGTTGCAGATGCCCCTGCTGGAAACGCCTGCAGGCACGGGGAAGGGGAGTCTCGGAAGGTCCTTGTGGAGTTCGGTCATGACCGCAAGCCAAACAGGCAGGGCGTCTTCGGTGCCGGTGTGGCCCGCGCCCATGGTGCCCGGGCTGTCGGAGCCGATCCACACGCCCATGGTGTACTGCTTGGTGAATCCGATGTACCAGGCGTCGGTGTAGTCGTTGGTGGTGCCCGTCTTTCCGCCGCTGGGGTGGGTAAAGCCGCTGGCCCAGACTCTTGCCGCCGTTCCGCGGACGTTCACGTCTTTTAGCATGTCCACCATCAGGTAGGCGCTGGGGGCCCGGAGCACTTCGTGCTCCACCTTCATGTTCTTTTCGATGGTCTCGCCGTTCTTGTCGACGATGGATTCGATCATGTAAGGCTCGATACGGTTACCGCCGTTGGGGAACACGGTATAGGCCGAAGTCATTTCCATCAGGGTGGCGCCTACGGAACCCAGGGCAAGGCTCGGGACTGCAAGGAGCGGAGCTCTCACGATGCCGAACTTGCGGGCGTAATTCACCACGTTGCTGAGCCCGTATTTCATGCCGGTGAGAATAGCGGGCAGGTTCTTGGACTTGTAGAGGGCCTTGCGGAGCGTCATCATTCCTTCAAAGTCGTGACCGAAGTTTGCCGGACGCCAGACCTTGTTCTTGTCCTTGTCGTCGGGGTCGGGGATGGTGACGGGCTGGTCGTTCACGGAGTCGCAGGGGGAAGCCCCGTTGTCCATGGCGGTGGCATACACAATAGGCTTGAAGCTGGAGCCCGGCTGGCGCAGGGACTGCACCGCGCGATTCCAGCGGGAGCTGTTCCAGTCGCTTCCGCCCACCATGGCGCGGATGGCTCCGGTCTCGTTTTCGATCAAGATGGCGGCCACTTCGGCGTGGTGGTACAGGATACTGTCAGGGAAACGTCTTTTCTTGGGATCCGGGTTGGTGTCGTTTGCCAGGTAGTCTTTCTTGAACAGGGTATAGATGCTGTCGAAGTGGGCGACAACGCTGTCTTCGGGCATATCGTACTTGTTCGCGAGGAACAGACGGCGTGTGGCGCGGTACTTGATGCGGCGGCGGACTTTTTCTACCTGGACCTGGGCCACGCTGTCGGCGTAGGCCTGGATATCGGGGTCGATGGTGCTATAGATGGAAACACCGTCGGCATAGAGGGAGTTTTCGCCGTACTTCTTTTCCATGTACTTGCGGATTTCTTCGTAGAAGTAGAGGCCCGCACCTTTCTCTTCTTCTTTTTCGGCCAAGGTGATGGGGGTATCTACGTACTTGCGGTAATCTTCCTTGCTGATGTAGCCCGCATCCATCATGGCAAACAGCACGGTATTGCGGCGTTCCAGAGATGCCTTGGGGTGCCTGTCGGGGCGGTAGGCCTCGGGGCGCTGGAGCATGCCTGCCAGCATGGCCAACTCCGGAATGGTAAGGCTATCTAGGGGGCGGCCGAAATAGTACTTGCCCGCGGCCTGGAAACCGTAGTTACCGGCGGACAGGTAAACCTCGTTCATGTAGAATTCGAGAATCTCTTGCTTGGTGTAGGTTTGCTCAATGCGGATGGCCGTCATGGCCTCCTTGATCTTACGGGAAATGGAACGCTCCGGTGTAAGGAACAAAAGCTTGGTCAGCTGCTGGGAGAGGGTGGAGGCTCCGCGGAGTTTCTTGCCGCTGGAGACGCTTTCCATGATGGCGGAGGGAATGGCCCAAACGTTCATGCCCCAGTGGTTGTAGAATTCACGGTCTTCGGTGGCCATAACCGCATGGATGGCGTTCTCGGGAATGGAATCGAAGCTCACCCATTCACGGCGCTCCACGTAGTATTCGTGGGCGATTTTCCCGTTCATGTCGTAGATGTTGGTGACCAGTTTCGGGTTGATCTGTTCCAGCTGGGAGAGAGAAGGAAGTTCCGGCAAAAAGTGGTTGTAGGTGACTACGACGGCAGCCGCCACAAGCAGGACCGGCAGAAACAAAATGAGCAGCCACAGGATGACTTTCTTTTTCAGGAAGGCGGACTTGAGAGCGTTCAGTATCTTGAAAATAATGTTCTTGACCATTTTATGTTTCTGCGCGGAACTTGATTCTTTTGCCCAAATTTAGTAATTCTTTCAAGAAATTTAAAGAAAATCCCTTGACATGCAGGCCGATAATGCTATATTTGGGGCACCAATGCGGATGTAGCCCAACTGGATAGAGCGTTTGGCTACGAACCAAAAGGCTCCAGGT
>CAMHDS010000021.1 GCA_946183925.1 uncultured Fibrobacter sp. | reverse complement strand
AGACGGTGGAATCTATCGAACTGGCCAAGCGCGAAAACGTGCCCATGGTGGTTGCGATTACCAAGATTGATTTGCCTACGGCCAACCCCGACAAGATTCGTGCCCAGCTGGCCGAACGCGGTGTAGAAGTGGAACAGTGGGGCGGTCAGACCAGTTGTATCGAAGTGTCCGCCCGTACGGGCCAGGGCATGGACCAGCTGTTGGAAACCCTGGCTCTCGAAGCCGAAGTGCTGGAACTCAAGGCCAACCCCGACGCACACGCCAAGGGTGCCGTGGTGGAATCCAAGCTGGATGTGGGCAAGGGCTCCATGGCTACCATCCTTGTGCAGAACGGTACCCTCCATGTGGGTGACCCATTTGTCTGCGGTATCTACGCCGGTAAGGTCCGTGCCATGTTCAACGAGCGCGGCGAACAGATGAAGGTGGCACCTCCCTCTGCACCTTGCCAGGTGCTTGGCTTTGACGGCACGCCTCAGGCCGGTGACGACCTGATTGTGGTGGACGACGAAAAGACCGCCCGCGAAATTGCAAGCAAGCGCCGCATGGCCGCACGTGAACGCGACCTTCGCGCCCGTAGCACTATTTCTCTGGAATCCAAGTTCAACGAACAGAAGGAAGGCAAGCTTTCCGAGCTGAACCTCATTGTCAAGGCCGACGTGGGTGGTTCTGCCGAAGCCCTGGCTTCTTCTCTGGAAAAGCTTTCCAACAGGGAAGTGAAGGTGAACATCATCCGCAAGGGTGTGGGCGCCATTACGGATTCCGATATCCTGTTTGCCACAACGGCCCAGGCTATCATTATCTCCTTCCACCTGATGCCGTCGCTCTCCGTGCGCGAAATGGCCCAGAAGGAAGGTATCGAAATTCGCAACTACCGCGTGATTTACGACTGTATCGAAGACATCAAGAACGCCGTGGAAGGCCTGTTGAAGCCCACCCTCAAGGAAGAACTTGTGGGCGAAGCCGAAATCCGCCAGGTGTTCAAGATCCCGAAGGTGGGCCTTATCGCCGGCTGTATGGTTACCGATGGCGAAGTGGACCGCACGAGCCACGTTCGCGTGTACCGCAATGGCGTGGAACTGGGAACGACCGTTGTCCAGTCCCTCAAGCGCATGAAGGACGACGTGAAGACGGTTGTCCGCGGTTTCGAATGCGGTATCGGCCTCAAGGGTTACGACGATATCAAGGAAGGCGACAGCCTGATCTTCTTCAAGGAAGTCACCGTTGCCCGTACCCTGAAGGACGTGGCCCGCGAAGAAGCCGAAGAGAAGGCTAAGAAGGCGTCAGAAGAGAAGGAATAGAAAAGTGATTAGTGGTTAGTGATTAGTGGTTGGAAAATGTAATTGCGGTAAGGTAGACTTTGTCTACGAAATTTCCTAATCACTGTTTACTAACCACTGTTTACGGCCTAAGGGCCTAACCGTTGGTACGAATGAGTAGAAGAACCGACAGATTAGACGAGCAGTTCCGCGAGGAAATCGGCAAGCTTTTGCAGAAAGGCCTGAAGGATCCTCGCGTGAGCAGCCTTGCAAGCATTACCCGCGTGAACATCACCGAGGATCTGAGCTACGCGAAGATTCTCGTGTCCGTCATGGGTAGCGACAAGGAAAAGCGTGACACCCTGGTGGGGCTGAACAACTCCGCCGGCTTTATACGTGGCGTCCTGGGCAAGGCCCTCAAGATTCGGAAGATTCCGGAGCTGAACTTTGTTCTGGACGAGAACCTGGAACACGCCATGCGTATCGAGTCTATCTTGGCTGAACTGAAGCAGAAGGGAGAACTCTAGCTTGACTCCTTCTGGATTTGTCCTTCTGGACAAGAATCCCGGTGAAACTTCTTTCAAGGCCCTTTTCCCGCTGAAAAGGGTCTTTTCTACAAAGCGTGTGGGTCATGCGGGGACTTTGGACCTGCGGGCCTCGGGCCTGATCGTGGCGGCCATCGGACGCGCCACCCGGCTGCTTCCTTTTGTAGAGGCCAAGGACAAGTGCTATACCTTCCGGCTCCATCTGGGCTACGAGACCGATACCCTGGAATGGGACGGGGATGTGGTGGCTCAAGATGAATTCGGAATTCGGAATTCGGAATTCGGAATTGATGAAGGTGTCATCCTGAGGGAACCCTGGAGCACGACGTGCGATAGGGGAAACCGAAGGATCCAGGCCGGATGTTCCCAGCCAGCAATAGACCTTGCCGCTCTTGAGGTGGTCCTCCCGCAGTTTATCGGCGATATCGACCAGATTCCTCCGCGTTACTGTGCCGTAAAGATTGACGGTCGTCGTGCTAGCGACTGGGCGGAACGGGGCAAAGATTTCGAGATGAAACCCCGCCGTATCCATATCGAATCCCTGAAGATTGTGGGGGAGGGGGGCATCACCGAAGGTTGCTCCGGCAAGTGCTTCGCCACTTTCGACCTGGAATGCGTCTGCTCCAAGGGAACCTACATCCGCTCTCTCGGGCGGGATTTGGCACACGCCCTGGGAACATACGGTTGTGTTTCCCAGATTCGCCGCCACCGCATAGGGAACATCACCCTGGACAATGCGGTCAAGGGCGAGGACCTGACGGCCGAAAATCTGGTGCCGGTAGATAAAGTTCTAGATTATCCGGTGTTGCGTCTGGACGATACCCAGATGGGGATTATCCGCAAGGGCAATTGGCTTCCCTGGAAAACGCCTGTAGAGGGCGTAGGGCCCGAAGGTCACGTGTTTGTGGCCAACGGGGTAGGCGAAGTCCTTTCCCTTTGCAGGTTCGAGCCTGGGCGCATTTGCCCGAAGTATTTTTTAGGCGGAGATGACTGATATGCCGCAAATGGTCCGCAGAGCCATAACTATGGGAAATTTTGACGGGTGCCACCTGGGTCATCAGGCGTTGTTCCGTTCCCTGAAGGCCGTGGCCGAGGTGAACGGCTTGGTGCCCACTGTCATCAGCTTCGAACCCCATTCCAACTACGTGCTCCGCGAGCCTGGCGACCCCTTGCTCCTTACCACCACCAAGGAAAAGCGCGAATTCGTGGAAAGCCTGGGCCTGGAATTTTTGGTGATGCCCTTCACGAAGGAATTGGCGAGACTCCCTTTTGATGAATTTGTACGTAATGAGCTGATTGAAAAGCGGGGCGTGTGCTCCATGTTCTTTGGACACGACCATTGCTTTGGTGCTGGCGGCAAGGGCAACTACGAGACCATCACGGCGGCATTCCCGGAACTTTCTACCCAAATGCTTTCCATTGTGCTCTACAAGGGGGAGCGTGTCAGCTCTTCGGCGGTGCGTAACGCCCTCCTGAACGGAGACGTGGACCGTGCCCAGACTTACTTGGGCAGGCCTTATCGACTTTCGGGAACGGTAGTGGAGGGCAAGCGCCTTGGGCACACCATCGGGTTTCCGACGGCGAACCTGCAGGTGGAACCCTACAAATTCTTGCCCAAGATTGGGGTCTATGTGGCCTCGGCAAGGCTTGATTCCGAACGGATTTTTCGTGCGGTGGTGAACATCGGCATGCAGCCCTCTACGGGCAACCACCAGTTGGCTATCGAGGCCTACATTCTGGACTTTGACGAAGACATCTACGGCAAGCCTCTTTCCTTGGATTTGCTGGCCTACCTCCGGCCCGAGCAGAAGTTTGCATGCCTTGAAGATTTGGTGCGCCAGATCGGCATGGACGCCGACACCGCCCGCCACTACAACGGCAACCATTGGGCTGAATAAAAGTCTAATTTGTTGATTGTCAAAGGGTTACGAAGTTTCCTTCTGGCGGGCTGTAAAATCGGGGTATAAAAGGGTCGCTTCTAGGCGGCCTTTTTTCAATTATTGAAACACTGAAATTTCTCGAAAAACCCCGTTTTTTCTATCTTTTTGGCCGAATTTTATGAGGAAACCCTTATGACTGATGTGGCAGAAAAGCCGAATTTCATAACGTCCTCCCTTGACTTTTTGGTCAACTGGGGCCGTACGAATTCCCTTTGGCCGTTCCCCTACGGTACGGCCTGTTGCGCGATTGAGTTTATGAGTACCGAGGTGGGCCGTTACGACCTTTCCCGTATCGGTTCGGAATACGTGCGCTTTACCCCGCGCCAGTCCGACGTGCTTCTGGTGTCCGGGACCATTACCTACAAGCAGGCCCCCATCCTCAAGCGCATCTACGAGCAGATGGCCGAACCCCGCTGGGTGATTGCCATGGGTGCCTGCGCCTGCTCCGGCGGATTTTACGACTGCTACTGCACCGTGCCGGGCATCGACCACATCATCCCCGTCGATGTGTATATCGGCGGCTGTCCCAGCCGCCCGGAGGCCTTCTTCGACGCCATGTTTGACCTGCAAAAGAAGATCAAGGACGAGTCCTACATGAAACAGCGCACCGAACGGGTCAAGGAACAGCTGGAAATGATCAAGGCGAAGACCGCCGAGGCTAAGGAAGAGGCCCGCGAGTTTGCCCACGAGAAGGTTGCCGAGTTCAAGGAACTGGTGGCCGAAAAAGAAAAAGAGTTTGTTGAACAGACCCAGTTCTGGAAGAGGTAGAAGATGGTGAACGTAGATGAAATCTTCTCCGTCCTGGAGGAAAAGTTTGGTGCGACGAAGGAGTCCAAGGACAAGTGGACGGTGACGGCGGTTGTGCCTGCCGCCTATCTGCACAATGCAGTCCAGTTCCTTCGCGACGAGTCGGCTATCAAGTTCGAGATGCTGGTAGATATCGCCGGTGTCGATTACTTGACTTACCCGAATCACGAAGGCCCCCGCTTTGCGGTGGACTACGCCTTCAAGAGCATGTCCACCCCCGGTGCCCGTATCCGCCTTAAGGTGCAGGTTCCCGAAGCCGACCTGAATGTCCCCACCCTTACGGACCTGTACGCCAACGCCAACTGGTACGAGCGCGAAGTGTTCGACCAGTTCGGGATTGTGTTCACGGGCCATCCGGACCTCCGCCGCCTGTTGAACCATGTGGAATTTGTGGGCCATCCGCTCCGCAAGGATTATCCTGCCCAGAAGCGTCAGTGGCTTTCTACCAACGACTACTTGCTCCCGGCCCTGGAAAAGCGCCTGGAAGAGCTTGGCTACAGGGTAGTCCAGCGCAGCAAGGAAGTGGAAACCGTGGATAATGAATTTTTGGAAGGGAGTATCAAAGAATGATTGTATTGGATCATAGAGGCAAGAGACAGAGCCTGATGCCCCTGAACGTGGGCCCGAGCCACCCGGCCACTCACGGCTGCTTGCGCTTTTTAACGGCCATGGACGGCGAAACCATCGTTGCAAGCGTCGAAGAAATCGGCTACCTCCACCGCGGGTTCGAGAAGATGGTGGAACGGGGCACCTGGCAGCAGGTGGTCCCGTATACCGACCGCCTCAACTACTGCTCGGCCATCATGAACAACATCGCCTATTGTCGTGCGGTAGAGAACATGTTCGGCGTAGAAATTCCGGAACGCTGCAAGGTGCTCCGCGTGATTGTGAACGAACTTAGCCGTATCAACGACCACTTTGTGTGCATCGCGGCTGCGTTCCAGGACTTGGGCGGTACGACTCCGTTCATGTACGCGTTCAACCCGCGTGAAGAAATCATGTGTATCTGGGAAAAGCTCACGGGTGCACGTCTTACGAACAGCTATGCCCGTATCGGCGGCCTCTACCGCGACAGCTACGACGGCTTTGAAAACGATGTGCTTGCCGCTCTCGATTCTACCGAGAAGGCCTTGAAGGACTTGCATGCGTGCCTTGACCGTAACCGCATCTTCCTCGACCGTACCGTGGGCATCGGCAAGATTTCTGCCGAGAAGGCCATCAGCTACGGCTGGACGGGCCCGTGCCTCCGCGCTTCGGGCGTTGCAAGCGACCTGCGCAAGGACGAACCTTATTACGATTATGAAACCTACGACTGGGAAGTCGTGGTCGGCACCCAGGGCGACTGTAACGACCGCCTTCAGGTGCGTATGGCCGAAATCGAAGAATCCGTGAAGATCGTGCGCCAGGCCCTGAAGCGCCTCGCTCCGGGCCCGGTCGACATCGTCGACCCACGCATCCGCGTGCCGGCGCACAAGCTTGCCTACCAGGACATGGAAGGCCTTATCGGCCGCTTCAAGAGCGTCTATGAAGGCATCCGCGTCCCCGAAGGGGAATTCTACTGCGGTAGCGAATGCGCGAACGGCGAACTCGGCTTTACCATCGTCTCTGACGGCAGCGGCCATCCGTACCGCATCAAGGTGCGCCCGCCTTGCCTCACGCAGTTCGCTGCGTTCCACGAACTCGTGGAAGGTGGCCAGCTGGCCGACTCCATGGCCGTACTTTCTGGCCTCAACATCATTGCTGGAGAACTTGACCGATGAGAGAACATATCCAAGGTGCTGTTCAGTTTGTCTCCAATAACCGCCTGAAGTTTGACAGGCCCGCACAACCCATCGATGCCCTGCCCGATCCGGCAGAGACCTTTGGCCACGTGAATAAGGCCGTTCCCCAGCCTTCTCCCAAGGAAGTGCTTGCAAAGCTCGATACTCCCGAAATCAAGGAACGCTGTGCCGACCTGCTGAGCCGCTATCCGGTGGGGCAGGGGGCTTTGCTCGAAGTGCTCTGGCTTGTGCAGGGCGTGTTCGGCTGGGTGCCTACCGAAGGTATCCGCTGGGCGGCCAATGTTTGCGGTTGCGCTCCCGCACATGCGCTGGGCGTTGCCACCTTCTATACCATGTATAACCACGCTCCCAAGGGCAAGTTCCTGTTGCAGTTCTGCCGTAACATCAGCTGCACCATCAAGGGCGCCCCGAGCCTGATTGCCTACGTGGAAAAGGCCTTGAACATCAAGACCGGCGAAACCACTCCCGACGGCCTCTTCACTATTCTCCAGGTGGAATGCCTGGGTAGCTGCGGCAACGGCCCCATGATGCTGGTGAACGACGACTTCGCCACCGACGTGGAAGGGGACCAGCTGGTGATGAAACCGGGTACTACCCTCACCACCGACAGTATCGACCGTATCCTCAAGTGGTGCTATGCCCACGAAGACAACATGCCCAAGCACGATGTTCTGGGCGGAATCGTCAAGGGCCACAGCGGACACCCCGGCGCTCCCGGCGCCAAGGCCAAGCCCCAGGTGGCCGACTACGCGCCCCCGTCCCCGGTGCTGAACGTGAAGGCCGAGGCCGATGAATCTGGTGCCACCCTCACCTGGAAGGGCGCTCCCGAATTCACGAAGCTGGTGGTAGAAAAGAAGAACGGCTCCAAGTGGGATGTCGTAGGCGAACCCGGCGTGAAGGACAAGGCGTTTGTGGACGCCAGCGGCAAGGTTGGCGATGTCTATCGCATGATTGCCACCTCCGGCGAACGCACGGCGAAACCTTCCAAGGAAGCTACCGCTACTCAGAAGCCCGCGCCGGCTGAGGAGGCTAAGTAATTATGGCTGAATGTGTAAAAGTTTGTACAGCGAACTTCGGCAAGGGCGCCCAGGACATCGAAGTCTATAAGAAGCTGGGCGGCTACGCCAATATTTCCGAAAAGCTCTTCAACATGAGCCAGTTCGAGCTCATCGACTATGTGCAGCGCTCTAACCTGCGCGGCCGTGGCGGTGCAGGATTCCCCACCGGCATGAAGTGGAGCTTTGTTCCCCGCAATTCCGGCAAGCCCGTGTATATCGTGGTGAACGCCGACGAAGGCGAAGGCGGAACTTTCAAGGATCATTTCTTGATGCTGGAAGACCCCCACCGTCTTATTGAAGGCTTGATTATCGCCGGTTGGGCACTGGGTAGCCGTGCGGCCTACATCTATTGCCGCGGCGAGTTCCTGCCCTGCATCGAAAGCATCAACAAGGCCCTGAACCAGGCGTATGCCGCCGGTTACCTGGGCGAAAACATTATGGGCACTAAGTTCTGCTTCGATATTTTCGTGCATCGTGGCGCGGGTGCCTACATCTGCGGTGAAGAAACTGCTCTTATCAACTCCCTCGAAGGCCAGAAGGGTCAGCCCCGCCTCAAGCCGCCTTTCCCGGCGGTGAGCGGCGCCTGGAAGAGCCCCACCTGCGTGAACAACGTAGAGACCATCATGGCCCTTCCGTGGATCCTGAGCCATGAACCCGAAGAATACGCCAAGATGGGAACTCCCCGTGCCGGTGGAACCAAGGTGTTCTGCATTTCTGGCGACGTGAAGAACCCGGGTGTCTATGAAGCTCCTCTCGGCACTCCCATGATGACCATGATCAACGACTACGCCGGTGGCGTTGTGGGTGGCAAGCTCAAGGCTGTGCTCCCGGGCGGTTCCTCTTGCGCTCCGCTCACTGCAGAAGAAGCAGCGGTCGCCACCATGGACTACGAATGCCTCGCCTCCATGAAGACGATGTTCGGTTCTGGCGCCATGATTATCATTAACGATACGCACAACATGGCAGACCTCTTGAATTGCCTCGGCAACTTCTACAGCCATGAATCTTGCGGCCAGTGCACGCCGTGCCGTGAAGGTACAGGCCTGTTGCACCGCATGTTGAACCTGATTGTCGCGGGCAAGGGTCACGACGGCGACGTGGAACTGATGCAGAGCCTCTGCGGCGGTTTCGGTGGCGTGACCATTTGTCCTCTTTCCATTTCGCTGGGTGGCCCTGTAAGTTCTTATACGGCCAAGTTCCGTGCGGACTTTGATGAATACATCGCAAAGAACCCGGACCACGCCAAACCCCGTGTTCAAGAAACCTATCGTCCTGGAATTTTCTGGTAATAATATGAGTAACTACTACAACATGCCGAAACTCCCGACCGAGAACAGCCCGAAGGTGGAAATCTTCGTGGACGACAAGCCGGTGATGGTTCCAGGCGATACGAACCTCCTCGAAGCCCTCAAGGCTGTCGGGATTGAAACTCCCCACGTATGTTACCATCCTTACCTGCCGGTATCGGGTAACTGCCGCCAGTGCCTGGTGGAACAGGAAGGCCCGCGTGGCCGCATGCTCGTGATTGCATGCTACACGCCTGTCGCCCCGGGTATGAAGATTTATACGCCGGCTTCCAGCGCCCGCGTGAAGAACGCCCGCAAGGCTACCCAGGAATTCATGCTGGTGAACCACCCGCTCGATTGCCCCATCTGCGACAAGGCCGGTGAATGCACCCTGCAGGAAAACTACATGGAAGCGGGCCAGAACGAATCCCGCATGCGTCCCGAATACGGCAAGAACTACCACGGCAATCCTGCGCACCAGTTTATCGATGCGAAGGGCCAGCTCCGTGGCGGTAAGCATGTGGACTTGGGCCCCCGCGTGTTGCTCGACGAAGAACGCTGCGTGCAGTGCGACCGTTGCGTGCGCTTTATGCGTAGCATCGCCGGTTCCGAACAGCTCCAGCTGGCGGGACGTGCCGACCATACTTACATTACCACGTTCCCGGGTGAAAAGCTGGACCACGAATACGACCTGTGCGTCACCGACGTTTGCCCGGTGGGCGCCATGACGGCCAAGTATTTCCGCTTCCAGAAGCGCGTCTGGTTGCTCAGCCACACTCCCACGATCTCTATGGACGATTCCCTGGGTGCCAACATCTGGCTGGACCATGCCGATGGCCGCATCTACCGTGTGATGCCCCGTTGCAACCCCGAAGTGAACCGCAGCTGGCTTTCTAACACCAGCCGCCTTGCGTTCCAGCAGTTCAACAAGAACCGCCTTCCGTTCATGGGATTCCATGTAATCCAGAACCTGGTTTCCGGAGTCAAGGCTGAAGGGGGCAAGATTGCCCTTGCCGCTGGCGGCACCTGCACCATCGAGGACCTTGCGGCCCTCCGCATGCTGAAGGATTCCCTCGGTGACAGCGCCGAGCTGTTCGGCGGTACGTTCAAGAAGGTGGGTTCTCCCGACGGCATCGCCATGAGCGGCGACCCCATGGCCAACCGCGCAGGCTTCAAGCTCATGGGCGTCCCCGAAAACAACCTCGCCGACCTCATGAAGCGCGCCGGCGAATTCAAGCTGCTCCTGACCGTGAACCTGGATATCTTCGGCGAAGATGCTTCTCAGGCTTCGGCTCTCGAAAAGATCCAGAACCGCGTGGTGCTTTCGGCCTTTAACGACGAGACCGCCGCCCACGGCACCCTCTCTTGCGGTGTGCGCCACTGGAGTGAAGTCCAGGGCACTATGGTGAACAGCCTGAACATTCTGCAAAAGCTGAATGCCTGCCCGGTATGCCCCGACGAAAAGATCCGCCCGGCCTACGAAATCCTTTCGGAACTGGCCGGTTGCAAGTTCGAGTCCGCGGCAGACGCCTTCAGGCATGCGGGCAAGTACGCTCCTGCTCTCGTAGGCCTTTCTTACGATACCATCAAGAGTACAGGCAAACTCCTCGAAGGAGGTGAAGCATAATGGATATTATTGAATCCAAGACCTGGGTGGAATGGCTCATCACTATCGGAAAGTTCGCTTTCTGCTTTGTGCCGGTCCTTTACATCCTGTTGCTTATTCCTATGGAACGCCGCGGCGCGGGCTTTATGCAAGACCGTCAGGGCCCCAACCGTTCCTATATCAAGATTCCCTATTTCGGAAAGATCCGTTTGCTGGGGTATGTGCAGAACATGTGCGACGGCACCAAGCTGTTCTTCAAGGAAATGTTCGCTCCCAAGGGCGCAAACAAGTTCCTGTACTACGTGGCCCCTGCCATTCCCTTTGCCATCGTGTTCCTAAGCCCTTGCGTGATTCCCTGGTTTGGTCCCATGGTCTTTGAATGGGGTGGCAAGACGGTCCGCATTGCGGGCTCCATCGTGGATTCCGACGTGGGCGTGCTCTTGCTGTTCGGTCTTTCCTCCCTTTCGGCTTATGGTGCCGTGCTGGCCGGTTGGGCGTCCAAGTCCAAGTACAGCTTCTTGGGAGCGCTCCGTACCAGTTCCATGACCATCAGCTACGAAGTCTGTCTCGGACTTTCTATGATGGGCATCTTGCTCCTTGCAGGCTCCTTCAACCTGACCGATATCGTGAACTGGCAGGAACACCACGCCTGGGGCATTGTGGTCCAGCCGGTGGCCTTCTTCTGCTTCTTGATTGCAAGCATCGCCGAAACGGGCCGTGCCCCCTTCGACGTGGCCGAAGGCGAACCTGAACTGGTTGCCGGTTACCATACCGAATATGGCGCCATGCAGTTCGGCCTGTTCTACATGGGTGAATACTCCCACATCTGTATCAACAGCTTCCTCATCGCGACTCTCTTCTTGGGCGGCTACTCCGTGCCCTTCGTGACTACGGAAACCATGCAGGCCCACATGGGAGGCTCTCTCGCCATCCTCTTTGGCGTGCTCGCCTTCCTCGCTCTCGCGTTCCTCCACTTGATTTACCGCTATTCCGCAAAGCTTGCCAAGCGTGCCCAGTCCAATAAGATGGAAATCTTGCAGGAATACAAGCTGTACAAGCTCATCGCCTGGGTGGCTGTTGTGGTGTTTGTCGCCCTGGGCGTCTGTGCCTGGCTGTTCTACAATCCCGCGAACTTCGTGGTGAACGGCTTTGCCGTGGGTAGCCTTGCTACCGCCGTGGGTACGGCCCTTATCCACTTGCTGGTGCTTGTGGTCAAGAGCGTGTTTTTCTGCTGGGTGTGGATCTGGGTCCGCTGGACTCTGCCCCGCTTCCGCTATGACCACGTGATGCATCTCGGCTGGAAGATTATCTTGAATATCGCCCTCATCAACCTTGTGGTGACAGCGGTCATCGCCAAACTCGTAGGGGGTAACTAATGCGCGTTATTAGACAGAAACCCATGACCCTGGGTGAACGCCTCTATATCTTTGAGGCCATTCGCGGTTTGTGGACAACACTCAAGCACGCTGCCCGCGGTCTTTTCGACTACGACAGCTTGCCTACCATCTCTTACCCCGAAGGCCAGCCCGAAGTGCGCAACACCTACCGTGCCAAGCACCGCCTGATGCTTCGCCCCGACGGGACTCCCCGTTGCGTGGCCTGCGGCATGTGCGCTGCGGCTTGCCCTGCTCACTGCATCTTTATCGAGGCTACTCAGAGTGACGATCCCCGTATCGAAAAGCGGGTGATGCGCTTTGACATCGACCATCTGACCTGCGTGTTCTGCGGTCTCTGCGTCGAGGCTTGCCCGGTAGATGCGCTCCGTATGGATACCAAGGTAATCAGTTTCGAACATCGCACCCGCGACGAATTCGTCTCTAGCCTTTACGATTTGACCAACTGGAATCCTGCCGACTATCCCGAAGACGAGCAGAGCCAGAAGGCTCCTGGCGGAACTCTGAACAAGCAGGCTCTGGAAACCTGGGGAATGGAGGTTAAGTAATGCTCGCTCTCGTTTACTTTATTATTCTCGCCGTGATTGCCGTAGGGGCAGCCCTTTGCGTGCTCCTTTCCAGGCATCCTCTGTACGGTGCTCTTTCCCTGGTGGTGTCCATGGTCTCCCTGGCCGGCATCTACGGCCTTGTAGGCAGCCCCTTTTTGGGAGTTGTCCAGATTATGGTCTATGCGGGCGCTATCATGATGCTCGTGACCTTTGTGATTATGGTGCTGAACGGTGCCAAGGATAAGCGGACTCCCATGTTCGACGGGGTGTCCTTCTTCATTATCCCCGCCGTTCTTGTTCTTGCTGCCATGGTGGGCTTTGCCTTGCTGCGTTCCACCATGACATTTGATTCTGCAACCGTGGCAGGTTCCGTGAAGGTGACTTCGGAAACCCTGTTCAATATGGCCTCTACGGGCCCCGGGTATTTCCTTTTGTTCGAGGTGATTGGCGTGCTGTTGCTTTCGGCGATGGTGGCAGCCATTTTCCTTGCCAAGAGACACCTTGGTTCTGTGATTAGCGAAAATACGGAGGATAAGCACTGATGGAACTCCAACCGTTATACATCCAGATTCTTGCCCTGGTGATTTTCGCCATCGGCATCATCGTCGCCGTTGCCCGCCGCAACCTGTTCTTTGTGCTCATGGGCGTAGAACTGGCTTTGAACGCCGTGAACCTCTCCTTTGTGGGCTTTGCAAAGACGCTTCCTGCAGAGGCTAGCGTTACGGGCCAGATTGTGCCGCTGTTCTCCATAGCGGTGGCGGCGGCCGAGGCCTGCGTGGGCTTTGCCATGGTCATCATGATTTTCCGTAACAAGGAAAGCGTTGATGCGGATTCTTATTCGGATATGAAGGGGTAGGCTATGACACATTTACCACTTTGGTTTATTCCTCTTTTCCCCCTGATCGGTACTATCCTTCTGGGAACCATCGCCGTGGTTTCTTCGGGCGCAAAGAAGGGCCCTTCCGAAGGTCTCGTCGGGACTCTTGCGGTGTTGTTCCCGGCGCTCTCCTTTGCCGTGGTGGCAATCCTTGCCTGCAGCATGCCCGAGGCCGGGTTCAGGGAAACCCTCTGCAACTGGATTGATATTCCCCTGTTCCGGGCGGATATCGGTTTCCTGTTCGACGGACTTTCCCGCATCATGCTCCTGTTTGTCACGGGAATCGGCTCCCTTATCGCCATGTACTCCATCGGTTACATGCACGGCGACCGTGGCTTTGCCAGGTTCTTCGCCTACATCAACCTGTTCCTGTTCAGCATGGTGGTACTGGTGCTTGCCGACAGCCTGCTTCTCACCTTCCTCGGTTGGGAAGGCGTGGGCCTCTGCTCTTACCTGCTTATCGGCTTCTGGAATCAGGACCTCAAGAACTGCAAGGCGGCCAACAAGGCCTTTATCGTGAACCGCGTGGGCGATATCGGGTTCTTGTTGGGCATGCTTACCCTTGTGACTATCGGTGGCTCCAGCCTGTTGAACTACGACGGCCTTGCCGCTTTCATCAACATGGTGATTGGCGCCGGCGAAGTTGTGGAACTGGTTCTGCCCCTTTCTCTTGCAGGACTCCTCTTCTTTATCGGTTGTACCGGCAAGTCGGCCCAGATTCCCCTGTTGACATGGCTTCCCGACGCCATGGCGGGTCCGACCCCCGTGTCCGCCCTTATTCATGCGGCCACCATGGTGACCAGCGGCGTTTACCTGCTGGCCCGTCTCTCGATGATGTTCTGCCTGCTGGAGCATGTGCTTTTGATTATCGTTTTCGTAGGCATGTTCACGGCCCTCTGGGCGGCCATCGCGGGCCTTCTGCAAAACGACATCAAGAAGGTTCTGGCCTACTCCACTATTTCCCAGTTGGGCTACATGTTCATGGCGGCAGGCGTCTGTGCCTTTGATGCTTCTATTTTCCATGTGTTTACCCATGCCTTCTTCAAGGCGGCCTTGTTCCTTGGGGCCGGTGCGGTTATCCATTCCCTCGCTGGGGAGCAGGATATGCGCCGTATGGGCGGGCTTATCAACAAGACTCCCGTGACGGCCTGCGTCATGATTTTTGCCTTCCTCGCCATTGTGGGCTTCCCCGGCTTTGCGGGATTCTGGTCCAAGGACTTGATCCTGGAACGCATTTTCGTGAGTGGCCCCATTCTTGGCCCCATCGTTTATGTGGTGGGTCTTGCCACGGCGGTGATTACCGCGGTCTATATGGGCCGCCTGATTATCATGACCTTCTTTGGCAAATATCGCGGTGACAAGGAAACCGAGGAACATATCCACGAGGCTCCGGCGGTGATGCTGTTCCCCATGGTGATTCTCGCCTTCGGTGCAATCTTCTCCGGTTACCTGTGGGCTGATTCCATTGGCCTTACCTTCTTCCGCGACAGTATGGCTTCTGTGGTGGGTCACGCCCAGGCTCTTTACCTGGCAGCAAATCCTGCCGCCCACGTGAACCCGGTCATCTTTGCCGCTCTTGGCACGCTGGCCGCCCTCGGCGGTATGTACATCGCCTGGAAGGTATTTAGCCGCGCCCGTATCATCGGCGTCAAGGGAGCCTCTACGGTTCCCGAAGGCAGTGCCGCTTCCTGGACATTCCTTTGGGACTACATCCACTGCGCATTCATTGCCGGTGTGAACATTCTGGCCTGGTTCTGCGACGTGGTGGTGGAAAAGGTACTGCAGGCAATCCAGTGGACCATCGCCGCCATCGTCGAAATCCTCGGCGACGGGGCGTCTATCCTCCAGGTCCGCAAGGTTCGTCTCCAGCTCTCGTTTAGCGTTGCAGGGGTTGCTCTCCTTGTAATGCTGGTCATTTTCTCGGGAGGACTCGTCTAATGTTGTTAAATCTTCTCGTTATTGCTCCCTTTGTTGCCGCCATCTTGATGGTGCTCAACTCCAAGGAAGACTCCAGCGCGTCTTCCCGCATGGCAATCCTCATGGGTGTGGCCTTTGCGGCCATGTCCGTGGCCTTGATTGTCACGGGTAACCAGGCGACCACCCCTGTGGAATGGTTCCACATTCCGGGAACCCGCGGTCCGGTTTACTACTACCTCTACGCCCATGGCTTGGGCGCCTGGATGGTGTTCCTTTCTTGTGGTCTCTCCTTAGTTGCTCTGATTTCTGCCCGTAGCATTACGGGCAAGAGTTACCGCAATTTCGCCATAGGCATCTTTGCCTTGATGGGCGCCATGAACGGAACCTTCCTTGCGGCAGACGCCGTGCTGTTCTTCTTCTTCTTCGAAGCCATGGTGATTCCTGCGGCAATCTTGATTGCGGCTTTCGGTGGCGAAAAGAGGACTACGGCGGCCATGACCTTTGCCATCTACACTCTGGTGGGCTCTGCTCCCATGATGGTGGCCCTCTGGTACTTGCTGACCATAGCCGACAACTCCCTGTTGCTCTCTATGGCGGTGGCTATCCAGAGCTTGCCCGCAGATACCCAGACCCTGGTGATGCTCAGCTTCTTGCTTGCCTTCTTGGTGAAGACTCCTATCTTCCCCTTCCATGGTTGGCAAGCCATTACCTATGCCGAAGCTCCTGCACCTCTGTCTGCAATCCTTACGGGTGCCATGAGCAAGGCGGGCGTGTTCGGCTTTATCGCCTGGGTCTTGCCCATATTCCCCCTGAACTTGAATTACATTTCTGGCCTTATGTGGCTTGGCCTCGGTACGGCGATTTATGGAGCCCTCATGGCGCTCCGGGCTACCGACGGTAAGAGGCTCTTGGCCTATAGCTCCATGAGCCACTTGGGCTTTGCGGTGGCAGGTGTCTTCAGCCTTTCCGAAGCCATGCTCCCTGCAGTGCTGGTGCTTCTGGTGGCCCACGGCATTTCTGCCGGTGTCCAGTATTTCTTGATGGGCGTTGCCGAACGCATGACCGGCACCCGCAACATCAACGAAATGGGAGGCCTTTCTTCAAAGAATCCCGTGTTCAGCTTCCTTTTTGGCGCGGCTGGCGTTATGGCTCTCGCCGTTCCCGGTACTGCCGGATTCGTGGGCGAATTTACAGTGCTCCTTTCCCTGTGGGATTTGGGACCCCTGCCTGCATTGGTGGGCGGTTTCTGCCTGATTCTTTCGGCCACTTACGTGCTCCGCTTTGTCCAGAAGGTTATCTTCGGCAAGCCCGCCCGTGAGTACCAGGAGGGCACAAGGACCACGGCCCTGGAAGGAGTTGCCTTCGGTTCCATGCTGGCGCTGCTTCTGGCCTTCGGTCTGCACCCCGCATTCGTGACCAATTCCTTGCACCTGTTCGACGAGGAAATTACCGAAGAATCGACGATGGAAGTTGTAGAGGAGGTCGCAGAACCTGCGGAACAGCCCATGACTGCCGAAGAATTGCGGGAGCTGGATTCCACTCTCGCCGCTTCCGGATTTACGGAAGAAGAACGCAAGGCCTTGATTGCCCAGATTCAGTCAGAAACTCTGGCCGTGGATTCCGCCGTGGCCGCTTCTGAAGCGGCGGAGGATTCCGTCGAGGCTCAGGGGGCGGCCGAGGAACAAGCGGCTGCGGTGGGTACGGATTCTTCTGCGGCAGGGGCTGAACCGCCTGCGGTAGAAACTGAAAAGACGGAGGCATCCGAAAATGAGTAATTACATCAATCTTATGCCGGTGATCCTTGTGATTCTCGGGGCCATGGTTTCCATTGCCGCAGAACCCTTTATCAAGGACGAAAACAAGCACAAGGTTCTGCCTTGGTCGGCTGCATTCTTTGTGGTTCTTGCCATGGCGTCTTGTGTGCTTCTTTCTCCGGATACGCTTTTCAATTTGTTCGCCATGGACCCAATCCGTCGCTTGTTGACGGGAGCGGTTCTCTTCTGTACGCTCCTTGGTATTTCTGGCATCCAGTGGACTCTGGGTCACGAAAAGCATAAGGGCGGTGAACCTTACGGTCTCATGCTTTTGGCTACGGGCGGCGCCCTGCTCATGATCCAGGCCATCGATTACTTGGCCCTGTTCATCGCCATGGAACTGACCTCTTTCCCGGTGTACGCCCTGGTAGGGCTCCGTCGCAGGAACACCAATTCGGCTGAGGGCGTGTTCAAGTATTTTGTGTCGGGAGCCATCTTCAGTGCCATCTTCTTGTATGGTGTGGCCATGATCTACGGTGCTACAGGAACTACCAGCTTCTATTCAAGCTGCATCTTGTGGCGTGAACCGCTTTACGCTATCGGTGTGCTGATGGTGCTTTTCGGTGTGCTGTTCAAGGCGGGTGCCGCTCCGGTTCACTACTGGGTGGCCGATGTCTATACCGGTGCCGCCGTGGCCGTTACGGGCTTTATGGCTGCCGTCGTGAAGGTGGCGGCCCTTGCCGCTCTCGGCTCCATTTGGCTTTCTGTGCTGGTGACTAAGGCGGCTACCGCTCCTGCTTGGAATCTGACTGAACCGGTAACCATTGGTTCCCAGTCTGAATCCCTGGGCGTGATGGTGATTATCGTTGCCCTTTTGTCCATGGCCATCGGTGCTTTTGGCGGCCTTGCCCAGAAATCTATCCGCCGTATCTTGGCGTTCTCTGCCGTGATGAATGCTGGCTTTATTCTGCTGGGCGTGTTGCTGCCCGACTATATCGGTTCTGGCAAGGTTCAGCTTGGCCCCATGTTCTATTTCTTGATCACCTACGCCGTGGCCTCTGCCGGTGCTCTTACCGGGGTTGCCTACCTGGCGGGTAAAGACGACAAGAATGAAACCCTGGATGATTTGCAGGGGGCAGGCCGTAGGCGCCCCTTCGTGTCGCTGGCGGTGGCCGTGTGCCTTGCCTCGCTGGCCGGGCTCCCTCCTGTTGCAGGATTCCTTGCCAAGTTCGTTCTCTTTACGGGAGCCTTCTCTGCGGGTATGTCTTGGATTGCGGCGGCGGGCTTTGGTCTTTCTCTGGTGGCGGCGGCCTACTACCTGCGCATCGCCTACGTGCTGTTTGCACCGGCCAAGAAAACTTGCGAATGTGATTGCCCATGCAAGTGTGCTGACAATGCGGTCTTTGGCTATATGCTGAAGTTTACCGTGGCTGCAGCGGCCGTGGCCTTGCTGGTGGTGGGTGTGTTCCCGAGCCTCGCATTGCTGTAATCAGTATTAGTGACGAAAAAAAGGACTCCGAATTCCGGAGTCTTTTTTGTATAACCGTCGAATTTAGGGCGCATTTTATTGCGCCCTTTGAACCTTTGGTCGCTAGCCGCAGTAGAAGTACGTTTTCACCAGCTTCTGCATGGCGGTCTTGGACTTGGTGACCTGGGCGCGGAGTGTCTTGTCCTTGAAGGCCTTCAGCTGGTCGATGATGCCGTCGATCATGGCGGGGCTGAACACGCCGAACTCCTCGTACACCTTGCGTTGCTTGGCAAGGCAGTCGGCGCTGGCCCAGCAACTGTCCGGCAGCGTGTCGAGCTTGCTCAACAGTTTTGCGTTTTCCTTCTTGTGGATGTTCACGTTCACGTAGGTCTGTTCGGCCACCTTCAGGCCGTCCTTGAGGCTGAGACCGTGGCGGCAGGCCACGCAGAGGCCGGCCATGAGCAGGTACACGTTGGCAGATGCATCCGGAGAACGCATTTCCACAGTCTGCTTCTGGTGCGTGTCGTAGCTTGTGCCCTTTTCGTTCGGGTTCGCGATCTTGCAGAGGTCGGTCTTCGAAGCCCAGCCCAGCGGTACGCGCACCAGTACGGAGCGGTTGCGGTCACCCCAGCACACGTTGGTGGGGGCTTCCTGATGGGGCACCAGGCGCAGGTAAGAGGTGGGATTCTGGTTGCCGAAGGCGGTGATGGAGGGGGCGAGCTTCATCATGCCGGCGATGGCGCGGCGGGCGGTATCGCTGATGACTCCGTTCTTGAGCATCTGGTTGTTGCCGTCCTTCATGATGCGCATGTGGATATGCAGGCCCGAGCCCGCCTTGCCCACGGTAATCTTCGGGGCGAACGTCACGTCGAGACCGAATTCTGCGCCCAGGTTGCGGATCATCCACTTGGCGATGGTGAGCTGGTTTGCGGCGTCTTCAGCCGGGCAGGGGAGGAACTCGATTTCGTTCTGTTCGTAGAGCTTGCCGTCTTGGGTGAAGTTGCCCACTTCGCTGTGGCCGTACTTGATTTGGCCGCCCGCCTGAGCGATGTAGAGCATGCACTTCTGGCGGAACTCGTTGAACTTGGCAAACGGGGCGGATTCGTGGTAGCCCTTCTGGTCCACGGCGGGGAACTCACCCGTATCGTCGGCAATCACGTAGTATTCCAGTTCGCCCATGGCCTGGAATTCCATGCCGGTCTCCTTCTTGAAGGCCTCGCAGGCCTTGTGGAGGGTGTATTCCGGGGAAGATTCCAGCGGCTGACCGTCCTTGTTGAAGAAGCTGCAGAGCAGGCAGAGGGTGGGGAGGCTTGCAAACGGGTCCATGAAGGCCGTGGAGAAGCGGGGCACCACGTAGAGGTCCGAAGAAGAGGCTTCGATGTAGCTGAACAGCGAGGAACCGTCAACGCGTTCACCGCAGCTGAGGATTTCATCCAGGTAGTCGGCATCGTTCACGACGAAGTTGAGTGTCTTGAGGCGGCCGTCGCCACCCGCGTACATGAAGTTCACGTGACGGATGTCGTTTGCGCGGATGAACTTCTTGATGTCTTCCTTGGTGAATTTGTCACGGGGTTTCTTGAGGGCCGTAACGAGGGCGTTAGCGGACATGTCGATTGTAGCCATTGATTTTCCTTTTTGTTGTTTTTATCCAGAAATTGTAAAAGATTTTACTTTTGTTTTTCTTAATTTATCATTTTATTTCGCAAAAAGTATCACCAAACAACGAAAAATTACAGATTTTGTAATTTTGCCGAAAAATGCCCGTTTCGGCTATAAAAAAAGACCCCAGCGGAGCCTTTTTACATTTTTTTTGTGGATGAGGGCTGTGCCCTCCCTAGTCATATTACTACCGCTTTTTCTTCTTCTTCACCTTGGGCGGGGTGTAGTTGCTACCCACCTGGCCGCCGTTGTTCTGCTTGCGGGCAAAGTCGCCCACCTTCTTGAACATTTCCTTCATGGTTTCGTACTGCTTGAGCACGGCGTTCACGCGACCGATTTCGGTGCCGGAACCCTTGGCCACGCGTGCCTTGCGGCTGCCGTCCAGAATCTGCGGTTTCTTGCGTTCCTTGGGCGTCATGGAGCTGAGTACGGCTTCTACGTAAACGAGTTCCTTTTCGTCAATCTGGTCGATGGGGAGCTTGTTCAGGCCCGGAATCAAGCTCAGAATGTCCTTGATGCGGCCGAGCTTCTTGATGGTGCGCAACTGGTTCAAGAAATCGTTCAGGTCGAAGGTGTTGTTGAGAATCTTCTTCTTCAGGTCCTTGGCGTCTTTTTCGTCGATGACCTGCTGGGCTTTTTCCACGAGGCTGACCACGTCGCCCATGCCAAGTATTCGGCTGGCCATACGGTCGGGGTGGAACAGTTCAATTTCGGGGAGCTTTTCGCCCACACCGATAAAGCAGATAGGCACGCCCGTCATCTTCTTGATGCTGAGCGCTGCACCGCCGCGGGTGTCACCGTCCATCTTCGAAAGGCAAACGCCCGTAAAGTTCAGGCGGTTCCAGAAGGTCTCTGCCACGTTCACCGCTTCCTGACCGATCATGGCGTCAGCCACGAACAAAATTTCATCCGGGTGAACGGCGTCGCGGGCCTGTTCAAGTTCCTGCATCAACTCTTCGTCAATCTGCAGGCGGCCTGCGGTATCGTAAATGACTAAATCAAAACCGTTGTCCTTGGCGTACTGGTAACCGTGCTTGATGATTTCGACCGGATTGCCTTGGCCTTCGTCGTAAACGGGAATGCCGATGGACTTGCCGAGCACCTGCAACTGCTTGATAGCAGCGGGACGGTACACGTCGGCGGCCACCAAAAGCGGCTTGCGCTTCTTTTTGCTGCGCATCCAGAGGGCGATTTTGCCGGCGAAGGTCGTCTTACCGGAACCCTGCAGGCCCACCATCATGATGCCCACCGGGGCGGGGCCCGACAGGTTGATTTCTTTGGTTTCGCCACCCATGACGGCTACCAGCTCGTCGTGGATGATTTTCACAATCTGCTGACCGGGAGTCACCGAGGTAAGCACTTCGGAGCCCATGGCCTTTTCTTTGACGGCCTTAACGAAGTCGCGGGTCACGTTGAAGTTCACGTCGGCTTCGAGGAAGGCGCGGCGCACTTCGCGCAGCGATTCGGCCACGTTTTCTTCGGTGAGCTTGCCCTGCCCGCGCAGGTTCTTGAGAGTAGATTCTAGAGAGTCGGTCAGCTGTGAAAACATAGTGGGTCAAATATAGTTAATAGTTGATAGACCTTAGTTACTAGTTGGCAGAATTTAGAGCTTAGAACTTTATGGTATCTCTTCGTGTGATTACGAACAACCTTGTTTTCTTAAAAAACGTTTACGGCAGTTCACCGCCAATCAAGGACATCTGCATTTCCTTTATCTCCTTGCAGGCCTTTTCGCCTAGGGCAAGGAGGGCATCCAAAGTCTTGTGGTCGAAGGAGGCGTGCTCGCCGGTTCCCTGCAGTTCGATGTATTCGGCGGCGTCCCGCATCACGATGTTCATGTCCACGTCGGCCCGGCTGTCTTCTTCGTAGCACAGGTCCAGACGGGGTTCTCCGTCGATGACGCCTACGGAAATGGCACTGATGTTGTGCAGCAGCACTTGTTCCGTAACTTCAATGGTAGGCTTCACCTTCTTGAGGGCGAGAGCCAGTGCCACAAAGCCTCCGATGATGCTTGCGGTACGGGTCCCGCCGTCGGCTTCAATCACGTCGCAGTCCACCACCAGGGCGTGTTCGCCTAGGGCGTTCAGGTTGGCGGCCCCCCGCAGGGACCTGCCCACCAGGCGCTGGATTTCTTGCGTGCGGCCGCTGGCTCCCTTGCGTTCCCGTTCCACCCGCTGGCCCGTACTCTGGGGCAGCAGGGAGTATTCGGCGGTAATCCAGCCACGGCCCTTGCCGGCGAGCCACTTGGGCACTTCGGGTAAAAGCGTTGCGTTGCACAGCACCCGGGTGTGTCCCATCTCGATAAGCACGGAGCCGTCCGCACTGGACACGAACCCGGTGGTCATCTTGATTTTTCTCATCTCGTCGTTTTTACGATTGTCGATACGGCTCATGATTATACCTCTTGCTCTTGAATGTAGTAGTTACCAATCTTCCTCAGTATTTGCGGATTCGCATTCCTTTAGCGCCTCTTCGTACAGGCTCTCGAGCGTTTTGCCGACCTTTTCGTATTCATAGGGCCTAATCATTTCGGAAGAGTGCGTTGTGGGGTTGCACATCCTCTTGACATTTAGGGTGTCGCTTTCATTTTCGTATACAACGCCCTGAGGAGAATTCCTACAGTTGCTTTCGAATACGAATCCAGTGATACTCCAGCTGTCTTCTAGAGTATAGCCGGTTTCATTGGGCGTATAAACCTTAGATACCCAGATGGTATCTTCTGTTCCCGTGGTAATGTTGCTACAGTAACCATATTTTGCAATGGAAATTTTCCAGGAAGCGTCGGTAATCTTGAAGTCGCAGTTGCTTTTTTGGTAGATGTGGCAGTCGAAGTCGAATGGGTCCGAATGTCCCGAACTGTTTGAAGAATCCTTTGTGCCCGTTGCGTCCGGCCCGCTGCCGGAACTGGAGTCATCGCAGGCGTTGAGGGTGAACGCCGCAAGGGCGACTGTGCTGATTAAGGAAAGTTTCTTGACGGTCTTCATACTTTATTCCGTGTTGCTGCTTCTGTATTTAAATGTAAAAAATGGTAACCGGGACAAAAAATAGACCCCGAGATTTTTACATCTCGGGGTTTTCGTGGGACCTCCGGGACTTGAACCCGGAACCCGCGGGTTATGAGTCCGCTGCTCTAACCAATTGAGCTAAAGTCCCAGTTCGCCCAAAATTAGTAAATATTTTCCGATTGTCCGGTCCCACTCGTAGTGGAACCCACTGTAGGCGTTTATCACCGCCTTGTCCCAGTCGGCGCTTTCTTCGTAGTAAACATGCAGGGCATCTTTCAGCCTACGGAGCATCTGGTGGGGGGCGTTGGCGTCATCCACCAAGAAGGCGTTGGCACAGCCCGAGGTTTCCGGGGCGTAGTCGTCCAGCATGGTGGCCACGCCGACGTTTCGGCCGGTAAGGGGAAGCGTACCTGTGGCGAGGGCCTTCAAAATGATGGAAGTAGAGGGCTCCTTCAGGTTTGCCGCGAACAAGATGTCGGAACCGGCCAGCACGTCGCGCAGGGCGCTGGCGCTCTTGGTCTCAATGGGCCGAACCGCCATGATTCCCGGATACTGCTTGGAAACATCCTGGTAGTAGTTCCATTCCGGATCGTCAGGAGCGATGCCCACCACGATAAAGATGTCCTGCTTGGCAATATCCGAAAGGATAGTGGCAAGGGTTTCCGAAGTATTGCCTGCTTCGGGATCCAGGTGGGCATAGAGGATTGGCTTGTTCCCGACCTCGCACCCCAGTATTCCCTCCAGTTTGGCACGGGCTTTCTTCTTTGCCTGCTTGATGGGCAACTTGTCCTTGCTGTTGAAATCCCAGACCTGGTAGCTGACTCCAAACTGCACGCCAATAAGCTTGTCCTGGTTGTGGATCAGGAATCCGCTGAGACCGCCGGGCAAGTTGGTGTTGATCATGGCGTCGCGATAGCCCGGAGAGGGGAACAGCACCTTGTGGGCATAGCAGATGCCCGCCTTCAAAAGGCTCACTTTGCCCCAGAATTCGTAGCCGTCCATATTGAAATCTTGCCTGGGTAGCCCAATATTTTCGATTTCACTGGAAGAAACGTGAAAATCGTAGGTGATGTTGTGGACCGTAAAGAAGAAGGGGACCTGGCCAAAGGCTTCTTGGTAAACGGTGTGGATTAGGGCCCCTGCCAGGGCGCCGCCCCATTCGTGGCCGAGGATCGCCTGGCACTTGAAGCCGGTTTCCTGGGCGTAGTCCAGGGCGGCAGAAGCCAAGAAGGCGAACCGGAGGTGGTTGTCGCCGTAGGGAAGGTCGCCGGGAGGGCCATAGATGTCGGGCCTGTCGAAATATTCTTCGTTGTAGATGTAGGTGTGGAAGGGGTCCCCCGGAGATTTCCAGATCTCGTAGGGCTTGCCGTGGAGCTTTTCAGTGCCGCTGAAAACGCAACTGTAACCTTCCAGATCCTGCAACAGGGGCTTGTAGAAAGGGGAGCAAGTCAGGGCGTTGGCTCCGGCCCTGGCAAAGGCGTAGGTCATCCGGTTTACAGCGGTGGCCAGGGGACTCAGCGTCCGCCAATTTCCGGCCTCTGGGCTGACTACCAGGATTTCCATTGATTTTGCCCCTTTTTTAATAAAATTTTACTATTTACGATAGTAATAGGCCAAATTTATTTAATTAAATTATAATTTGAAAGTCCTAAATCCATTTTTTTCGGATAAAAGGTTTCTTTTTGAACTTAATCTTCGAGGATTTAATAAAATGAAGAAATTGTTAATCGCTGCATTGGCCGCCTCCGTGGCTTTTACCATGGTTGGTTGCAAGGGCACCAACGAAAAGCGCGGTGACGAACACCTCAAGGAAGGCCGTTTCCGCAATGCCATCAACTCCTACCTGGAAGCCAAGAAAAAGGGCAGCATGTCCAGCGAGTTCTACGATAACTTCACCCTGGCCTTGGTCCGTGCCGCCGAAATCGAAGCCAAGAAGGACCTGAACAGCGACCTCATCAACGGTTACTTCGAAAAGGCCTCCGTGAATATGCCCGAAGTCAAGGAAGACGTGGTGGTGGAAGAATATGTGACTACCCTCGCCAATGTGGGTAAGCAGCAGGCCGCTCAGGAAGGCGTGGATTACAATACCGTCATCAACGCTTTCGCCAAGATTGATACCGCCCTCGCTACCGCCAAGGCCCGTAACGTGGCCGAAGGTGCCGTGAAGGCTATCCGCACCGAAGCGGAAAACGCCTACGTGGCCAAGAACCTCCCCATGGCAAAGGATGAATCCGACCCGGTGGTTCGTGAATACCAGATCATGAAGATTGCCGAAATGGCTCCCGAAAACTCCGAAGTGAAGACCGTGCTGAACAAGAGCCGTATCGGCACCCGCGGTTACTTCCTCATCTTCGGTGAACAGATTGGCGAACCGGTGAACCGCCGTATCGACAAGTGGGGCTATGTTATGGCTTTCCCCACCATCAAGATTGCTCCGGGTTCTCTCTCTGGCGAACTCCAGTTCTGGGCCTCTACCGGCAACAACACCGAACTTGACCCCTCCAAGATCAAGCTGGTCTCTACCGACGGCAAGGAAGTGATTGCCAAGGCTACCGGTGGCTGGTGCGAAGCCGAAGTCCTGGTAGGCAAGAAGGGTGACGAAAAGATTGAAAAGAAGCAGCAGAAGATCAAGGCTGGCGAAAAGGGCAAGCTCATGAACGAGTTCCAGTGCTCCTTGAACGTAAGCTTCAGCTTCGGCAAGGACTTCGTGCCTGACTACGTGGAATACAAGGACGAATTCGGCATCGGCCGCAAGTTCCTTGGTCAGTAGATTGGTCAAAAAGACAAACTGCTAGTCTTGAAGGCGGGGGCAAAACCCTGCCTTTTGTTTATACAGTGCAATTCAGATTTTGGTTTGTCCGTAGAATTACGTGCTTTCTGCACATAAATGAATCAAAAAAAAGCCCCGCTTTCGCGGGGAAAATAATTCTTGAGACCTGTTGTCCTAGTCTCTAACTATGGCCTTACGGCCTAACCTTTGTTTCTTACTTCTTCAACAAATCGCGGATTTCGGTAAGAAGCTTTTCTTCGGCGGACGGCTCTGGCGGTGCAGGCGGTTCGGCCGGCTTTTCTTCTTCCTTCTTGCGCATGTTCTGCACAAAGCCCAGGAACTTCTTCATCACAATGAACACCACGATGGCCACGATCAGGAAGTCCACGATGTTGCCGATGAAGGCTCCGTAAGGAATCTGGGCTCCGGCAGCGGTGGTGTAGGTTAGGGCCTTGAGGCCTTCGCCGGCACCTTCTGCACCGAGGCTTGCCACGATGGCGTTCACGCAGGGCATGACGATGTCGTTCACGAAACTGGTGACAATCTTGCCGAATGCGCCGCCGATGATAACACCGATGGCCATGTCGACGATGTTGCCCTTGAGGGCGAATGCCTTGAATTCTTCAAGGAGGGATGTTGCTTTTCCTTTGATACCCATGATGGTTCCTTTTGGTTGATGTCTTGGTTAAAAATAGTATTGTGGCGCCCTTTGGCAAGATGAATTTCTAGATTTTGTGACCTATGTCATGGCTGTTGCTGGCACTTTCTTCTGCGTTTTTCCTGGGTTTTTACGACCTGGCCAAGAAAAAGTCCGTTCAGGGGAATGCGGTGCGCCCCGTGCTGTTCCTTTGCAGCGCCTTTTACGCCCTGTTCATGCTGCCTGTCCTGGTTTCGGGGCATACCGAAACCCTGGCGCTTCGCGAGCATGTTTTCTTGATGGGCAAGGCATTAATCGTTGGCGGAAGCTGGCTTTTGACCTACAACGCCATCGCCCACATGCCCCTCAGCATTTCGGCCACCATCCGAGCTCTCGCGCCCCTTTTTACCATCGGCATTGCAGTGAGCTTTATGGGGGAGCGGCCTTTCCCCCTGCAGTGGGCGGGTATTGGCCTGTGTCTGTTTTCTTACATTGGTCTTAGCCTCGCGGGTCGTAAGGAGATGGGGCATTTTTTCAGCAGCCCCTGGGTCATTTCCATGGTGCTGGGGACTATCCTTGCCGCCTGTAGTGGGGTGTATGACAAGTTGATTTTGCAACGGATGGACTTCGACCCTCTGACGGTGCAGGTCTGGTTCAGTTTCTATATGGCCCTGTGGCAGTTCCTCATTTGCGCGGTGACCTGGTACCCGACCCGCCAAAAGACCAAGCCCTTCCAGTTCCGTTGGAGTTTCCTCTTGGTGGCAGCCTTGATTATCATAGCGGACCGTTGCTACTTTTTGGCGGTAAGCGACAAGGACGCCCTGATTTCGGTGATTACCGTTTTCCGCCGTTCCAGCGTGTTCATCAGCTTTGTGGCGGGGATTGTTATCTTTAAGGAACGCAAGAGCAAACTGAAATTCCTTGCGCTGCTGGGAATTGTGGCGGGACTCTGCCTGATTTCCCTCGGGAAGGGCTAGCTTGCAAGGCTTCGGATGAAAGATTATGGCAGGTAAGTGCATCGGTATCACGGGAACGATCGGTTCCGGAAAGTCCACGGTGGGGGAGTGCCTCCGTCGGCGGGGACTCCCCGTGCTGGACGCCGATGCCTGCGTGCATACCCTGTATAAGGACTGCGTTGAACTGCGCAAGGCGCTGTCTGCGGAGTTTGGCGAAGCGTGTTTGACTGCCGACGGCGTGAACCGCGAATTCTTTGCATCGCGCATTTTTTCCGACGTCGCTACACGTGAAAAATTGGAGTCCCTAGTTTATCCCTACCTGACGGATGCTGTTCGGGATTTTTTTGCGGCACACTCTGGACCGGCGTTCCTGGAGGCGGCCCTCTTGCACCGCATTCCTGAGGTGGTAAAACTTCTGGACCAGGTGTGGCTGGTAGATGCTCCTGCAGGGGTTCGCCTAGAGCGGTTGGTGTCCCGCGGCCTTGTCCGCGATGACGCAGAATGTCGTATTAAGGCCCAGGGCGATATCGCCGCCCTTGCCGCCGTTTGGCAGGCACAGGAAATCCCGGTCGCTAAAATCGAGAACGATGGCTCCCCAGAACAGCTGGAAGATCATGTGAAAGTCACCCTATCGAGCCTTATAAAGGCTCGATAGGGTCCATGGATTCTATCGCCCTATCGCTACGCTCCAGGGCTCCAGAATGACAAACTTCAGAAGTCCTCTCTGGACAAAAAAATACCCTCGGCCAGGCCGAGGGCAAATTTTTCTTGAACGGACTTCGATTAGAAGTTGATGCCGAACTTGCCGGTGAGCCAAATGGGCATTTCATCACCGTAGTAGTCGTCACCGATGCCGAACTTGGCGCTCAGGTCAACATAGAACATCGGGTTGATAGCGATATTCACACCGAGGTAGGGGGCAATGCCAAACTTGCCACTTGCATCAGAACCCAGAATTTCGTCGCCGTCGTGAGTGTATTCGCCGAGCCACATGTCAAAGTCGAGTCCGACATACGGGGTGAACATCGGGTTGATGGCGAAGTCGCCTTCCAGGCCGATGTGCAGGTTGTACGGAGGAGAAACTTCGTCGTCGCCTTCGGTACGGATGGCGAGGCCGGCTTCAGAACCGAAGTTCACCATGCCGAAGTTCTGGGAGAACTGGACACCGAAGTAGAGGCCGAGACCGTCCGGGCTCACTTCTTCGTCACCGACGGGCAGGTCCACGTCAACGAAGGCGTTCATGGTGGGCATGAACTGGTAGCGAACCATTAGAGGAATGTTGTTCAGACCATCGGCCTTCGCATCTTCGCCATCCCAATGGGTGAAAATGGTGTAGGGGAGCTTGACGCCCAGTTCCAAATTCGGGATGACCGTGTAGCGGGCACCCACGAAGAGTCCGAGCTGGTTCCACTTGTCCTGCATCTTGTCGGTGACGCCGACTTCAGCCTGGCCCTTGTGGTTTTCGAGTACCGGGAAGTAGTTCCAGGTAGCGAAGGAAGCAGTAGCGGTCAAAGCGGCCGCGAGAGCGATTTTCTTGAACATGTATGTTCTCCTTGTGTAAGTTGTTGTCTGCCAACAAGATAACAAGAAAAACCCTGTTGTGCAAGACGATGGGTAAAAAATAGTTAAGATTTGGGCTATTTTGTGACCAAATGCATATTTTCCCGATAAAAAGAAGGTTTCCTTGCTATATTAAGGCCTAAAAATGGAGTATTTATGAGATGCTTGGTGACCGGCGGTGCCGGATTCTTGGGTAGCCACCTCTGCGAGAGGCTCTTGAACGACGGGCACGAGGTCCTGTGCCTAGACAATTACTTTACCGGGCGCCTTCAGAACATCGCGCACCTGCGGGATAACCGCAACTTTGAGCTTATCCGTCACGACGTGACAGAACCTATCCTTCTGGAAGTGGACCGAATTTTCAACCTGGCCTGCCCCGCAAGTCCGGTCCATTACCAGTTCAACCCGGTAAAGACCATCAAGACTAGCGTTATGGGGGCCATCAACATGCTTGGACTGGCCAAGCGGGTCCACGCCCGCATATTGCAGGCAAGCACCAGCGAAGTCTATGGTGATCCGGTTGTCCATCCGCAAAAAGAAGACTACTGGGGCAACGTAAATCCCATTGGTATCCGCAGTTGCTACGATGAGGGCAAGCGCGTGGCAGAGACTCTCTTTATGGACTACCACCGCCAGAATAATGTGGACATCCGCATTGTGCGCATTTTCAACACCTACGGTCCTCGCATGCTCAAGAACGACGGACGTGTGGTTTCCAACTTCATCGTGCAGGCTCTCAAGGGCGAAGACCTGACCATCTATGGCGATGGGACCCAGACCCGCAGCTTCTGCTATGTGGACGATCTTATTGAGGGTTTTGTCCGCATGATGGATCAGGATGAGATTATCGGTCCGGTGAACATCGGAAACCCCGGCGAGTTCACCATGTTGGAACTGGCCCATGCCGTGCTGGAGCAGACCGGCTCCAAGAGTAAGATTGTGTACCAGCCCCTGCCCGGCGACGACCCCAAGATGCGCCGCCCCGACATTACCCTTGCAAAAAAGGCCCTGGGCTGGGAGCCCAAGGTCAACTTGTTTGATGGCCTCCAGAAGACCATCGAATACTTCAGGACTGTGGTTTAACGAGCGTCGTCAGGTTCACCCCCGATCGTGGTCGGGGGTAAACTCCGGCGAACATCCGCTTACCTCACCGCGACTTTGTGGGTCTCGGTAACGCCTTGTCCCTGGATTCGCACCAGGTAGATTCCCGGTTGTGTGCTTACGGATAAGCTAACGCTACCATTGGCGTTCCCGTTCCAGAGGGTGCGGACCATGCGGCCCTGCAGGTCCAGCAGTTCCACCTTGGACTGACCCTTGAGGTTTACGCTGACGGTGTTGTTTGCGAAGAGGAAACTGGAAGTGCTTGCGACTGGGCGGGAGAGTGCTTCGGGACCGGGCTCAATGGGTGTCAGGCTTCCTGCGGAGAGGTTCGGCATGTTGCCGGAGACCAGGAGACCGTTGAGCAGTTTCAGGGACTGGTTGAAATAGTTTTCATTACCGAGGCTGTCGGCTTCGGCCCAATATTCGTCAAGTTTGGACTGGTAGCGGGCGTCGGAAATCAATGCAGTCATTAGAGAGGTTACGAAGGTACTGTTGTGGTCCCCTCCAAGTTGCCCCGAAGACCGAATAATAGCACCACTCATGCTGGATGCCGGAATGGTGGCTACCCAAGCGGCCATCTTCTTGTCCAAGGCCAGTGCGCGCTGGTCTCCATGCCAACATACCGCCTTGGCATTGCGCCAGGGGGCTCGAGAGGCGTCATAGCTGTACCAGTCGTCTTCACTCTTCCCATTTTTGTCGGTCCAGTCGTCAATTAGGCCCGTTGAAACCTCGGCGGAACTTGCTTCATAGAGTTTCATGTTGGCATCGTAGGCGGTATTGCTCCAGAATGTTGAATTGTCGGTGTCCACGGCTGCAAAGAGGGGCATATAGGCGGGGTCAAAGTAGCCGGGGTTTTTGCGGTTGTATGCGGCGTCTCCCCAGGCGTCTCCAGGCATATGCAGACCGTTGGATTCGAATTCCGCGTTCTTCATGGCCTTGATAAGGGTCCTGGCTTCGTCGAGGTACTTGGTATCGCCGAATTGATAGGCCGCCATGATTAAGGCTGCTGCGGCATCAATATCGCCGTCAAGGGCAGCTCCGTTTCCTGCGTCCCAGGACTCCGACATATTGCCGATTTTCCAAATCATCAAGCCATTCTTGTTTTCGAATTTCTTGTAGAAATTCCACAGTTTATCAAACTGAGCCTGGTAACTGGTGGTGTTATCGCTGAAATAGACCATCAGAAGCATGCCGTAACCGACGCCTTCTGAAAAATACTCGTTGGAACCCGGGTCAGAACGAATGCCCGCGATATCGCCCGATTCGTTGTACATGACCTGTTTCCAATACAGGAATTGCTGTTTCAGCTGTTCCGAAGCGGCTGCCTTGTCGCTCAGCAATGTCGCATTTCCACCATAGTCGGACATCTGCGGAAACGGAAAGTTGACGGTGGCGGTTGCAAGCCCAAAGGCCAAAAGCGAAGAAAAAACAATCTTCGTGGTGATTTTCATAAGACACTCCTTTCTCATCTTTATTTTTGAAAGATAATTAAAAATCGGTCAAAGTGAAAACTTGACCAATTTTTGTGAGGACAAATGCCTAAAAGGGAGCGCTTTTTCTCGTAATTTGGAACATTTTTTCCCGATAATTCAGCGGTCCAGCGCTTGCTCCACTAGCTCCATGTTCTCTTCACAGTATTCCAGCTGCCTGGAGAGAATCTTGACGGCTCCGATTTTTCCGCCCAGCTCACGAGTAAAGAACCGTACCACGTTCCAGAAGAATACGGCGAAATTGCGTTTGCCATCGGCATGGCCTTCGAACAGGCACTTGGCGAAGTGCCTGTATACCAGGTAGGCGAGCAGACGACTACTTTCGGTTTCGGTAAAATAACCTTGGTCTTCGATAGGAGTGCTGTCGGCAGATGCGGCATCAATGCGGGCCTTGATGCGGACAAGGGCGCTGTCCCATGCCGGGCCGAAACTGACCGTCTTGGCAAGAAGCTCGTACAGTTCGCGAACACTATCGAGAGGGGCGAAGGGGTTCTCGTCGATGTATCCGAAAGCGGTGTAGAGCCTCTCCTTGAAAGGGGTTGTGCTATCGGCGAGTACGCTAAAAATCTGTTCCCGCACGTAAAGCACTTCGTTCCGGATTTCGATGTCGTCTTTGCTCAGTTCGTCTTCGGGCTCGTCGCATTCTTCGCTCGTGAAGACGAGTGGGCCTTCCCCTTCAAGTAAGAGCCGAGTAGCCTCTTCGCAGCAGAGCCCGAGGCCCTGTTCCATGATGTCGCCGTAGACCTCCACGAAACGAGGGTGCTCCCGGCAGATGTCGCAGAGATAATTTTCGCCCAGGTTCCTGTAAATTTCGCAGAGGTTCTCTTTGTCTAAAAATGGGCAGCGATCGTGGGGGAGCAACTTGAAGTGCCCGTCCTCGATGCTTTCGCGGAGCTTATCGCCAAAAGGACCTTCCGCCTTGCGGTAGGTCCTTTGCGTTGTTTCGTCAATATCTATTTCCCAACCGACACAGCAAGTGTCGCTGCATCTAGATGCAGTACACTTGAACTGGCTGTAAAAGTCGGGCTTGCGGAGGATCATGGACCCGCTTATCAGGCTTCGAGAGCTTCGATGGCGGCCTTGTACTTGTGGAGGCGGAACTTGGTCTTGAGTTCCCGGCGTTCCTGGCGCTGGATGTACTTGTCGTCCATGAGCATGGTCAAGATGGCGGCCTTTGCCTTTGCGGCAACGGGGTTGTCCTTGAGGGTCTCCACGAATTTCACGAATTCCTTTTCGCGGGCTTCGTAGGTAGCCTGTTCGGCGGGCATACCCTGGGCCATGAGGTTGCAGCTGTATTCGTCGATCCAGCCCTGGTTCTTGTGGTAGGTCATCTTCTGGATGAGTTCCACCATGTCGGCGGGAACGCCCATGGCGATGACGTCTTCGGGAGTCTTCTTGGTAGAAGCCGTGATGAGGTCCTGCAGGATGGCGAGGGTCTGCACCTCTTCGGACTCGCCCTTGTTCTTGAGGTAGTCCGCCACGTTCTGCAGAAAGTCGATGTAGGGTCCGCCGGCCTTGTCCTTTTGACCTTTGTGGACTTCAGCGGCAATTTTGTAGGCTTCTTGGTAAGAGAGCATAATGTTCCTTTGAATATTAAAAACTTTGGGCGTTTGGCGCCTTACCCCCAATATATATAATTCTTTTATTGGAAAAATGTGTGTTTATTGAAAAAAAAGGATGTTTTGCGTTTTTTCATAAAAAAGGCTTTTTTTTCTGTTTTTTAGGGGGTGGAAAAAAACGTTGATTGCTAAATTTGGCGTCGAAATTTTACAAGGAGAATTCTGTGTCGAATCAATTCATAAAAAAGGCTTTACTCGGTGCCGCAATTGTGCTCAACCTCTCCGCTTGCGGAGGCGAGTCTGTGGTGGATAACGACGGACTTTCGGTACTTGAAGAACTGGATGAAGAGTGTACGGACCAGAATGACGGGTCTGTGGCTTTTGTAAAGTCCACAAGGACCGTATATATGTGTGCTGACGGCGAATGGATGGCCTTGAGTGACCAGGAGGGTATCCAGTATCGTTGCGGGTCGGAATACCTCAAGGATTCGACGGGGATTGCCATTGTCTGCGACGGTGATACCATTGGAACGGTCAGCAATGGTAAAGAAGGAATCAAAAGCGGAAATGGTGAAACTGTCGATACGGCTGCAATCAATAAGTCTATCAAAGACGCTTTGAGCAGTACCTCGAGCAAACTTAGCGAAGATATCGACAACAGGTTCAACGACGCCTACAGTAGCTGGAATGCAGAACTTGAAAATAAGTCTTGCGCCATCGATTCAATTGTTCGTAACAACGAAAGGGCAAGCATCACTGTGTTCGTCAAGTGCGGCGAAGCCGAAACCGAGATGGAAATCCCGTTCACGCCCGTGAACGAGAACCTTGCCAAGGTGTACAGGAAGCATGTTGTCGTGCGTTTCCCGGTGCAGGCCAATAAGGAAACAAAAACCGATGACATCTACGAAGAAATCTGGAAGAACCTCAAGGGTGGCGACAATGCAGAACT
>CAMHDS010000020.1 GCA_946183925.1 uncultured Fibrobacter sp. | reverse complement strand
TGACTTCTGCGCCGTCACTTTCGGCCAATTTTGCGGGTGCCGGTGTCGGGCGTGACTTCTGCGCCGTCACTTTCGGCCAATTTTGCGGGTGCCGGTGTCGGGCGTGAATCCCACGCCATCATCACTTTTAGGGCCAGGTGTGTTTTTAACCTACATACCTAGCCCGCAAATCGCTCCTATACATTGTTCCAACAGGCCAGGTGTGTTGCCTTAAATCACACCTGGCCCGAATATCTAAAGAATCTGGAGAACACAGCCGAGGACTTGATTTATGCTTGACCTTCGGCCAGATAACACATAACTGAGAACTGATCAGTGGCTCGAATCAACCTCCAGCCAGGCGCGGGGGACACGGGCACGGGCGAATACGCAGCCGCACAGGCTCACTACCACATAGAAGCGGCCCTGGAGTTCCAGCACGTTCCCTTCCACGCCGCGGAGGGCGCCCTTGGACACGCGAACATGGCTGCCCAGTTCCAATGGCTGGTCCATCAAACCGCCTTCCCGGATAGAGAGTCCCAGCACCCGCTGGAAGTCCTCCATCTGTTTGTCCGGCACCGTGAGCATGGCGTGCGTGGCGTAGTCGAACAGGTAGTTCACCGGCAGGCCGTCCTGCGTCTTCAGCGCGCAGGCCCGTTCCTTAGTGGCCCTAAGAAACACCAGATTGTTAATCACGGGATGCTCCACCTTCTTTCCCCGGTATTTTTCACGCAGTTCCGTAGGTATGAAGGACTGGACTCCCTATTCCGAGAGCTTGTCCCGGATTCCGATTTCTTGTCCAAACCGGGTTCGGGCGGCGAACCACGCCAAGTTCTGTTTCTCTTGTGCTGGCATTCAGGTTAAGTTGTTACGCGGATATTACCTGCTAATCAAAAAAGCCCTCAAAGCATATACCTTGAATTAAGGTGTTTTGAATTCTAATTAGAAGTGCAACACACTTCAAAAGTCAAAGTTAAATAATATTGTTTGCAATATTCCAACGGGGTCCTGTAACCTAGCGACTTACGGGGCCTGTGGTTCAGTTTCCATTCTATCTCAGCAAGCATCTCGTCGGTCAGCTCGCTGAAGTCCGTACCTTTCGAGATGTATTGGCGTATCAGTCCATTCGTGTTTTCGTTTGCGCCACCTGCTTCTAGCAGCTAGCTCTCGCCAGTGGAATAGCGATATCCGCAAAGTCGCCGGTCTTGCGCCGGAGCTCGTGCAGGGATTGTAGCCAGATATCCAGCCCAACAACGGCACCCTCCCCTATCGCCCAAGTGCAAAAATGGCCGATTCTGCACTTGGAACCACCGTTCCACCCCCGGCCAAGCGCGAAAATTCCCGATTCTGCACTTGGGACCAAAGAAAGCGGAGTCGCAGGTAGAAAACACGGAAATCGTAAAAAACATTTGCGAAAGTTTTAACGTTTCAACCGACCATATTGGGAAAGAATGTATATTATTGCAGTCCGGTTAGTTGTACCAACCGGGCATTCTTCACTGGGAAGAGTGCAGTATGAGTAACAATTAATACTGTATTCTATGGTAACGGAAATTCGAGTGAAAACAATTCGCAAATATGTGAATTATTCGACAAATAACGCTATCTTTGCAGAGAATACTTCCAAAGCCTATGATTATAGAGTTTGAAGATAAGGCTCTGGAAGACCTGTATATTACAGGGACAACTAGCGATAATAGGTATAAAAGATTACCACGTCTGCTTTTCAAGACTTCTCCAAACGAAGAAGGCATCCTTGTGAATGCATTGATAACAGAAATATCCAAACACTATGAGTAACAAGGCTTTGATCCCTTTGATGGCAACACATCCGGGTGAACTGATACGGGATGAACTAAAGTCGAGAGGTCTTACTCAAAAGAGACTTTCAGAGATGACCGGGCTAAAGGAGTCGGTTATCAGCGAAACCATTACCGGCAAGCGTGCCGTGTCCCTGAATATGGCAGTGGCTCTTGAAAAGGCCTTGGGTATTCCTGCCGATATGTGGATGAACCTGCAAACCCAATATAACTTGGATTCCGCTCATATAGCCGAAAGGGAAAACCAACGGGAAACTATCCCCGTGACCATCCCGGTGCGAGACAGGAATCTTCTGAAAGAAATTGTCCGGAAGTTCGGCTGGGCCTGTGCACTATAGATATGAGAAGGTCTCATTAATTGACCGCCAGGTATTCAGCCCAACAACGGCGCCCTCCCCTATCGCCCAAGTGCAAAAATGCCCGATTCTGCACTTGGGACCAAAGAAAGCGGAGTCGCAGGGACGAAAACACGGAAATCGTAAAAAACATTTGCGAAAGTTTTAACGTTTCAGAATGCCTTTCCGGAATTCTTTGCATATTATTGCTGTTCCAAATAAATAAGGCTTATGGAACAGTTAATCACCCCCAGGCTTTACGTCAACCCTATGATAGACGTCGCCTTCAAGTACCTGTTTGGTACAGAAAAGAACAAACACCTTCTGAAAGGACTGCTGGAACACGTGTTTTCAGTGGACATCGAGGACATCTGCTACGACAACACAGAGCAGATAGGAGAATCCGTGGATGCACGGAATGCGTATTTCGACGTTGTCTGCAAGTCCCGGAGCGGCCATGAATTCATTGTGGAATGCCAGGTGCGTCCTCAGGATTATTTCTCCCAACGCGCTCTGTTCTACGCCTCCCGCGTCATCTCCCGACAAGCCCCGAAAGGCCCGTGGGACTATGGGTTCAAGCCGGTGTACTTTCTGGGACTGATAGATTTCCCCATGCCGGAAACCGTAGGCCACGGTTCCGGGTTCGTACATCGTTACTCTTTAAGGAACGACCAGACCAACGAGCCGATGACAGACTCCCTCAAGTTCGTTTTCATGGAGGTCGGGCCTTTCAACAAACCCTATCAAAAATGCAGCTCTTTTGAGGAAAAGTTCTTGTTTTATATGAAGAATCTGCCTACTTTTGCCGAAAGACCCGATACGCATCAGGATCAGTATTTTGAAGAGCTTCTGCAAACCGCAGAATACTTGGCAATGGATATGGAAACACAAGCAATGTACGAGAAGCGCCTCAAGGAGATGCGCGACATCCAGAACGTGGAAAACTACTTCCGCCGGGTAACCCTTGCCGAGGGACGGGCCAAAGGACTTGAAGAAGGAAGAGCCGAGGGAAGAGCTGAGGGAAGAGCTGAGGGAAGAGCTGAAGGAAGAGCTGAAGGAAGAGCTGAAGGCCGGGCCGAAGAGCAGGCGAGAATGGCAAAGGCTATGAAGGATTTGGGATACCCGACTGAAGAGATATGCAAAGTCACCGGTCTTGCTCCGGAGGTTGTGCTGGGATTGTAGCCGGTTGAGTTTACGAGTTCCTGGCCAAGGGGGCGTTGCAGTCGGCCGTCCCCTTTTACGCGCAGAATGGGTTTCAAACCGCTTCGCAAGGAGAATGAGGGCGATACGTTCCCGATGTACTATGATTTGACACAACTCCTGTAGTCTTTCGAGGGTGAAAACTCCAGAGCCGATACTATTATATCGCGTGCGATATAATCTTGTGACGGGCCGATGAAATAACAGTTCCGGACCGCTTGAGGCGGTCCGGAATTATTTATAGGAAGTTATGCATATGAGGATTATTCCTGGTACGCGTAGTAGCCATAGTTTATAGTAAGATTAGTGATGGAATTATGGGGATTTCCTTTGCCCATGGTGAAGGTTACGGATGTATCACCATTACCTTCTCCTGAACTGGATGCGCTCCAACTGGTTTTACCTGACATTGTTCCGGGTGTCGAAGTTACATTTTTACTATTATATGTTGTATTACCCGATTTAAAATAAGTAAATGTAGCACTTGAAAGTCTGCATCCTTCCAGAGGAGAGTTCGAATTGACGGAAACGAAAATTGTCCCATCAGAATTGTTGGTGCCCACGTCTAACCGGTAATTTCTCCATATTACCATACCATCGTGCTGTTGACTACAGTTCTCGAATTGAACAGTAATCCCTCGGGAAGAGTCTGATATTTCTCCATTTTCGGCGGCATCGGCATTTGAGTAATCGGTAAAACTAATCGAATATGTTCCCGTAGTCCAGTACCTTCTCCGGACCTTAATCTGGACGCTTGCAGAGACGCCACCGGAGGTAGCTTCGGCATCACGCGCTGTGACGGTGATGGTAGTGGTACCAGGAGCAACAGCCGTAACATGACCATTTTGATCCACAATGGCGACACTAGTGTTAGATGAAGTCCAATAAAGGACATCTGTGGTATTATCCGGATTAACAGTAGCTGCAATATCTACCGTATCATCATTAGGATTGTTGTTATTCAACGTCAAGGTCTGCTGCGTGTTCGGTGAAATGGTAATGCTTGTAGCCGGAACCGAATACTTATAATATGCAGGATTATATTCGTCGGCCTCTATCCATACTCTTGCTATTCCAGAAGTATTGGTGGTAGCAAGCTGAATGGTGGGATGATACCGGCTGCCGGTCTGCAAATCGGAGTTGGTGGTTGTTGCAGGGGCATACCAATACCAACCATAATGCTCATCATTCGGGTCGGTGATAGCCGTCAGTCCCGAGTTGGCTATAGGACGGACATTCTCGAACTTCAAGTACACTTTCTCCGGAAGATCATCGGTATTATCCATTAAGAAAGTGAAAGGAGCAAGGCCAGATACCGTTCTGGGCACACCGTTGGGGAAGCTAAGGTCAGTAAAGGTCTTCACTCCATAATTCTTGAATAGCGAGGTACCGGGAAGGAAGTATCCTCCTTCATCGGTAACATAGATGTCGGAAGCGCTTTCCGCCATGTTAGTCTTGAAATAACAAGGGATAGTGACCGTGGTAGTAGCACTGGCGGCAGAAAGGCTCTGGTATTCAGATTCCGAAACGGTACGGATGAAATGGAAGGCAGGCTTTCCGCTACCGGTAAGGGAACTGCTGGAATTCACCGGAAGGTTATTGTTGGGTTTGGAATTGTCCGGGGTAAGGGAAAGACTTACGGCCTCCAGATTGAAGATAAGCGGGAACATACTAGGCGGCAAGTCCTTGGGGATGATGATATCCACTTCTATCTCTTCTCCGGGATTCCTGGGTACCCGTTTGGGAGTACAGGTTACCGTCATAGTCTGCGTGTTAATCATTGAGTAGGTAACGTTACGGAACAGAGTGGATTTTTTGCCGTCCGTATTGGTGTGCGTACCACTTACACGCAGGTATTGGGTGCGCAAGTTACCAGAAGGAGCATTCGTGGTGATGGTAATGGTCCTGAATCCGTTTGCATCATCGGAACCAGCCACCGTATAACTATTGATAACAGGACTGGCGAGACCAGTTTGCAGAGTAATGGTTACCGGACCGCCATTCGCCACCAAATCATTGTTCCAGTCAGCCTGACCGTCATTATTAGTATCGGCATTCACATCCGGAATGTATTTGTAGAGCAGGGTCAGTTGCTCTGTTTCCCCATTTTCTGTGTAGGGATACTGCCGGATTAGAGTTTTGCTCATATAGGATACCAAAATATGGCTGGTACCATCTGAGATATCGGTAAGGCTTTGGGTTGCGACATCGGCAGAAATGTCGCCACTACCCATAGAGCGGATGGCTTCTTCGGGAGTATCGGCCCCAGGCCGGAGGATCTCCTGAATCTGGATACGATACTTAAAATTCCGGTAGATTGGATAGTATCCGTCATTATCCGACAAATCTATCTTGTAATAGTAATTTCCACTTTCATCACCGTCTGAAGTGTCAGGGTCTGTGAAGGTTCCGTATATAATAACCGAAGTGGGTTTCTGCTCGTCATCCGGAACAGGACGTTCGTATAAGAAATAGCTACTGCCGGCTGGGACGACGCCAGATCCAACAGGATTGCTCTCAAATGCAGATGCCGACGGTACCGACTCGTCAAAAGAAACGCTAGAAGGCAGAAGGGCGGGATACTGCAGCGTATTACGGAGGTCTGCATAACCCTTTAACTGATAGTCTTTAACAAAGCCGCCACTGTAGTAAGGTGCAATGGATCCTTGAGTGGCCACATTCACAGCGGCGAAGGAGATGGTAGAGAAATGGCATCCCGTAAGGTCTTCCACTACAATCTTGGAGAAGTTACGAATTAGGGGCACGTCCTGGAAGTAAGCGGCGGTTTCATCAGCAATGACGTAATTACCGTCCCGGATGATAAATTCCTCAGTATCTCCATCATGGTCTTCATCATTCTCATCGCGTTTGGCTTTAATGCCCGGAAGGGAAACGTACTGCCAATAACCACCTTTCCCGGCGGGAGAAAGGAGGTTGGGGATGAGCTCGGTCTCCTGGTCGTATTCCATGGATTCAGGACCGTTCCCAATGAAATGGATGTGACGTTCACTGTTCTCGCTCAAAGCCAAAGTGGCCGAAATAGTGTAACGATTGGTGGTTTCGCCCACTTTGCCGTTGGTGGTTGCCGGAGTTATGGTGGCCTCTACATACTCTTTAAGATAGCCGCTGCGGCCGAAAACGGCAAGATATATATTATCCAAGTCTCCGCTGGGGGTATCGCCCAGAGCTTTGGTCTGCGGGGTGAGTTCGGGAATGGAAACATTGAACTGCACAAGTACACGCATGGTGGAATCTGCCCCCGGCAGGGAAACGGATTTAGGAATCTCGATATCCAACTCCCGCTGGGTACATCCCATCAGGACCAGGCTAGCTGCAAACAGTATGTATAGAATTCTTTTCATTTTATCTTGCTTTGTCGCCCCATGTGAAGATGTCCATGTCTGTGATTTTCTCACTACCCCAGTACCATTCGTCGTAAACGCAACGTACCCAAGCCGTCGTATTAGCGGTATACTCGGTAACGGAACCGCTTGATTGTACTTGCAGAAGAGATTGGGCACTATGATAGCGTGCATTTTTGTTACTGTCAACTGTAACAAACAATGTTGGAATCATACCTTTTGCAGAAAGGGTAGTGATGTATTCAAGCTCAGCTTTGGTAGGGACTCTCCATCTTCCCGCCGGATAACCAAATTCCTGATATGCAGCGCAACGTTTTTCGCTGTCTTCCAAAGAATAGAGGTCTCCGCATCTACCGTATGATGAGGCAATCCTGAATGAAGGGGCAACTGTATTTGCAGCTTCACTGGATTTCGAAGTTTTATAATAATTACTGAGAACTCTTTCTGTCCTGTCTGTCGAAGGGTATTTACTGGATTCCTCAGTTAAACCAAGGTTGTCCACTATCCTTTCGCGAGGATCGCCAATAACGTAACCTAGGGAAGAATCCAAAACGGTAGTGGAGATTACATACATAGAAGTGTCATCACCAAGCGGACTGCCGGCAACGTATTGCCAACCTCCGCTACTATTTTTATTACCCCAAATCCTGACATATCCCTGATAGGTATTTGTACCGGTATTTAATTCTCTAGTAATATAGATACCAGGATACTGGGTGATCTTTATCGATTGCTTGTACAAGCCGTCATTGGAATGGTCGGCATGGTAAAGGTTGAACCGGACAATGTAGGGAGCCATATCAAAGTAATCCCCTGCCGAGAAACTGTTATTCAGCGAATGGGTAAACTTCACATAATCACCATCAACTTTAAGCCAGTCCTGACCGTTATTCAGTGCCTTACGCTGCTCTGCATTGTATTCAATATACTTTTGCCCTGCAGGATAATCGGCATTCCCGGCAACGGCCGAGCGGATGGTACCTCCGCCGTAGGAGGTTCCGGCGGCCTTGTCTCCATAGTATGCCTTCGTTGCCGTAATGTCCAGGGTGGTGCCGTTCTTCGTTGTATTCAGAGCCACAGGGTGGGACGAAGTGTACAGCATTTCCAAGTGGTCCTCATTGTAGATGGTATGCTCCTTGGGCGAAATGGACAGGAAACGGGCCTTGCCGATGGCCGCCTGCTTTTCCACTACATCCTTATCCTGCCAGTCTACAACATAGTAATAGCCACTTACCAGCACAGACGCATCGTCCGTTTCACTGCCCAGCATACCCACGTCCATCTTGAAATTGTACCAATTGTTTCGCACGAAATTGCGAAGGAAAGTATCGTCTCCGTCATCGGAACGGGTATCGTCGGGAATGATAATCTTGTAGTAAAACTGTTTTTGGGTATAATTCACCTGAATACCGTTCGAAATCCGGCTGATTCTCTTCCAAGGGAGGATTAGCTTGATGGTGGGTTCTTTAGTAGGAGAAGACTTGGATGCATATTCCCAGTGCTGGGGATACACATATGTAGGATCGGTCACCCAAGGGTAACTGGCATCCTCGTCCGCCGTACTCTTGGTGAAGTACATTTTATTATTCTTGTACGTAAAGTAAGTGGGGTTGCTTACCGGCTTGGCAGCAAGGGTGGTATTGAGAACGGCATTCTCAATGTACATCTGAATGCTCTGTTCTCCACTTGTCATAGGCTCCCACCTCTCATAATAAGTTACAGGGACGTCATTGACGATTGCTGTTTTCTCCACCTCAATCCCTTCCGCGATATTAAGCTGGACAGTAATTTTAGCAGCCACCCTCTTAAGATCTACAGAGCCTTTTGCAACCAGGCGCTTTTCCTTGTCCACCGAAAGGATTTGGCTGAGGCCGTCCATCACAAAGGAATTCTGCCGATGGGGATATTCCTCGCTTAGGGGTGTGCTGAAATTACAACTGAGTTGCTTGGCTTTCAAATCTTCTATGGACGTACCACTAAGATCGCTCTCGTTGGCTACGAGGGTTCCAGGATAATTAGCAACCGCATACACCCAGAAACTGGTATTTCCGTCCGGAATAATGGTATTGATGACAGCGTCATCGGTATAAACGGTAACAGTGGCCTTTCCACTGCGGTTATCAGGTGTAAATCGCCTGTGCAATATACTGTTCCCCGTACCGGACTGGGTATAGAAGAAAACATCCAGGGTATTGATGTAATTCTCGTTCCACGCATCTTCCCCATCCTTGGTACCATTCATTCCCGCCCGGGTGGTGGGGGAAACGCACAGGAAATCCAGGACGATACCCTCTCCGCCGGCATCTTCACCGGGATGCAGTTCCGGCGTGCAGGCGAGGAGTGACAGCACCGCAGTCAGTATGGTGAAAATATGTAAACAAGTCTTTTTCATCTGCCTCCTGGTTTATTGTCTTGAGAAGGTATAAATGTGGTCGTTACCCATTATTTCCGAGTCGCCGTCTATTTCTCGGCCGTCGGGAAGTTGCACCGAGAAGGATAACTGGCAAGTGCGTTCAACGCCTCCGGTGGGTAAACTGGATGCCTTTACCTTGAAACTCATCATATTGCCGGTGATGGTAAGGGTTGTGGGATCCAAAGTGAAGTAAGAAGGGTCTGCTCCAATTTTATTAATAATCAGCGTTGCACCCTTCAAGGAGGAAATTTGAAGCTTGCAGGTAATCTCGGGTTTCTCGGTCGTAAGATACACCTTTGCATTATCCGCTATCGGAGTATCCGAGACAATGGTAAGTTTACCGCCGTCGGGAACAACCAGGGATTCTCCATTGAACGACATTTCGTGTTCGTTGTAATCCCACGGCAAGGTTTCGGCGACAATACTGATGGCCTTGTCGGTGAACTCGATGTTCATATGCATCTTGGTTCCAGCCTTCCAGGGTTTTTGGGGGAAAGGGACCCGGACGGTTTCTACACGGCCATTAGCCACATAGGTAAGGGCCAGGATTTTTTCGTACTCGTAATAATACTTATCACCAAAGATGTCTTCTCCGGAAGGTCCGGGAGAAATCTGGTCCTGTGTAAGGGGCCAGGTCATAAAGAAGGTCTGCGTGTTGCCAGTAGCCGCCCCTGTATTATCCGTAAGCATTACACCTGTCAAAAGATCCCACTTCTCTTTCGGTTGCACCGTCTTATTACTCATATTCTCGGCATTAAAGAAAGGACTCAACTCGTCTCCGGTGAGCGTGTACGTGGGAGTTAATTCGCCATTTGCAGAGAAATCGATTTGAGCATACCCCTTATGCAAAAACAAGTCTCCCCGCCCGTCATAAAGAGTGCTTAGGCCCGTGATCTCTATGTCGGTAGCCGTTGACAAATTCTCCAGCGTAAGGCTGACGGCGGTGAACAGATGCTTCATAGGAAGAACCACGTCGGAATAATCCCCGGCAGAAGCATTGCGCACAACCGATTGCTTGGAATACAGGAAATCGTACTGGGGCTTATTCATCGTCCAGGAATAAGTGGGAGTAGTCATCACCAGGGTGCTTTCATTCAGGCTTGGAGACCCGAAGAACGACTCTGTCGTCATTCCATTAGTATTTTCTCCGAAAGGCCTGTCCTTGTGCAGCCATCCGAAGAAACGGTGCGTACCGGACTTGGTCCAGCGATACTGGTGGTCAACGAGGGTAAACGGCCATTTATTAGTAGAAGACTCGTTATATTCAATTACTTCATCTACGTATTTCACCCTGTCTGACGGCGTGACCGTATTACCATTGATTACTCCATTGAAACCGGTAAGGAAATCGTAAACCTTTACCTGCGTTCCCGTTTTCTTTATTCCATCTTTTTCCAGGAAGGCCTTGGTGGTTTCCACGTCCCCTCCTGCAAATTGAATGGTTTCGTCACGGTAGGTATTGACATCACTTCCCTCTTTCCTGCACCCGTAGGCAGAAAAGAGCAAGGAAATCATAACAATATATATTATATACCTGCGCATATTATATTTCAAATTGGAGACCCGGGGCAGGGTCAGCCGCCCCGGACCTAAAGGAATCAAACTAGATTTCCAGTTCGATATTGGTAGCGTAGGTCTTGTTCTCCCAGTTGTCAATAGCCGGGTCGAAGGTAATCTGCTTGCCGGCAGGGCCGATGGTGATGTTGTACACAATGCTCTGGTTCATCTGCCAAGCGAACACGGAAGTGGCAGGGGTGCCGGTGTCGATGAGCAGGTTGGCCGAAAGGGCCACATCATTCTGGGTGAGGGCCTGAACAAAATCAGTTGCGCCCGGAGCCTTGCGATAGGTAACCACATCAAAGACAAAGTTAATCTTCTGCTGACCGGCCACAAGAGTCTGAGGAAGCATATAAATACCATCGTACTGATTAGCACCCAGGCTGGCGCCAATCACAGTCACGCCCTCGTTCTTTACCAGATGGCGAACCTGGACATCGGTGTAGAGGCTGTTGTTCACGTCATTGGTAAGAGAGGTGTTGGCAGTCCAAACATAATTGCCAGCAGCATCCTGAGGCTTGGTCCAGGACACGAGACCGGAAGCAGGTGAAGTGGCAAGATTCAAGACGCAGTCACCCTTGTAATAAATACCGGAAAGGATAACACTCTTAAGGGTAACTTCCCATTTGGTAACAGTGCCGTCGGCCTCGGTCTTCTCGTTCTCACCAAGGATGACGTTAACCTTAACTTTGGAAGCGGCGTGACGGAAGATGGTAGGAACACCTTCATAGGCATTCTGGCCGTCTTCAACCTGGTCGGCATTATCGGTGTAAGCCACGGCTTTGTCGGCATACATCAGATCCACCTGGGTGGTAGAGAAATCAATGTCGCTGTAAGTAAGTTTGTTGTCCTGTACCTGAGGCACATTTCCGGCAGGATTGAAGGGATAATAGCTGAAGAAATCTACGCTCTGACCTTTGGGCCAGTAGTAAGGAGTAGCCGTAGTCCATACTCCATTGGCAAAGGATACTTCCTTGTTCTCAATGAAGAATGCTCCGGTGGTACCTGCAGTCCAGGCATAAGTACCGAAGGTTTCCGTGGTGGGGAAAACGGTACCTGTCACCTTGGTGTTCACCTGACTGAAGGGTTTGAAAGCAATCAGGGTGTCAGGAGTTTTCACTTCTGTCTTGGCGCAGGCTGCCATGGCCATAGCAGCTACTGCGATGAAGAAAAACTTTTTCATAGAATGCATTAATGAGCTAAAGTTAATCATTTTATTTGTAATTTCAATTTTGGCGGCCAAGGGTGGTAATCAACCACCCAAAGCCAAATATGCATTATGAAGTATTAAATAATATCTTTCTGTTAAACTAGTTGGCCGGTGCGTCGGGGGTAACAACAATGTCATTGGAATTCACATCGGTCCAGTCAATCACTGCAGGATCGAATGTGATGGTGTCCGAAGAGTACGGGTTGATGGTAATCCGGTAGGTAATGTTCTGGTTTTCCTTCCACTCGGCAATGTTACCCTTGTAAAGGCGCACGGTGGTCTTTACATCATTCTCGACGGCAAATACATCCGCCGCGGTATTTTTGTAATGGCTCTTGATATTATAGGTAAGAACCAACTTCTGATCCGTGGTTGTTGCAATAGGATCAACCGTAGCATCAGTAAGATCATCATCGTCCTGAAGAATCTGAGGAAGAAGAATCCTGGAAACGCCGGTGGACGTGTAAGTAACACTAGCCCTGTTCTCGGTGTTGTCGGGCTTCACCTCCATGGAGATGGCGGCGGAGGGGCTAAAATCGTATGAGGTAACGGCGGTAGCAGTATGGTTTGTGGCCCAGCGGGGGGTAGCGGGCGTGGTTACCGCAGGGATTTGGGTAAAGGAACCGGTTTTGTCAATGTTTGCAATCTCAACCTTGGTAAGCTCAATGATAATCTTGTCCACATTGGGGTTCAAGTTGCCCAGAGAGCGGAATTCGAAACCAAGCTGACAAAGGGCGTGGTTGAAGATGGTGGGGACACCGGAATAGCCATGGTCGGTACCATTTTCACCGGTAGTTCCGTCATACACCATACTTCCACTGCCATTAGAGTTCTGGGTACAATCGGCCGCCAGGTTGGCGTACATAAGGTCTACGTCAGTAGTGTTAACAACGGTATAGTTGTTAAAAAGGAAGCCTTTCGCTACATCATACACAGGGACAGCGGAGAAACCTTTGTCGGTACCGTCTGTATAGGGGGAGTAGGATGCGAAGGTGAGCTTACCGGTTTTGGTCCAGTAATAGGTCTGGGAAGGAGCCCAGACTTTGGGCGTTGCCTGGTAAGAAACCTGCTCATTGTCCATGAACACGTAGTCCTTGGGGTTTGTGGCATCCGCCCAGTTTCCTTCGGTCCACCAGGCAAAGGTGCCGAAAGGAACGGAGGTAGGATAAGCAAGGCCGGTGGTAGCCTTGGTCTGCTGTTGCTGCAGGTGATTCACCACAGCAAATCGGATGGGGGTATCGGGAGTTGTATCAACAGTCTCGACCCTGGTGCAAGCCATTGTCACAATGGCTGCCAAAGCAATAATCAAATACTTTTTCATAATGCATTAATAACTATTTGGCAACCCACGGTACGGTCAGGCACCGTGGGCCGATATAAGGACTAGATAATGCCGCCTTCGTTGACGTTAGGATCGTCGTTCTCGGTGTCACTGTGGGCAGCACCGTCTGCATCAATGGGATCGAAATCCTCAACAGCAGGATCGAAGGTAACTTTCTCGGAAATAGGGTCGATGATGATGTGGTAGGTAATCTTCTTATTGGCCAGCCAAGAAGCTACGGTATTGGGAGCCGGACTCTCACCGGAGGCATTGCCAAGTCTGATAGAGCCAAGGGCAGCTGCGGCGTCAATGCCAACGGTACGGATTTCCTCCATAAACACGGTGGTTCCGTGGAGAGCCTGAACCTTGTAAACCAAAGTGAAAGCCACATTGGCGGTGAGCTGGGGCATCACAGAACGAAGAGCCAGGATCTCTACAGGATCATAGGCTTTGTTGGAAGCATCAACAGATTCAATCTTGCCAACCGGAATGGTAAGCACCTCAGGGGCCGATGCAATATCCGCGGTGGAAAGGAATACAATCTCTTCCTTATCGGTTGCAACCGTTGACGGGCGCCAACCGCTGACATCAGTAGCATCAGTATAGCTGAGGGTCCAGGCCTGAGTCTGCGCAGCGGCATCAGCAGCAAGAGCGTCGGTGTTAGTAAGAACCAAAGAACCCTTGTTGATGGGCTTAATGGTAGATTTGATTTCATCGGCTCCTGTACCATAAGTACCCAGAACCTGAATCTTCCAAATGGTGTTCTCGCTCTTCTTGGCTTCGGTAGTGCGGGCTCTTACATCGAATTTGACCTTGGCCAGTTGGTGATGGAAGAGGGTGGGAACGCCTTTGGTCACGTGGCCGGAAGTCTCGCTATCATCCACATTGTAGGTCTGAGAGTTGCTGTTGCTATAACGCAGGGCAGCATCAGCGACCAGTATGTTGGCATTTGCATCGATAACCTTGTCGGTGTAGGTAAGGGTAACCGCCTTCTTCGTACCATCAACGGACTCCGTAGGATTCAGGGAAGTATCGTTGGCAGCATAGGAGTAGAAGTTGATGTAACCGGTCTTAGGCCAGAAATAGTCCTCTGCAGGGGCCCATTCGGAGATAACGTAGGACTCGTCATTTGCCGCAGTAATCTGAGTTCTGGTGCTTCCAGCAACATTCCAAGGGAAAATATCCACATTCATAAAGTCCACCGGATTGCCCAGTTTAGGGAACTGATAAGCATAGGTGTGGAACTGATAAATCTTCTCCTCGTTAGCGAGCGAGATATTGGCTTTGGTCTGCCGGGCATAGTTGGCTACCTCGAAGCCAATCTTCTTTTCGGGAACGACGGTTTCGTCGATCTCGGTCTTGGTGCAGGCGGCCATTGCAACAACGGCGGCAACTGCGAAAATGAAATACTTTTTCATAATGCGTTAACTGTTATTTTTTTATTGTTATTTCAGTTTGTTTCTTGGCACTCCGGGGTGGTTTCACCCGCCCTGGAGCGAATAGGGGATTATTTAATAACCTCAGTAGTGGTGCCTTCCGTCCAGTCAACAGCAAGAACAGGATCGAAGCGGACGCGCTTCTGGGAAGGATTAATCTGGAGATAGTAGGTGTACTTTGTATTCAGTTCCCACTTAGGAGTTCCCAGGTCATCGTTAAGCTTGATAGAGATGGGAATGATCTCATGATGAGTGGCCGCAGGACTGGTATAAGTGGTTGTGATGTCCAGGTTGAAGCTCAAAACCACACTGCTGTTGAGATCCTGAGGAACTACGCAGGTCTTGGCAATCACATCTCCGTCGGTGCCGGTTGCGGCAGGTTTGGCTACCTGATTAATGGGCACTTCCGTTCCTCCAGGAAGAGCAAGGTCTCCGGCGCTTGCGCCATCGGCAAGAGCCCAAATGCCGGTCCATTCCTGAGTTTTGTTTGTGCCCGGGTCGGCATTCGTGAGTACAAGTTTACCAGAAGTGATAACAGGGGTAATCTTCACATTGGTAAGTTTGATAGTCCAAGTGGCATTCCCATCAGTAACCGTGTTTTCAGAAGCGGTAAGTGCAGTATTGGCGGGTTCACCGGATTCAGCTGTGGCCGCGAGGGCATATGCCTTAACATTGATTTGGGCAAGTGCATGACGGAAAATCATGGGAACACCCTTGTTGTAACCGGAAGACAAGCCATTCAAACCATAGTTGGCAGCGGGATTGCCCTGGTAACGCCAGGCCATATCGGCATAAAGAAGGTTGGCCCCGGCTGCGCCTACGGTGGCGTTAGAATAGTTCCAGGTCATTGTAGCAGTCCAAGCGGTTGCATCGTATGCATATGCCACAGTGGGATTGACTTCATTGTTACCGTCCGTGCCATACCAACCAACAAAGTTTACGAAGCTGTGGACAGACTTGGGCCAGTAGTACTCGTGGGAAGGAGCCCAATATGCGACGTCATTCGTCTCCGTGGTGGGATTCGTAATAATAGCATTGCTGGAATTATACGGACTGATAGTCTCGCCGGCAGAAGTGAAGAATTCCTGATAGGAATCGGTCTTCAGGGTGTAATCGGCATTAAGGTCGACACCTTCTGCGTGAAGGAAAGCACGACTCTTGAAGGCCTTGAAATCTCCAAAAACAGAGACATTGGTACCGGCCTTAGTCTGGGCGCTGTAGCCAGCGGCCTGGAAGGTAACCTTCTGGGCAGGGGAATCATCGCTGATTTCAACTTTGGTGCAGGCGGCCATTGCTACAACGGCGGCAGCTGCGAGAATCATATACTTTTTCATAATGCAATTGTTATTTATTTCATCTTTATTCAATATAAGTGGCATTATTAAGGTCTGTGTTCCAATCTTCCGTAAGGACAGGATCAAACGTTATCTTATTGGTCTTGGGGTCGAATACCAGGGTGTAAGTAATGGAGGTATTCATATCCCAGTTGTAAATCTTGAAGTCGCTGTACAGGTTAACTGAGGCTGTAGCGTTCTCTCTTACCTCGGTAAGTGTGTTACCCGCGATGTTGTATGTTGTGATAATTGTGTAATCAAAGGTGAGCAACATTCCGAAAGTGGACTGCGGCAATACCGAGCGGGAGTTCATAAGGACCTTGGTGTTTCCATCCAGCGTAATATTAGCGGGACGGGACAGGGTGTCCACAGCTTCGGTAGGAATCCAAGAAGCATTAGTCCAAGGCTTAGTTGTAAAGGAGGTTCCAGGGTCTGAATTACGGAAACTGATAGAACCTGTCTTATGCACATTCTCCACCTTGAAGTTACTGATCGTTGCCGTCCAGGAAACGTCCCCTTCCGAAGCCTCGCTTAAACGGGCCTGGAATTTTACCCGAGCCAGAGCGTGATGGAAGATGGCCGGAACGCCCTTGGTAATGGCGTCACCGGTATACTGGGAGACATTGGTAGGATTATCGTTGTAACGCCAGGCCTCGTCGGCATACATAATGTTATCGTTGTGGGAGATGGTGCGGTTGTTCCACTCCAGTCTTTCCTCGCTAACATTGCTGGGGGTGCCCAGATAATCGTACCAGGAAACGAAATTCACGTAGCTGAATTCCGACTTCGGCCAATAGTAAGGGTGGCTGGGAGCCCAAACGCTTTCCTGCCGGGAGATGATTTCGCCGCTGGCACCGAAGAAGTCCTGAACTCCTTCCACTCCGATAGCGTGCAAAAAGCCCTTGGACTTGAAGGATTCTATCCCCTGAGACTCCAGGCTAGCCGAAGCCTTGGTCTGTGCCGAAGCATATTCCGCCACGGAGAAAGTGATTTCCTTCTCCGGAGCGGGGGCAAATTCTATTTTGGTACAACCCGCCAGGGCCACCAAAACAAGAATGCCGAATATGCTTCTATAAGCCTTCATCTGTTAAAGTACAATTTCTCCCGTTTCTTCGTCCCAATCGTCCACCTGCGGCTGGAAGCCGCTGCCGCTGGTCTGCGTAGGACCTTGTCCCGGGTCCGGAATATCGATGACCAGAACGGAATCATCCAAAATAAGCCAGTTATATTTCTTCGCCAACTCGGACTCAAACACATTGTCCAGGTTAGCCCTGTATTGCAAAAGGTTGCCCGCGGTGTCGAACACGTTAAAGGTTACGAACAAATCGGAGGTAATATTACCTATCTTGCCAAAGGTGTTGAACACCGCACAAAGTATATCTTTATTCTCCCCGTCCAATGATGTGTCCTGTCCTTTCTTCAATTCAAATGCCACAGCAGCCGAAGGATCCACCGTACGCTCATTAAAACCGATATGGTTGGACGGCGAAAGGCCGGATATGACAGCGGTAGCGGTGGAAGCAAATTCCAGGCCTCTTACACGAACCTGAAGATAATAAGTATCTATAACAGTTTTGGCCTCCGTATGGATAACGACCATGGTGTCATGCGGAGAAATACGGACGTCACGCTCGTTACCCACAAGAAGATGCTCGGGTTCGTAGCGGATGCTGATTCCGGCATAATCCTCATCCGCCTTGGTACCAAGCAGCCTGGAACGGACGGAGGAGGAAATCTCTGTTGTAAAAGCAAGGATATCACTTTCATCGTTCTCTGCAGTAACCTGTGTAGTGGGGGTATCGAAGTTGTACACCAGAAAGTTATAATTCCCGTAAGTAATACCTAGATCGCCAGAGAAAACCCTGTCACCATTGGCATCAAATTCCGTATTGGAGATAAAACTCTGGGCAAGGAGCTTTTCGGTGTCTGGATCGTATACCAAAACACGCATAAGCTCCGGATGCAATTGATCCAGTTTCTCATCCCAAAGACTAGTATTGGAGCCATACAAATGAACAGAACTACGAATATTGGCATTCACATTAGTGACAGCTCTCACATTCACATCAATCTTGATGCGGACAACATCTGAAGGATCCTCCAGAGGACGACGATGACAAGAAGCCGATACCAGCAGTACCAGTGCGGCAAGGAGGATATGAATATAACGCTTAGTCATGGTTTACCTCCTTTTTGCCAAAGTTTAGAGGGATGATAAGGCTCACCTTCGCCTTGGTGGGACCAAAGTAACTGACTGTACCAACGTTATATGGGTCACGGATAAGCTTAATATAGTCGTCCGTAGGCTGATAATGCCGATAATCCGTCTGAAGGAATCCCAAGGCGATACTAAACTCCAAGGTCCAGTTCTTTTTCTTGCCGATAGGCATCACATAACCGCCCGACAAACCAGCGCTCCAGTATTCACCCTGATAGTTGAAGGATCTGTCGTACTGGAAATCATATTTGGCGGACATGCCGTATGCACCGATAAACCAACCGCGCATCTTTTCTGTACCGTTGACGTCCCAAGACTTGAACCAGAAGCGGGCTTCGGCACCCATCTCCCACATCTGCAGGCAATACATGTTTCCAATCTTCCACCAGGGGAAAACATCCTCCACCATCACGGAGAACCTGCCGGCGATGGGAACCTCGACCTCCACGTTGAGTGCGGTGGCAAAATCGAACAGGAGATTGGTCTTAACGGTAGCATACGTTCTTTTGACAGATCCATTGGAAACATAGGCCGAATCCGCAGCAGAATTCCGTGCAAAAAAAATGGAATCACGCTCGGGTGCCTGCGCGCGTAAAGAAAAAAGACCCGCGAAAACCAACATCAAAGTGAGGACGAACCGGAGGATCATCCCACTAAATCTGATGTTAAATTTCTTGTTCACGTGTTTAAGTGTTTGATTATTCGTCTTTTCCGTTCTTTTAACCTGCTTAGCGCGCCGTTGTTTATATTGTAATTGATTACAAAGTTACAAAAATTATTTTAACCCGCAAAATTTTTTTTGAAATTTATGTAACTTTTTTGATAATAATTTTGATTTCTTGAAAACAGGCCCATGAAAGGCACATAAATGGCTTATCTAGCGCCGTAAATCGTTTTAGCAAACATTAGCAATAAAGAGAACAAGAAAAAGCTTTTACAAATTGCGCATAATCGCGCTCTCACGTTTTTAAAACGGCGATTTTTCCGAAATAAAAATTTATTCATTTTTTTTGAAAATAATTTTTGATTTGTTAATTTTTATCTATATCTTTGCAATGGGAAGAGAAACCTCTTTCCAAGGAAAAATCAAGTATACCTTAATATAATATATATGAAACCGCAGTTTTACTTCATCGCAGCCCTTTCTTCCCTTCTGGGAATCCTCCCGTCCTGCACAAGAGTGGAAGATATCCCCGGAAAGGACGAAGACTCCAAGCAGCTGGGCTTCAACATCCGGGTCACCCGTGACGGCAAAGAATTGGACACCAAGGGTTATAAGACCAAGGGAGAGATTGACGCAGGAGATATGCTGGCCACTATGGATACCCGTATCCCTTTCGGCCTTGTGGGCATAGAAAAGGGCACCAACACCGTCCTTCTGGATAATTCTCCTGTTTACAGCACCGGAGACGGCGGATATAAGAAGATATTTGAATCCCAATTCTGGGAGATCCCCACTACGGTGTTATTCAGCGCCTATTACCCGTATGTCAATAGTATTGTATATGGTAATGAGAACCGGGAGTATTCCATCCCCTACACTGTAAATGAAGTGGACGCCGGTCCGCTGGTGTCCAAAACCACAGAGCGTTCCATTGAGCAGCTTAACGTGCTGCCTCTTGAATTCCAACATATTACAAACGATATCGGCTTTAAGGTTTGCGATGTAACTCCCATGAAAGAACTCCAGGGACTCATACATCTTAAGAAGATGACAGCCACCAATGTGGCATCGGCCGGTATCTATGTGAACGATTTGGCCGTGAACCGCGGCAACTGGAATTACCAGGGCTACTACAGGAATGTAACCGTATTTGAAGGAGATTCACCTGTGGGCGTGGGTACGGACAACGAAAAATTTGTGGGTTACAATTCGCTGGAAGACCAGAAGGACGAAAGCCACCGCTACTATGCCATCCCGGACGAGATTGAAATGGCCAAACAGTGCGTGGAGGTTGTCTTTGACGTGGATGGTTTCACCCTGAATAACTTTGATTATCCACCCCTGGAAAACCAGGTTCTCAGATATATGCTATACGGACTGCTGCCAGATAATGTGTTAGTCCCAGGTAAACAATATACCTTCCACATTGGTCTGGACCTGAGTTCCATATACCATGAGATTACATTCGCCCCCTCCGTAAGTGGCTGGGAAACAAAGATTTACGAGAATAACGACGACTTCTGATGCTTATCTCGCTGTTCCTGTTTTTGCCGGTTGCATTCTGTCTGTTCTGGATTGTCATCCACTGTTGGCTGTCATCCAGGGCAGACGCGTTCTGGCTGATATTGCTGTCGCTATTAGATATGGCGCTGTTCCTGTTAACCGACAGCTGTTACCTGATTCCGGGCGTGTCGTTCCGGACTTTGTCCGTGATGGCCCTGTTGGCACAACTCACCGCCCCCATCATCATTCCGCTGTGCTGGCTGTACATTGAGCGGCTCCGCTTTGGAACCGGCTCAAAACTCACCCACCCTGCACATTTGTTATGGATTATCTTGCCGGTGATCCTGTTTACCGCTGCCATTATTCTCACTTCCTTAATTGGTTTTGATGAAGCACAGAACTTCTTTACCCGGCTCTATACAGAAGGAAACAGCATTGCATTTGAATATAAAGGCTCCATCCTGTACACGTATTATCTGTGGATTGTGGTGGTTTACAGGTTAGTCCTTATATTTGAGCTTGTCAGCTTCGTTATCTGGCTTATCTATCTTTTCAAAAAAGATAAACTCCGCATCCAAAACTTGGTAAAGTTCTTTAAATCAAACAAATCCATACGCTTATATGAACTACAGGTTTATAGTCTAATCCCTGCAGCGCTCATATTTGTCTCAAAACTGTTCCTTTTCAAAGACTTTACGGACACACACCTGGCCGTTGTTGCCATCGTAAATCTGGGACTCACTATCTCTCTAATGTTGTATTACTTCCTGACACCGTTCAGCGCCAGGAGAACCCTTACTCTTAACCAGATAAAGCACTCATTTCTATACAATTACGGAGATAAAAACAAATCCGACGAAGTAGAGGCGCTCATCGGCGAACTGGTGGACGAAGCAGAAGAAGCCGCCCTCAGGCGCATCCGGGACAAGATCGGAGACACCTTGCCCCAGGATGCCACAGAAGAAATCCATCCGTCCGTTGCCAGCACGCTCTTTACAGCCATTTCCAACAACTGGGATGAAGACAGCGACAGTCTCACTGCGCGTTTCCAGCAATTGATGACAGAGGAACAGCTGTTCCTGCAGCCCGGACTCAGCCTTCAGGATGTGGCCGACAAAATGCATACGAACAAAACCTATGTCTCCAAGTTGGTGAACAACAACTACAATCTGGGATTCCCGGAATTGGTGAACATCCTTCGCGTGGACTATGCAGAGCAGTACTTACTGACACACAGAGACTTAAAACAGTCAGAGGTGGCAACGGCCTGCGGTTTCCAGAGCGCATCATCGTTCAATATCATCTTCAAGAAAATCACCGGCGTCACACCCAAGGTTTGGGCCGCCAGCCACGATAACAAGTCCTAGAACTGCTCCACAAAGATGAAGATGAGTTTTGATTTAGATCTTTCCAGTTATAACATCCTGGCAGTGGACGATGTGCCCATCAACCTGACGCTGGTAGAAAAAATGCTCGCCAAATTCCATATCCAGATCCGCAAAGCCGGAAATGGACTGGAAGCCATGCGTGAAATCATTGCAGATAAGCCTGATTTAGTCCTTCTGGACCTTCTCATGCCCTATATGGATGGATTTGAAGTACTGAAAAAAGTCCGTGAGAATCCCGAATGGGCGGACATACGCATCATTGTGCTCTCTGCGCTCAATTCTAACGAGGATATTGTGCGGGCCTACCAGTACGGCGCCAACGATTTTATTACGAAGCCGATTATCTTTGAAAAGCTCATCAATAGCGTACATACGCAACTAATTCGCATAAATTCCGAAAAAAAAAGTTGATTTGTGCCGTAACTGAACTCAAAGAGAAACTAAACGCCTCTGATTTCGGAAAGAAAGTGCTCGCATTAACGGAAGAAAGCCTCACAGGCCCCAACTTCGGAGTAGAGCAAATTTCTGAAAAACTGGGGATTAGCCCGTCGGAATATCTGGAAAACATAGTTCAGCCCAACGCACTGCCGCTGCAGCTGGACTAAATATACCCGCCTCCCTGCGTCTCCAGTTCCTGGTCCACCTTCTTCTTTTCTGCCATCAGAAGGTCCAGCAGCCAGTCTTTTTGCTCGTCCACCAGCCCCAAATCCCGGCAGGCGCTTTCGTATCGGCCTAAAACAGCCTCCTGATAGCGGTGATAGCGCATGGATTTGCGGATTTCGTCCTCGATGGTCTCGTGCTCTATCTCGTAGCTGTCCTTGTAGTATTCCTTGTACACTTTCTCGGAATTGAAGCGGATGCAGAAATAAAACAGACCCGATGCCAGGATCACGATGCCCAGGATACCCAGTACCAAGGGGACAATCCGGATGAGCCCCAGCATGCCCAGAGAAGAGCCTGCAAGGAAAATTGCCAGGGCAAGCAGCTCGCTGCGGTGGTTCTTAAAAATGGAGGAAATCTTCATAATCGGTGAGCACGTTCGTGGTGCGGTTTTGCAGGATTTTAATCTTATAGTCGTTCTCAGATTCCTTGGCGTCCATGGCCTTCTGGAAGGCCCGGCGGGCGGCAAGGGCTTCATTGTTCTTGCGGCGCATCTCTTCCAGGTTCTCCCTCAACTGCCACTGTTGCACCAGGATGGAGGCAAAGGCAATGGCAAACATCACCAGAAAGCCCAAAAGGATGGTCATCTGGTTCTGGGCTTTCAGGCGCTGGGCGTCTTCCCGGAGCTGGGCATTGTTCATTTCCGCGTCCAGGATGGCCAGGTCTTCGTTCTGGGTCTTGATATAGATGGAGTCTTTCTCGTTCACCAGCCCCCGGAGCTCTGAGTAGGCCCGGTCGTAAATGCCCTGGGCGGCGTAGATGCCGTGTTTCTTGTCGTAGCGGTCCCGCGGGATGCTCAGGGAGTCGGCCTTGGAAAGGGCCTCGGAAAAACGCTCCCTGGATATCAGGAAATAGATGTCCATCCCGTAGCGGGTGTCGGCGTCGGACTGCATTTCATACAGGGGATCGGCCATGAGTTCATCGTAGCAGCGCCAGAAACGGGGCCAGTCCTTCTGCGCATTGTACAGATAGGCGCGGGTCATTTTGGCCTTGATACGGATGGAGGGGAAAAAGTCCTGGTAGGATTCGGCTTTGATACAATAGTCTTCCGCCGCAGGGAATTGCCGAAGCCGGATGTATTCCTGGGCCATGAGGATGTGCAGGTTGGGAAGGTCCTGCTCTGCGCGGGCCTCTTTGCAGTAGCGGGCGGCGCGCTCGAAATTCTGGATGGCCAGGTAGGAATTCTCACGATAGCTTTGAATCAGACCCACAATGCGGTAGGCGTACATTTTGCCGGCGGGCTTTTTCTCTTCCGACGCCAGCCGTTCCATGGCGCGGGCCTCCAGCATGGCATCGGACATCCGGCCGATGTGCAGCAGCAGTTCGCAGTATTCATGCAGGGTGGAGAAATAGAACTCCCGGAGGTCTTTCCGGCCTTCCAGCAGGGTTTTGATCTCTGCAACGGCCTCGTCCATCCGATCGTATTCCTCCAGGGCGAACCGCACCGGGAACTCCAGCGAAAGCCCCAGGCACTTGTAGCGGAAATTGTCCTTTTCCGTTCCCACCGTATAAAGGGAATCGGCCAGTCTTAAATTGGCCGGATTAAACTGCTGCATGCGGCCATAGGCATAACGCTCGAAGGTGTCGCTGTCTACCCGGAGCCGATTCACAATCTGCGCCCTGCCGCCCGCACTCGCGAGCAGGCCCACAGCCACGATCAGTGCATGCCTCAGTCTCATTTCCCGGCGGCGCGTTTGGCCTCTACCAGTTGCATCTGGGTTACCACGCAGGTGAGCAGCTTCTCCATGATGATAGGCTTCATGATAAAGTCGTTGGCCCCTACGTTGAAGCCCTTGACGACATCCTCGTTAGAGTTCAGGGCACTCAGGATAACAATCTGGATATCGGCCGTTTCCGGATTGGCACGGAGCCTGCGGATTACCTCGAAACCATCTATCCCCGGCATCATCAGGTCCAGCAGGATCAGGTCCGGTTTCTGCGCCGCCACGGCATCCAGGGCCTGCTGTCCGTTGGCCGCTGTGCGCAGCGAGAAGTTGAACTTGGACAGCATCTTCTGCACCAGCAGCAGATTCAGCGGAATATCATCTACGGCCAGTACATTGAACTGTGAGTAGTCGTGGTTTTGTGCGTATAAAGGAGTCATAGGGCAAGATTTAGTTATTCATGGGTATTTCTTCTTCGGTGGGGTTCACCGGTACCTGGAACTTGAAACAGGCGCCAGGGCCGGGATAGGTGGTGTCAAGGAACACTTTGGCGCCCATCCTGCCGGCAATATCGCGGCAGATGCTCAGGCCCAGGCCCGTTCCCTGAACAAACTCGTCCAGCTTGGTAAAGCGCTCGAAGATGGCCTCGGCCTTGTCGGCCGGGATGCCGGTTCCGGTATCTGTTACCGTAAAGGTCACGAAACCAGGCGCTTCCGTAAGCGAACTGACAAGTTTGATCTCTCCCTGGGCGGTATGCTTACAGGAGTTGGTGAGGAGGTTGATCAGGATCTGCTGCACGCGGCGCGGGTCTGTCCTGAAGACAAAAGGCTCTGCGCTTTCCGGTGCGTAGTACATCTTTACCCCGGGTTGCAGACGGTGCTCCGTGCTGGTCATGGCTTCCTGGCACATGAAGTGAAGCTCCCCGTCCTCATAGGTTATCCGATACTGCCCATTGTCCATGGCCGACATATTCAGGATGTCGTCCAGCAGCATGGTGAGCATCTTGGTGTTGTTCACAATATGGCCGGCGAACTCCTCCTTCTCCTCCGGAGCGAACGACCCGTCCGGGAGGGACAGGAGCTGGGAGAAGCCTACGATGGCATTGAGCGGGGTGCGCACCTCGTGACTCATATTCTGGACGAAGCGGGTTTTGGCGGCGTTGGCCAGCTCCACTTTCTCGTTGGTTTTCTTGAGATTCAGGATGTAGATCCATGAGAAAGCCAGGGCGCTGAGCAGGATGACGGCCATCAGAAGAAGCACCAAGCGGGTGACCCTGGACAGTTCCCCGGCTTGCTCATCCACTTTGGCCGTAAGGGTGTCGTAGCCCATGCGGGATTCCAGTTCCGTCAGTTTGCTCCGGTTGGACTCGGAGAGCAGGCGCTCATTGTGGGCCACCAAGCGCTTTTCCAGCTCAAAGGCCAGTTCCTTGAAGTTATAAGACTCCGCCACATTGGCTATGTATTTCACTTCCCGTACGCGGATGCTCATGCCGTTGGTGTTGATTTCCGGTTTGCCGCCCTCCGGGGTGTACACGATATGGTCCAGGTTGGAGAACAGCTGCTGCGCCGTGGAACTGATCTGCGAAATGAAAGGGTCTGCCAGGCAGAAATCCCGGGCCTTTTCGTACCCCGGGGTATCTTTGTAGTAAGCGTTGAGCTTGGCCCGGTAATACATGCAGCGAAGGGTGTCCAAGTGCTGTTTCCGGGCGGCCTCCGCCTTGGCAATGTTCACCAGCACGGAGTCGTGGCCGATCGGGTATGTATCGGCCAGGTCACAGTAAAGCCGGGTGGCCGACTGCCGCAGGATGGTAGGATCTTGCGTCTTGTTGAACATGTCCAGTGCCCTGACGATATACTTTTTGGCCGATATGTAGTCGTTCTGGGCCACGTACAGGCTTACCAGATAGCGGTCTCCCATCCAGATGCCGTAATCCTCCCCGTTATCCCGGGCGATCTGCTGCATTTCCTCCACCAGCTCCATCACCTTCAGGAACTGTCCGTTGTTGTAGTAGAAATTCTCCAGCAGCTCGTAGCCGTAATAGAAATACTGCGGGTAGCCGTATTTGCGGGCTGTGGCCTTCACATCCTCCATGGCCTTGACCGCGGCACTCTCCTCTTCTTGGGTGAGTTCCTTGTCACTGGAGTTGTTCTTGCTCCGGGAAATGGTCCGTGAGATATGCTTGAGCCGTTCTACATAATACAGCGTCTCCGCCTTGGTGTCTCCCTTTTCACGTGCACGGGAGAGCAGGGCGTCATTGGCCTCCTGGAAACCGTCTTTGCCAACGAAAAGCTCCGCCTGTTGGAAAAGTTCATAACAATCGTCGTCCAGGCCGTACGGATTGTTCTGCGCGCGTACCGGCAGCACCACACAGGCTACCAGCAGCGCTATGAGGAATATCCTTTTCATGTCTCCAAATATAATAAAAAAATCGTGAAAGCTGATTACTCCCGTAAAAAAAACATCCCCCCGCCGCCATTCCACCGGTTTTTGACCGGTTGGTTATAGAAAAAGCACCTGCAAAGGCAGATGCTTGATTTTAAAACTGTGGGCGGTACTGGATTCGAACCAGTGACCCCCTGCTTGTAAGGCAGGTGCTCTGAACCAGCTGAGCTAACCGCCCTTCGGAAAGGATTGCAAAGATAGCACCTTTCCACGGAACTTCCAAATTTTTTATCGGCCCGCGGTTCCCGGCCCCGTTACTCCGCAGAAACCTCCTGCACGCCGCGGGAGGCGCTGTTGGCACGGTAGTGCGGGGCGTAGAGAGACTCGATGGTGACAACCGGAGCCACGAAGGCGCCGCTCTGGGTCACGAAGAATTCCTCCGAGAGGGTGGTCTTTTCTTCGGGGTAGCTGTCGAAGAAGAACTCGGTACGGTTGGCCTTCACATTCCGGTAGCCCTGCGGCACGAAGCCCCAGGAGTAGCCGCCGCGGGCGGGACGGATGTAGCCCCAGCCCAGGTGGCCGGAGAGCTGCTGCACAGGCCGAAGGGCTGCTTCGCGGCCGGCATCCAGCTTCACGAAACTGCGGTTCTCCGCGTTCCAGATCTCGTAGCGGACCAGGATCTTCTCCCCTACCTTCACCGGGTCTCCGGGCTGGATTTCCTCCAGGGTGGCCACAATCTCGTTCACGTCGGAGGTGGTGTCGTCATAGAGGAGCTCGCGGGAGCCCATGCGGTAGAACTTGCGGGCCACGGTGAAGCCGTTCCCCGCCGCCTTGATGCGGCTGAAAGGCGCCTCATAGGTGGCCGACAAAGCCAGTACGCGCGTATCCAGCACATGGTCGGGACCGTCCAGGATGGATGTGACGGCGTCGATGTAGGCGGGATCGGTCTCCCACTTCTGCGTCTCTTTCTGCAGCATGAGCCAGATGCGGATGCCGTAGGAAATGGTCCGCGCCTGCTCGATGTCCGAATAGGCGGCGGTGTCGCCGGAAGCCACCACGCGGGAAAGGAGGTCGCACAGCAGGGCGTGGGCATAGGCCTCGCTCTCCATCAGGCCCCGTCCCGGCATCACGGCGTTAGGGTAATACCAGCCGCCGTCGCGGTGCTCCACGGCATACTGCAGGAGGGATGAGATGTCGGCATGGATGGAGCGACGGATCTCTCCCTTGCTGTCTTCCAGGGAGATGCCCCAGGCTTGCGCGAGCACTACGCCCTCGTCCGACCCGCCCAGGTTCTCCAGGGTCAGGAGCCGGCGGGCCTTGGGAAGGATCCTTCCCTGCAGTCCCCTGCCGTCCTTCTTGGAGGGGGTGAGGTAGGATTTCGCCCACTTCTGGAAGTCGGCCAGGCGTTTTTTGTCGGCCTTGGTCACGGGCTTGACGGCAAAGGGAACCTCCGGATAGAAGGAGCGCACGTACACGTACTGGGAGTCTTCCACCCAGCCCCGCCAAACGGGGAAGGATGTGCCGAAGACGGTCTTGTCCAGGAACTTGACGGCGCGGTCGATCCCGGAAGGGACTTCGAATCCGCGGCTGCGCAGCTTGGCGAAGCGCTCCAGCATCACGGCTGTTATGATGGCCGACGAACTCATGCCCTCGAACCAGCCGAAGCCGCCGTCGGCATTCTGGCAGGCCATCATTTTCTTCAGCAGTTCTTCGGTGGGGGTCTCCGGAGATACATTCCCGAAAACGTCGCTTCGCGACCCTGTACGGGCAAATGTTTCCGGGAATGTGTCTCCGGAGAGCTTGCCGGCCAGCAGGCGCACGTACCAGGCCTCGGACAGGGACAGGACGTCTTTTCCGGAAGGATTCACCTTGTCGGGGATGGCGTCTTTCACCATGTCCAGCACGGTGATTTCACGGAGTGCGGCAGCGCTGCCGGGGACGTTCACAAAGCGGCTGCGGAGCTCTTTGAGGAGCGCCTCGCGGTCCTGCCCGGAAAGCAGCACGGCCGAATGGGACTCGGTCAGCACCTGGGCGGCGGGGTACACGGGCACCTTCACCTGCACGGCGTCGGAGAACTCATCGGCCACAAAGGAGGCGGTGAGGGTGATTTCCTGCGGAGCGCCATCCTGCGACACGGAAGCGCTCTCCGGCACCACCACCAAGAAGCGACGGCTCTCCACGCCGCCGGCGGGGACGGTGATGGGAACTTCCTGCATGGAATCCCCGTAGCGCAGCTGCAGGCGGCCCGAGACGGGTTCATCGGCAATGCTGGAAACGCTCAGGGCGGCCTCGTAGCGGTCTCCCGCGTAGAGGAACTGCGGCTGAACCAAGGCCACCTTCACCGGCAGCGACACCACCATCTCTTCCTTCACCAAGGCGTTCCGCATGTCCTTGCCGTGGGCGTAAACCGCTACGTAATAAGTGGAAAGCTTGTCGGAAGTGCGGATACTGAACTCCAGGGTTCCGTCTTCGGTGGTCCTGAGGTGCGGCTGGAAGGTAAGGGCGCTGGCAAAGTCGGTGCGCACCACCGGGGCCGGGCTGTCCTCTTCCGCGGCTATTCTGTCGGCCGCGGCGTTGGAGGCACCTTTGGTCATCATGGGCGCAGGGGCGGCCATGGCAACGGCCTCTTCCATCACCACACTGTCGTCCATCATCCCGCCCAGCCGGTTTTTGTACATGACATGGGGTATGGGCTCGCGGCCGCTCTCTCCGGTGATGTGGCCGGGAGTGGAGCTGATGCTCACATACGGCACGGAATAGTCCAGCATGTCCACCACCGGCCAGTAGTTGGCGGCAATGGCGTCCAGGCTCTTGTCCCAGGCGGCGGCCAGGGCCTCTACGCCAGGGGTGGTCTTCAGGGTGAAAAGGTATTCCGTATGCGGGTAGGCGTTGGAAGTGAACCGGCTGAATTTCAGCGGCAGGAACAGCTTGGAGCGCTCCCTGCGGTACTGCCGCTCGAAGCTCACGGACTCTCCGTCCATGAAGTAGAAAACCTGCAGGCGCACGGCGTCAGGGTAGGAATCGGCATAGTCGAAAGCCACCTCTCCGGGAACGCCCTGGGCAAAGACATGGCACCGGGAGGAGAGTTCCTGCTTGTCCTCGCCGAAGAGGGTTGCCACCACATAAGCAGGGCCGTAGGTGGCACCCAGGCGCATGGAGATCTTCCCGTCGCTCACGGTGGTGGGGCCGCTCACGAGCATCCGCTTCACCAGCGGAGTCAGTTCGCGGTCGGCGGGCCGGGAAAGCAGCAGCAGGCAGCCTTCCTCGTCCTGCAGCATGTCGTCACCGTGATGGGCCTTGGTCTGGGCCGATGCCCGCAGCCGGTACAGCCCGGAAGGCAAGTCGGCAAGGTCGATTTCCACCAGCGATCCGGAGTCGGCCTGGCCCTGGCGCTGCACACGGTCCCCGCTGTCCAACAGGGTATATTGGAGGGGCAGCGGAATCCGGTTGCCTTCCTCGTCGTTCACGCTCAGGCGCACCACCAGCTTGTCTTCCTGGATCAGAAACTGCCCGGCCGACCGGCGGTTGGCATAGCCGAGACTCCGCCAAAATGGCTCATCCTCATTGGTGGGAAGCACGAAGCTGCCGTCGGCCGCGTTCCGCACGACCATGCTCACCCGGATCCGGTTGCCGATGAAGTAATGGTCGTAGAAGGAGCGCATTTCCCCGGTGGCGTCGGTCACGATGGCTTCGGCCCGATAATAACCGGGCTCCCGGGCCTGGAAGGTGAAGGAGAAGGTGTTGTCGGCCTTCACGGGCTCTTCCTGGTCCAGCACCAGCGCGTTGTCCCGCATCACTTTCAGGTTCACGCGGGCGCCTGCGAGGCTATGGCCGGAATAGCTTTCCAGCTTGCCGCTCACGGGGATTTGGTCGCCCACCAGGAAAAGCTCTTCGCGGGTGTCGAAGCGGAGGTCGAAGCTGGGCAGCACGAACTCATCTACGCGGAAACTGGTGGAGCCCCCCAGGGAACCGCCTTTTTCCCGCACACTCAGGGTGAACTGGCCGTTCCGCTGGCCCTTGGGCAGGACAAACTCTCCGGAGACGGAGCCGAATTCATTGGTTACCAGATCTTTCCTTCCTATCTCTTTGTACTCCGAGTTCCAGAGTACCGCTTCCAGTTTCATTTTCTCCCGTACCGCGAGGGCTTTCTTGGGGTCGCCTTTATAGACGATGGCCTTGAAGCGCAGCGTGTCGCCGGGGTTGTAAGCGCCGCGGTCCCGGTAGATATTGCAGTTGATACCGGAGTAGTCGCTGCCGTAATAGGTGTAATTGCTCAGGCTCACTTCGGTGGAGGCGCGTTTTCCGCTTTCGGCCACCAGGTCGTAAAGGGCTTCGGGCTTGAGGGCGATTTTCTTGGCGATGGCCTTGGGAAGCGGGGTGAATCCGTTCAGCTTCACGCTGCCGCTGGCGAGCTGCCGTCCGTTTTTGAAGAGTTTGAGCGTCGCTTTCTCCAGCGGCTGGCCGCTCTTATGGTCTGCCACGTACACCTGCCAGCCCTTGGAAGTGTTCCGAACGGCGATGGACAGGGTGTACTGGTTGTAGGTGGCCCGGGCGTTGATTTCTTCCCCGCCACTCACCTCTACCTGATAATGGCCGTCGGACAGGACCGGCATGGCGATGCGGGCCGTATCGCGCACGAAGAAACTGTTTGCGGGGTTCGGGAGCGTCCAGCTTTTCATCCGCCTGGGCTTCTCTTTCCGCCCGTCAAACAGCTCCACCTTGGCGCTATTCAGGTTTTGGAACACCACCGTGATTTCGTTTTTGTCCACGCGCACATCCAGGCTCTGCTCCGTGAGGCGTTCGGAGAGGGCTTTTACGTCCACGATGCCACGCACAATCCGCTCGTCGTCGCCGGTGAAGGCGGCACGCTCCTTCTCAAACGCCTCGCAGTCTTTGTATAAGGCCTCGAATGCCGCGCCGGAGGCCTTGTCTTTCTCCAGCTGGTCCATCCGGATTTTGAGCAGTTCTCCCTTTGCGTACATGCTCACGGACTTGCCTTTGTATGCCTCCTGGAAGGCTTTTAGGGCCGATATCCGCTGGGAAAGCTGGTCGGAATAACGGTACTTGGCGCCCAAAGCGTAGTATTCCAAAGCGGGCTGGGCGGGGTACCGGCCTTTGACTTCTTCTTTCAGGAGCCGGTAAATCTCGTCCTTTTCCATGTCGCTGTAGCTGCGGAGCTGCAGAAGACGCCACAGGACATACTCCTTGTCGTTCTGGATAAAAGGTGCCAGGTTGCCGCCCAGATACGAGCCGATATTCCGGTAGAACGCAGAGTTCCGGCCCTGGAAGCGGTCCAGGTTGTCTTTCACGTAGGCCCACTGGTAGTCCGTAGCGGCGTTCTGGTAGTCAGACAGCCACAGGACGGTGACGATGGGCTCGTCGAAGGCTTTCACCTCTTCGCCCAGAGTCTTGAGGGCCGATTCCCGCTGCTTCCAGTCCCGGCGCTGCACCACGCCCACGTACTGGGTGGCAGCGTCGTAAAAGTCCACGGCCAGCCGCCTGGCCTGGGCTTCCTGCTTGATCTGGGAAAGGATTTCGGCCTCTTTCTGCGGGAGGTCTGCGTTGCGGGCTTCCTGATACTGGTCCCACAGCTGGGTTAATTGATGTCCGTTGTTACTCATGCTCTGTGCAAATGCTGCGGCACTGCCGGCAAGGGCCAGCACCAGCAAGGTGAATAAGCGTTTCATACGCGGTTATTTTAGTGTTCCGGTTTGCAATCTATCAAACACTGTGCCTTCTTTCCAACCGTCACTTTTGGCCGTTTTTGCGGGTGCCGGTGTCGGCCATGACTTCTGTGCCGTCACTTTGGGCCGTTTTTGCGGGCGCCGGTGTCGGCCGTGACCTCAGTACGCACCGGGAAGCGCACCCCGGGCAGACGACTATCGGCCGAAAAAGGGCAGGGCATCGGCCACCACGAAGGTGCTGCCGCCGATGTAAATCAGGGGCGGAGCCAGGAGCTGGGCCGACGCGCTGCGGCTCTCCGGGCCGCTCAGGTCCTGCGCCAGCCGGACCGCCATTTGCACCGCCTCTCGCACCGACCCGCAGGCAAACGCCCGAACGGGGGCGGCGGGGCTGCCGGCAGAAACGGCTCCGGCCTCAGCCCGCACAGGGGCGGCGGGGCTGCCGGCAGACGGGGTGGCGCGGTAGGCCGTGAAGCGTCGCAGAATCTCGTCGGCCGGAAGGGCCCGCGGCGTGGAAGGAGTAGCAAAAATGTAAGTAGCATCACGGGGCATCAGGGGGAGGATGCTGTCCAGGTCTTTGTCGGCCATGACCCCGTAAACGATAATCAGCGAGGAAAAACGGCCGTTCTGCACCAGGCGCTCCAGCTGGGCGAAGTTATAGCCCAGCGCCTGGGGGTTGTGGCCGATGTCCGCAAGGACGTACGGCTGGTCTGAAAGGCGTTCCCATCGGCCGTGGAAGCGCATATAATGGGCGGTATGGATGATTCCGTCCAACAGGGAGGCGTCGTCCCGGAGGGCCGGGAATGCGCCCTTCAGAAGGTCCGTGGCCGTGAGGACGGTGCGAAGATTCTGCCGCTGCACATCTGCCCGAAGGTCCATCTGTTCCAGGATTTCCTCGTGGCGATACCACAGAGACGGCTCTTTATCCGTGGCAAAAATCAAAGGACAGAGCATCCAGGCTTTCTCTACGAAGACATCGGCCACGGCCTCTTGCCGCTCCCCGACCAGCGCAGGCACGCCGCTCTTGAAGATGCCGGCCTTCTCCGCCGCAATCTCAGGGAGGGTGTTCCCCAGCAGCGCACAGTGATCCAGGCCGATGGTAGTGACAACGGCAAGCTCCGGCTGCAGGATATTGGTGGAATCCAGGCGCCCGCCGAGCCCCGTCTCCACCACGGCCACATCCACTTTCGAGTCTGCGAACCACTTGAATGCCAGGCCCGTAGTGATTTCGAAGAACGACAGGTTGTGCTCCTCGATGAAGGGCATCCAGCGGGTGAGGAAGTCGAAGACATACTCCTTGGGAACCAGCTGTGCCTCCGGCTGCGAAGCGGAGAGCCCGGCAATCAGCATCCGCTCCCGGAAATCAATCAGGTGCGGCGACGTGTAAAGCCCCGTTTTCAGCCCGCAGGCCGACATGGCCGATGCCAGCATGTTGGCCACCGACCCCTTGCCATTGGTGCCGGCCACATGGACCGAGCGGAAAGCCCGCGAAGGGCACCCCAGCGCCTGGTCGAAGGCCTGCATCTGCTCCAGCCCCGGTTTATACGCCCCGCCGGAGAAACCCGCCTGCTGCACGGATGGGAATCGTTGAAAGATATCTTGAAGAAGGGCCTGGTAGGCACCCTCGGAAAAGGTTTCAGTGTTCATATCACAAAAATACAAATAATTCCCGATTTTCCTTCACGCAACCACCTGCCTGAAACCAAAAACACGCTTTGGAAGCAGGGATATTTGAACTTATGGAGAAAAATCACTACATTTGAAGTCAAAGGATTGTATACCGCCGCAAACCGGCGCCAAACCAACATAAACCAGCATAATCAACGACTGGCAACAACCGAAACAACCGTCGGCACAACACAACACTATGAGTGAACTTGACAGAATTCTTTACAGCTACTATATAATAGATGGGGCGCAGATGCCCCTGTCGCCTGCAA
>CAMHDS010000019.1 GCA_946183925.1 uncultured Fibrobacter sp. | reverse complement strand
CACGAAGCGTATCAAGGGCGGTGTGGTTGTCGACCTGTTCGGCATCGACGCCTTCTTGCCGGGTTCCCAGATCGACCTCCGTCAGATCCCGGACATCAACGCCCTCATCGGCCAGGAATTCGATCTCAAGGTTATCAAGGTCAACAAGGCCCGTCGCAACATCGTCGTTTCTCGCCGTGTGGTTCTCGAAGAAGAACGCAACAAGCAGCGTGGCGACGTTCTCGAAACTCTCGAGAAGGGTCAGGTCCGCAAGGGTATCGTCAAGAACATCACCGACTTCGGTGCATTCATTGACCTCGGCGGCGTAGACGGCCTCCTCCACATCACCGACATGAGCTACAAGCGCATCAACCACCCGACCGAAATGCTCCAGCTCGGCCAGGAAGTCGAAGTTATGGTTCTCGACTTCAACGACAAGAAGGAACGTATCTCTCTCGGCATGAAGCAGCTTAAGCCGCATCCGTGGAAGGACATCGCCGAACGCTATCCGGAAGGCGCTATCGTTAAGGGTAAGGTTGTGTCCATTACCGATTACGGTGCATTCGTTGAACTGGATAGCGGCGTCGAAGGCCTCATCCACGTTTCCGAAATGTCCTGGACCCAGCATGTCAAGCACCCGTCCAAGATCCTCACCATCGGTCAGGAAGTGGAAGCCGTGGTGCTCAAGGTCGAAGAAGATGCCGAACGCATCTCTCTCGGCATGAAGCAGCTCGAAAGCGATCCGTGGGATTCTATCGAAACTGAACTTCCGCCGGGTGCCCGCGTGGTTGGTGAAATCCGTAACATCGCTTCCTTCGGCGCCTTCGTCGAAATCAAGGAAGGTGTGGACGGCCTCATCCACGTTTCCGACATGTCCTGGACCAAGAAGATCACCCACCCGAACGAAATGGTCAAGAAGGGTGACAAGGTCGAATGCGTCGTGCTCGCCGTTGATAAGGAAAAGCGCCGCATTTCTCTGTCCATGAAGCACCTCACCGAAGATCCGTGGGATTCTGTGGAATCCACCTATCCCGTGGACACCGAAGTGAAGGGCAAGATCATCCGCATGCTCGACCGCGGTGTCGTGGTTGAACTCGCTGATGGTATCGAAGGCTTCATCCCGGTTTCCAAGCTCACCGCTGAATACATCAAGGTTCCGGCCGATGCTTTCAAGGTTGGCGACGAAGTTCCGGCCGTTGTGACCGAAATCGACCTCAACAACAGGAAGATCTTCCTCTCCGTCGTGGACTACTTCAAGAACCGTGAATCCGCCGAGCTCAAGGCTTGGATGGACTCTCACAAGCCGGGCGAATCTGGCACCACCATCGGTGAAGCCGCCGCCCCCAAGAAGAAGAGCACCAAGAAGAAGGCTGAGAAGGCTGCTGACGAAGCTGCCGAAAAGCCGGCTGAAGAAGCCTAATGAGTTGTGGGTTATGAGTGATGAGTTCGCAAGCCTATGGCTTGCTTTGAGGTGAAATAATGGCGCTTCGTGCAAAATGAAAACACCTGGGACTCATCGCTAACCAGTCGCTTAAAGGAATCCCGCGGATAAAACCGCGGGGTTTCTTTTTATTATTGTTCTATGATACCGCGGCGGATTACCTGGATTGACAATTGCAGGGCCCTAGCCATAGTTCTTGTGGCCTTGGGTCACTTAGAGTCCATTTATCTGGTGAACGAGGTGATTTTTGCCTTTGTACTGCCGGTGTTCTTTTTTCTTTCTGGCTATACCTTCGGTTCTTCGGCATCAATGCCTTTTGGAAAAATGTTCCTGAAGAAGGTACGAACGCTCCTTGTCCCGTATTTTGGATTTTCAGCTATACTTTTTGCTTTCTGGTTCTTTGTGAGACGCAACTTTGGCTTGAGCGGCCATGCGGCGGATACTTCTGTGGCCGATGCTCTGTTGCAGATTCTTTATGGAGTGAATAGCGGAATCTTTGTTACTCCGCTTTGGTTTTTGACCTGCCTTTTTGTTGTTGAAATAGCTTTTTGGATTTTGCTCCGCTTACGAAATAAATTTTTGATAGCTTCTGTCGTTGTGGGTCTTTTTGTCTATGGAATTTTTTATTGGACATACATGGACATTAGGCATTTCCCTCATGCTGTTTGGAACGTGGATCAGGCCTGTTTTTATCTTTTCTTTTTTTCGACAGGATTTGTTTTTAGTCGGTGTAACCTTGTTGAACGGACCTTGAATTCGAAGGGACGGTCTTGTGCGTTCGTTGCTGTTTCTGCTATTATTTTTGCGCTGGCGTTTTGGCTGCGTGATCATGCGTCTGCGACATGGGAGTACCTGTTGATGCAGGCATTGATGTGCAATGCAGGATTGATAGGTTTTGTTTCACTGTGCAAGATGATTCCCGGAAACAGGGTTTTGGATTTCTTGGGCCAGAATACCTTGACCATTTTTGCTTTGCACATGATGGTTCAAGCAATCTTGATAGGAGCGACAGTTTCTCTGTTCCGTATGGATGTAGGGTATTTGCATAGTTCGCTTTTGGTTTGTGTCCCGCTTACCTTGGTTTCGCTGGTAATCCTGGTTCTTGAAATTCTGTTCATTAATCGTTTTATTCCATGGCTTGCCGGCAAGCAAAAAAGCCGCCAATAGCTATCTTGTATCTGTGATGAAAAAGATTTTTTTGAGTGCTTTGGTTGGGACAGTCGCCCTTTCTTTTTGGGGGTGCGCTGGTGGGCCCAAGGTAGATGACCCGGAATTTTTCAAGAACAAGTCAGGCGTTATCGGCGTGTTCAGGCAGCCCGCCTTCTACTGCAGCGAGGCCAGCCCCCAGTATATGCAGCTGGGAGATTCTACGGTGCTGGTGAAACCCGCCTATAGCGAAGACCAGGACAACCTCTTTGTGCAGGAGATGGGCCCTGGAGTTGCAACCCTGAAATACTATGAATACGCCTGTGGCGAGGACAAGCACAAGTTCGTGCTGGACACTACCCGCAAGGACGGGGCGTCGGGCCTGGTGGTGCCGGAATCGGGATTCTGCAAGACGGTGGTTTCCTTTGTGGAAGGAGACAAGCTGTTTACCCAGAACGACGACCTGCTCATTGAATTTTTCGAGAAGCACAAGGTGGCCACCGGCTTCCACATGATTCCTTACTGTGACGTAGTGACCCCGAGAGGGCGGACCGTATCGACGGGCATGGATTCGGATTCCTTGCTGCAGGTGAAATACGAGGCGGCTATTGCCGATGCGGCTGAAGCGAAACAAGATGAGATTTACCCTCTGGTCACCATTACCCCTGAATCGGACGGGATTACTTGGGATAGGGATTCTACCCGCGTGCTGGTGATTACCTTCCACGATAGGCCTGACATTTACGATACGGATACGTTGGTCATGTCGCAGGAAGTATGGGTAGTTTCGGAAAAGGAACTGTATTCCTGGTATAAGTCGAACAATGCTGGCGTAAAGGATTGGGATGTCCGCTTCAAGCAACTGCTGGGAATTCGTGCAAGCGCGAAGTATACCCATTTCTCTGCCTTGTGGGTGAAGCCCATAGACCTGGTGCGCCCGGCTTACCAGACCGACGTGAAGCTGGATTCTATGACACTGAAGTTTGACGAAAGCTTTGACGACTACACCTACGACAAGGAGTTCAAGCTCTCGTTCAAGCGCTGGTTCGACGACAGTCGTGCAAAGGCCTACGTCAAGAAAACGGGCTACCCCTGGACCCGCCTGGGCTATACCTATGACTGGGGCGCCGAAGGCAAGAAATACGGCCTCACGGAATTCCTGATTTTGCAGGACTCCCATGTGCGGGTGCAGTTCACCAAGAACGTGCCCACCTTCGTGAAGTGGCTGGAAGAACGGAATTAATTTTTTTGATTATCGATGGACCAAGACCCGCCACAACTGCTGGCGGGCATTCTTGTATTTGCGTTCGAAGGCGGTGATGGGCTGCCTCGGCGAAAAAGCCTCGCAGCTAACGGATTTCACTACTACATTGTCATCCCCGGCTTGACCGGGGATCTCCTTGACTATACCCGCCGCCTGTGCAAATTCACGTGCGTAGATTTCCCAGTTGGTCCGCAACTCCGTTTCTTGTGCTAGCTGCAACAGGGTGGGGAATATGGGGTGCAGGTGGAAACGCCTGCCCGCTTCGCTCTGCTTGGGCCAGGGGTTGGGGTAGTAGAGGGCGTGATAGGGAATGACCCATTGCCCGCTTGTTACCTTGTCCAAGGCGAGCCGCCAAAAGTCGATGAGTTCCGCCCGGACGTAGAAAATGTTTTTAGGCACATTTTGTCGTGCGATGTTGGTTTGTGCCTCGGTGCCGCGGGACTGAGCGGTGTCGAAGGCTCTGCCCGCCTTGTCCAGGCGTAAGGCGGACTTGTCGATGCCGATGACGGGATAGTCCGGAAAGCGCCTTGCCAGATGTTGCGTGCTTTCGCCGGTGCCGCAACCTGAATCCAGAATGACTGGCAGTGGCAAGCGGGATGTTCCTTTGGACTGGGCACGCCCTTTGATGTAAAAGTCTGCAATGAAACGTTCCGCATCGGCGAAAGCATTCCGGGTGTGGTCGGCGATGGGCCTCTTGTATTCGGTGGCGGCGTACTTGCGGACCAGCTTTTCCAAATCCTTGAAAGGGCCGTCTTGGTTGGACAGGACTTCGCGAGCGTTGTTCATTCCTTTACCTCGATGCCGTACTTGTTCACCTTGTAATGCATCATGCGGGGGCTTACCTGCAGGTCGCGGCCGGCGGCGCTCAGGTTCCCGTTGTTTTTGCGCAGGGCTTCCATCAGGATTTCTTTTTCGTAGGAGCGGAGTAGCGTGGAGAGCGACGCCGGACCTTCTGGAATGAGCGACGTGCCGGAGGTAACGTCGGTCTGCAATGTAGGCGGAAGGTCGTAGGCGTTGATGCTTACGTCTGTGGTGGCGAGGCAGGCATGTTCGATGCAGTTTTCCAGTTCCCGCACGTTGCCCGGCCAGTGGTAGCTCATGAGCATGTCGATGGCGGGAGTGCTGAGCCTCTGGATTTTCTTGCCGTATTTCAGGTTCATCTTGGCGATGAAATGGTCTGCCAAAAGCAAAATGTCCGTTTTGCGTTGGGACAGTTCCGGCAGCTTGATCTGGAAAATGTTCAGGCGGTAGTAGAGGTCTTCGCGGAAAAGCCCCTGCTGCATCAGGGTTTCCAGGTCCTTGCCGGTGCTGGCGATAATCCGGATGTTTGCGTTTTGGAAGATGTTGCTCCCCAGGCGGCTGAAACGCCGGTCTTGCAGGAACTGCAAAAGCTTGGTCTGTGCGGCAAGGGGCAGGGAGCCGACCTCGTCTATAAAAAGGGTGCCGCCGTTTGCCTGCTCCGCCTTGCCTAGGTGGCGCGCGGTGGCGCCAGTGAAGGCGCCCCTTTCGTAGCCGAACAGTTCACTTTCCAGGGAGTTGAATCCTTCGCCTGCGTTCAGGGAATCGCAGTTCAAGATGACAAAGGGCCCGCTCGCCCTTTCGGACATGCGGTGTAAAGTCCTTGCAGTGTGTTCCTTGCCGGTGCCCGCCGCCCCGCGGATGAGCACCACGGCGTCGCTACTTGCGATTTGTCGCACCTGCCGCTCTACCTCTTGCATGGCGCGGGTGTTCCCGATGAGTTCGCTGGGAGTGCCGCCCATGAGGTCGCGAAGTTCCTGGAATTTCTTCTGGTACCCCGTTTCGACGGCGGCGAAATTGTTGCCGATGATTTCTTGCAACCTTTGCCTCAGGCGGTCCTTGGCACGGATATGGTGCAGGGCGTCGTCGATTTGGCGCAGGGCCTCTGTTTGCAGGGCGTTGAATTCCATGGCCTAAATATAGGATTGTTAGGCGGTTTGTTTTGTTTGAATTTTACAAATATGTAATAATAGTGATGAATTTTACAAAAATGTAAAGAAAATGGCCTGAAATTTGCCATTTTTTCACTGCAAAGCTCCCGTTCTCCTTTCTATTTTTCGCCCCGAAACAAAAGGACGCACTATGATCAGTACCCGCAAGAATACCGTCAACGATATCGCTTCGGCACCCGCCACCCCCATCAAGCCCGCCACGCCGGCAAACATCGACTATTTCGGCGAAGACGTGTTCAACGCCCGGGCCATGCGGAACTACCTTTCCAAGGAAACCTGCGAAAAGCTTTTGGCCACCATCGACGAGGGCGCTCCCCTGGACGCCAACATCGCAAGCGAAGTGGCCCATGCCATGAAGCGCTGGGCCCTGGACCGTGGCGCCACCCACTTTACCCACTGGTTCCAGCCCCTTACCGGCTCTACCGCCGAAAAGCACGATTCCTTCTTGGAACTGGAAGAGGGCAAGCCCATCATGGTGTTCAGCGGCAAGAACCTGATTGTGGGTGAGCCGGATGCTTCCAGCTTCCCCAGCGGGGGGCTGCGCTCCACCTTCGAGGCCCGGGGCTACACCGCCTGGGACCCCACCAGCCCCGCTTTTATCAAGCGTCACGGCAATGGCGCAACCCTTTGTATTCCGACGGCGTTTTGCAGCTATACCGGCGAGGCCCTGGACAAGAAGACGCCCCTGCTCCGCAGCTTGCAGGCCCTTTCCAAGTCTACCCGTAGGCTCATGACCTGTTTTAAGGCGAGTCCCAAGAAGACCACCGTGACTCTTGGCGCCGAGCAGGAATATTTCTTGATCGACAAGCGCTTTTACCTGCAACGGCCGGACCTGTACCAGGCGGGGCGCACCATTTTCGGGGCAACACCTGCCAAGCACCAGCAGATGGACGACCACTACTTCGGTAGCATCCCTACCCGCATCTTGAACTTTATGAACGATGTGGAAATGGAACTGTGGAAACTGGGCATTCCGGCCAAGACCCGCCACAACGAGGTGGCCCCTGCCCAGTTCGAACTGGCTCCCATCTTTGAAGAGGTGAACCTGGCCTGCGACCACAACATGCAGATTATGGAAGTGCTCCGTCAGGTGGCGGACAGGCACGGGCTGGTTTGCCTGCTCCACGAGAAGCCCTTTGCCGGCGTGAACGGTTCGGGCAAGCACAACAACTGGAGCATTACTTACGGTCACGGAAACCTGCTGAACCCTGGCAAGGACCCTCACCAGAATGCGGTTTTCTTGACGGCCCTCTGCGCCGTGATTTATGCGGTGGATACCCACGCTGACCTACTCCGCATGACGGTGGCGGGAGCGGGCAACGACCATCGTCTGGGGGCCAACGAGGCGCCTCCGGCGATTATGTCTATCTACCTTGGTGACCAGCTGATGGACGTAATCGACCAGCTGGAACAGGGCGTGCCCAAGTCCAGCAAGCAGGCGGGTGCCATGCGGATTGGCGCCGACGCCTTGCCGCCGCTCCCTCGGGACGCTACCGACCGTAACCGCACGAGTCCCTTCGCCTTTACGGGAAACAAGTTCGAGTTCCGTGCTCCTGGCTCTAGCCAGAGCTGTTCCGAACCTAACGTGGTACTGAACACCATCGTGGCCGAAGCTTTTGACATGATTGCGGAACAGCTGGAAAAACTGGACGAGAAGAATTTCCACACGGGGCTGCAGAAGATTCTCCAGAAAATCGTGAAGGAACACAAGCGCGTAATCTTCAACGGCAACGGCTATACCGACGAATGGATTGCCGAAGCGGAACGTCGAGGACTCCCCAACATCAAGACCTCCATGGAAGCCATGAAGGCCCTGGTGAAAGACGAGAACGTGGCCCTGTTCGAGAAGTACGGCGTGATGAACCGTCGCGAGATGGAATCCCGCTACGAAGTGAACGTGGAGGATTTCCACAAGCGTATCCATATCGAAGGGGAAATCGCCCGTGACCTGGCGAAGAACGTGATTTTGCCCAAGGTGGTGGATTCTTACTCCAAGGCCCTCAAGACAAACGAAATGGCCCTGAACCAGGGATTCCCTGGCTTGGACAGCTACGCCAAGGCTCTGGGCGAAGGTTCTTCGAAGCTGATGGCCGCCATTGCCAAGATGGAGGCCTGCCTGGAGAAGGACCACGAGGATATTCTCGACGCCATGGCGGAACTCCGCGGCGTGGTGGACGCCCTGGAAAAAATCGTGCCCGACGACTGCTGGCCCTTGCCCAAGTACAGGGAAATGCTGTTCATTTACTAATGTGGAATGTGGGCGGCTACGCCGCAATGTGTAATGTGAGGTGTGGAATTATGCATTCCACATTCCACATCTAGCATTCCACTTTTATATCTTTAGAAGAAACAAAGGGGGCTTTATGCAAGACGCTGAACGGGATAAACGCATATCCGAACTTGTGAAAAAGGACCAGGAACACGACGCCCGCCTGGATGCCCAGGCCGAAAAGGATTACGAGCACGACCTGCGTATCGATTCCCTCTACAGCAAGGAACGGGAGCAGGAATTCAAGATCAAGGCCCAGGTGGCAAAGGACGCGGAACACGATTTCCGCCTGAATTCCGTGGACTCCAAGAACGAGGAGCAGGATTCGGAACTGCATCGCCAGTCCATCAAGGACCGGGAGCACGATGCCCGCCTGGAAACCTTGGAAAAGCTTTATGCGGACTTGGCCGCCCGTGTGGAATTTCTGGAATCGCAACTGAAAAAATAGGCCCATGTCGCAGCCTGTCCGGAACATCGCCATCCTTGCCCACGTGGATGCGGGCAAGACCACTTTGTCGGAACGGATTCTGTTCACGGCAGGGGAGGTGCGTCGTCCGGGCCGCGTAGAAGAAGGCCTTGCCACCATGGACTACCTGCCCGAAGAAAAGGACAGGGGCATCACCATCGAAAGCGGCGTGGCCCACTTTGAGTGGAAGGATACCTGGTTCAATTTTATCGATACGCCGGGTCACGTGGATTTTGGTGCCGAGGTGGATACGGCTCTCACGGCGGTGGAAGGGGCAATCCTTGTGGTGAGTGCCGCCAGCGGTGTAGAGACCCAGACAGTGGCCGCTTTCAAGAAACTCCGGGAGGCGGGCGTTCGGACGATTTTGTTCGTGAACAAGCTGGACAATCCCGACTATTCCCTGGACGAAACCCTTATCAACATCGAAGAGGTTCTGGGCGTGCGTCCGGTGCTCATGACTCTGCCGGAATACCGGGACGGCAAGATGACCGGCGTGCTGGACGTGCTGAGCAAAAGCCGCCTGGAACATTCCGCTACCGGCGAAGAGGTGGTGGACGAAGGCTGGAACGTGGATGACGGTTGGGATCAGGCCCACGACTTAAAAAAGCATTACGCCGAGGCGGTGGAATTTGCCAGCAATTTTGACGACGAAATTTTGAAACTGGCCATGGAAGGGAAACCTGTGCCGGCGAAGATTCTTTTACGGGGGCTGAAGGCCCTGGCGGCAAGCGATGATTACGCCTTGTGCTACGCAGGCTCTGCCATGGAAGGTTTTGGCGTGCGGAGTCTCGTGACGGCATTGACCTTCTTTTTGCCCGAGGTTCCCGCCTTTGACAAGGGCGAACTGGGCCAGGTGATACGCCTCCGGTATTTCAAGGGCGTGGGGGAGATTTCCATATTCCGGAGCCACACGGATTTGGAACGGAAGGCGTGGCCAGCGGGTTTTGAGTTTTCGAGACTGAAGGCGAACCTGCTGGTGCCAGTAGATGAAATCCGTTCGGGCGATATTTACGCGATGCGTACCCCTTTCGAGACGGAACTTGGAGAGGTGATTTATTTAGACGAGAGGCGAGAGACGAGAGACGAGAGAAGTGAGGCGCGAGGCACGAACCCCGAACCTCGAACCCCGAGCCTCGAGCCTCGAGCCTCCATCCGCGACAAGTATCAGCCCCTTTTGCAGACCCGCGTGGAGTGCCTGGGTTCAGAGGACTTTTTGCATGTAGATAAGAGCCTGAACATGCTGGGCCGTATGGATCCCAGTTTCCGCGTCCAGAAGGATGACGGTGGTTTCTGGTACTTGCATACCGTAGGCGAGGTGCAGCTGGATGTGCTGCTTTCGCGCCTGAAACGGGAATTCGGTTGCGAAGTGAAGGCGGGTAGCCCCGAGGTGCGCTGGCAAGAGCGTTTATGTCGCGAGGTGGGTCCCGTAGAAAATTCGTTCCAGCTTGGGCCCCACAAGATTTCTATCAAGCTTTCGGCGACGCCTTTGGAAGGCGATGCCCATGATATACGGCTTTCTGCGGAATTTTTGGAGACTGCTCCCCGCGAGATTCTGGCCGGTGTGCGTTCCGCCCTGCTGGAATCTGCCGAAGTCGGGATTCTCGGCAAGGGAGCGCTGGTAGGCGTGCGCTTTGAGGTCCACGAGTTCACCTGGACCGAGGGGGCGCTCCCGCCTATGATCAAGAAGGCCTGCGCTGATGCGGTTACAAAGCTGATCAAGCCTGCCGATGTGGAACTTTACGAACCCATCATGGAGCTTTCGCTGGAATGCCCCGTGAACTTTGCAGGTCTTGTGACCGGCGATATCCAGTCACGGGACGGCAAGGTGAAAGAAATCGGCGGTGACGGCAAGACCCATTTTTTGAAAGCGGAAGTCCCGCTGCGGAAAATTTTCGGTTATGCTACCGGCGTGCGCAGCATCAGCAAGGGCACTGCGCTCTACAGCATGAAGTTGCTCGGGTATCGGCCGATTCCTGCGGCATTCCGGCCTTGAGCCGGAATCTGGCAACTGTTACATTCTCGCCATCTTGGCGCGGCGTCTGAAATGCTCGATAAGCGGGGCCACGGTGTCCTTGAAGTCGTCGTGGGTCTCGATGCGCACAAAATCGATGGACATACGCTGGAACAGTTCCTTGGTGGCCTTACCCTGGCGCTTTGCCTCCCGGGCGAAGGCTTCGCGGAAGGTGGCATCGCCAGTATCGATCAGGAGAGTTTCTCCGGTTTCGGGATCTTCTAGCTCTACGAGGCCTGCGGGGGGCAGTTCCGTTTCGCGGGGGTCCACCACGGAGACCGCAAGCACGTCGTGGCGCTTGCGCAGAATCTTGAAGGCATTTTCGAAACCCTGGTCCAGAAAGTCGCTCATCACCACGACCACGGCACGTCTGTTCAAAATCTTGCCGGCATATTCCAGCGCCACTTGGGTGTTGGTGCCGTGGTGCTGCGGCTTGAAATAGAGGATTTCGCGGATAAGCCGCAGCACGTGCTTGCGGCCTTTTTCCGGCGGAATAAACAGTTCCACCTGATCGGTATAGATTAGCAGGCCTACCTTGTCGTTGTTCTTGATGGCGGCAAAGGCGAGAAGTGCGGTCAAGGTTGCCATGACTTCGCCCTTCATCTGCTTTCCCGAACCGAATTCGGAACTGCTGGAGGCGTCGACCATGAGGAGCATGGTCATTTCGCGCTCCTCGATAAACTTTTTTACATAGGGTGTGCCGGTTCGTGCGGTCACGTTCCAGTCGATAGTACGCACGTCGTCGCCCGGCATGTATTCCCGGACTTCGCTGAATTCCATACCGTTCCCTTTGAAGGAACTGTGGTAGGCGCCGGTCATGACGGTGTCCAGCGTTCCGCGCACAGAAAGCTCAATTCGGTTGACGGTCTTTAAAACTTCTTTGTCTAGCATTTCGCCCACAATATACAAAGTTTACGGCTGCAAGACAAACGGGGGCGTTGCGGGGGGAGAGCCCCCGCTAGAAGGGGTAGCGGATGACACGGCTAGATGGCGGGGTGGGACCCGCCATGACGACGTGGCAGAAGCGACCTTTGGACACTTGGCCTTTAGGCCTTAGTGTACATGGCCACCTTTAGGTGGTGCGGAAGGCTTTCCCCTAACCACAGACATATTAAGCAGATCCTCGCCTTCGCGAGGATGACGAAAAAAGGAATCGCTCAGGATGACACTTCTTGAAACCTGCGGCCCTAAAACCTAAGACCTATTACCTAGCCCCTAAATCCTAACCCCTAATACGCCCCTTCGCCCTTGAAAACGACCTTGAAGGTCTTGAGGATGAGCTTGAAGTCGTCGGCCAGCTTGCCGCCACGGCGGATGTAGTCGTTGTCCAGGCGCATCTGCCCTTCGAAACTGATGTTGCTGCGGCCGCTGACCTGCCAGATGCAGGTGAGTCCGGGGGTTACGGAAAGGCGCATGCGGTGCCAGGGTTCGTAGGTTTCCACCTCTTCGGGGAGAGGCGGACGGGGCCCCACGATGGACATGTCGCCGTTGATGATGTTCACCAGCTGGGGCAGTTCGTCGAGGCTGAACTTGCGGAGAATACGGCCGAAGGGGTAGATACGGGGGTCGTTCTTGATTTTGAAGGTCTTGCCGCCGGTCTCGTTCAGGGCCATGAGCTCTTTTTTGCGTTCTTCGGCATCTACGTACATGCTTCGGAACTTGTACATGGTAAACAGCGAGCCGTTCTTGCCCACGCGGGTCTGCTTGAAGATGATGGGCCCCTTGGGGTCGCTGATCTTTACGGCCAGGGCACAGAATAAAAGCACCGGCGAAAGGATAATCAGGCCCAGCAGGGCGCCTGTAAAGTCCACGCACCGCTTGATGATATGCCGAAAACGGATCTTGTGGGGGTGGGGCCAGATATGGTCCATGTTCAGGCGGTCAACACGGAAGAAACTGCCGTTGGTGCTGTTGAATTCCTTGATGGTATCCGCCAGTTCAAGATTTTCTTTTTCTTGCAGTCCTGTGTACAGGTAGGCCTTGAAAATGGGCTTTCTGGGCTTGTGCCGCAGGTTCTGGATAAGGCCCGCGTCGTTTAGCCTGTGGAGAATCTCCTTGCGGATGTTCTCCAGGGTGGAAAGGTCCGAATTCAGCAGGATGACACCGATACCGTTACCATCGGAAAGGTAGCCGATGACATCGATGAACCGGAGGTGGGAGAACATGGTAAGGAGGCTGATTCGCCAGGTCTGCTCGATCGTCTGGTTTGGCCAGGCCCAGCCCAGCAGGTCGAACTGGTGGGCATAAATCTGGATAAAGATGAAGGGCTTGCGGGTGCGGTTCGCCCGCAGGAACTCCTCGTTCAGCCGCGCCCGGAAAAGCCGGGCCGGATAGACGATGTTTTTCAGCCGCTGCTCTGTGAGTATAGAGTCAATGGCCGGATTTACCGATTCCTGTTCCATGGGAGTAAATATAGCAATCGGCTCGTTCGCTGCACTCGCTTTGAGGTGTGAGGTCGCTCCCCTTGCGGGTCGCTTTGAGGTGAGAAACATTAGGTTTCAAAAGTTTTGCATGAAACGAAGCTTTGTGACCTGAAACCCTAGCCCCTAGTCTCTAACTCCTAACCCCTAATTACTACATTTACCGCCGTAAAATTCAAAATGGAGACGCCTTATGTTGCGTATTGGTCTTATTGGAACGGGAACCGTCGGTGGCGGAGTTATCCAGATTCTGGAGCAGAAAATTGCCGAGTATAAGGAAAAGCTCGGTGTGGAAATGGAACTGGCCTGCATTTGCGCCAAGTCCGAAGAAGAAGTGGCCCCCTACAAGGCGAAAGGCTACAAGGTTTCGACCAACGCCGACGAAATGATTGCCGGCAACGACATCGATGTGCTGGTGGAACTGGCCGGCGGCTACAACATGCCCCGCAAGTGGATCTTGGCTGCCCTTGAAAGCGGCAAGCACGTGGTGACCGCGAACAAGGCCCTCCTTGCCAAGTACGGCCACGAAATTTTCCCCCTGGCTGCCAAGAACGGACTGCATGTGCTGTTCGAAGCCGCTGTAGGAGGTGGCATTCCTATTATCCGGAGCCTGCAAGAAGGTCTGCTTGGCTCTACGGTAGAAAGCCTGAGCTGCATTATCAACGGCACCTGCAACTACATCCTCAGCCGCATGGCCGACGAAGGCCTGGACTTTGACGTGGTGCTGAAGGACGCCCAGAAGCTGGGCTTTGCCGAAGCGGACCCCACCTTCGATATCGAAGGTATCGACTCCGCCCACAAGACGGCTCTCCTTGCCAGCCTCTGCAGCGGCAAGCGGGTGGATTTTGAAAAGATTCACGTGACGGGCATTTCCAAGATTACCGCCCAGGATATTGCCTTTGCCAAGGAAATCGGTTGCTGTGTCAAGCTCCTCGGAATCTATCATCGCGATGGCGACCGCGTGGATGCCCGTGTGCATCCCTGTTTTGTCTCTAACGAGAACCTGCTCTCCAACGTGAACGGCGTGATTAATGCGGTTTACCTCAAGTGCGATAACCTGGGCGAAACGGTACAGACCGGTGCCGGTGCGGGTCGCCTCCCGACGGCCTCTGCCGTGGTGGCCGATTTGGTGTCTTTGGCCCGCTCTGTAGATATGGGTAGCCGCAAGGCGCTCCCCATGGGCTGGTTCAATGTGGAAAATTCCGCCACGCTGGTGCCGATTTCGGAAACGTCCTCTCGTTACTACCTGCGCTTTACCTCCCGCGACGCCTGTGGCGTGCTTGCCAAGATTACGAGTGTTCTGGCCGAAAACAACATCTCCATCGAGACCATCATCCAGAAAAACGTGAAGGACCCGGGTAAGGTTTCCATCGTGGTCATTACTGAAAAGACCCAGGACAGCAAGGCCTCGAAGGCGGTGGACGCTATCGACGCCCTGCCCGAAATCGTAGAGAAAAGCCAGGTTATTCGATTCCTGGTCTAAAAACTGGTTTCCGGACGGACCATTTTGTAGATTAGACCAGTATGATTCGTGCAGCCACATTAGAAAGGGTGCTTCTGCTCCTTTCGGACTTTCTCGCCCTGACAATCTGTTTTGTCTTGGCGTACTGGGTCCAGTTCCACAGTGGCTGGATTGCCGAAAAGTTCGACACTTCTAAAACCTTAGATGCATACTGGCATATTGGGTGTGCTCTGAATATCTGTTGGCTTGCCTGGTTTACTTTCACGGGGCTTTATCGTACATGGCTGTTGCAGTCCAGAACCTTGCAGGTGCTGCGGGTTCTGCGGGCGGTTTTTGTGGGTGTTGTCCTGATTATTGTCGGGCTGTTTGGCTCTGAGTTTATGGGCAAGGTGGCCGCCGGTGCTCCCCTGACTGGCAACTACATCTATGGTTCCCGCTTTACCTGGATCTTGGTCTATGGTGTCTTTGTATTGGTGCTGGTCGCTGCGTTCCGCATGGTGCTGTACCTTGGGCTAAGGTCGTTGCTCCGTCGGGGTTACGGGGCGAACAAGGTGCTGGTCCTTGGCTGTACGGAATCCGGCAAGAACATTGCAGAGGCTCTGAAGAAAGCTCCTGAGGTGGGGCAGCGGGTGGTGGGATTTGTGGATGAACGCTACCAGGTGATAGACCACCATTATTGTGGAGTCCCGGTTTTGGGTAAGTATTCGGACCTGCCGACCTTGGTCAAGAAGCATCACGTTTCGGGAATTATCATTGCTCACGACAGTTCTTCTCCGCAAGAAATCATGCGTGTGCTGGTATGGGTTTGTGAACTTCCCTTGCATATCTATATTGTGCCAGAACTTTATCCCGCTGTCAATGGCCGGTTCAAGAGCAACCTGGTTCATGGATTTGAATTGCAGGAACTTTTTGCCCTTGCCATGCCTCCTTGGCAGGTTCAGATAAAGCGATTCTTAGATATTCTCATTGGTGGAATTATTGGGCTTTGTTCCCTGCCAGTGTGTCTGTTGGCGGCAATCGCCATTAAACTGGATGATCATGGCCCCATTTTTTATTCTCAAGAGCGCATTGGACTGTATGGTAAACCCTTTACAGTATACAAGTTCCGCACCATGCGGACGGATGCCGAAAAGTTTGGAGCCCAGTGGGCCACTAAGAAGGACCCCCGCATTACCCGTGTGGGGCATTTTTTGCGCAAGACCCGCATTGATGAACTCCCCCAAATTTTATGCGTGCTGAAAGGCGACATGAGTATGGTGGGCCCCCGCCCAGAACGCGCGGTATTCATCGGCAAGCTCCGTGAGCAGATTCCCTTTTATATAGGACGCCTCAAGATGAAGCCCGGTCTTACCGGTTGGGCTCAGGTGCGCCACCATTATGACAATAGCATTGAGGATGTTCAAATCAAGCTGCAGTACGATATGTATTATTACGAGAACATGAGCCTGCTTCTGGATTTCCAGATTCTCGTGCGGACGGTATATGTGGTACTGACCGGAAAAGGAGCACAATAGAGTTATGGGGTCGCTCGTTACACTCGCTTTGAGTGATGAGGTCGGTCGCCTCCGGCTCCCTTTGAGCTTTTTATTTAATAACCTCATACCTCAGAGGGGCATCGCCCCGACCTCATACCTCATACCCTAACCCCTAGGTTATAATTATGTATGGAGATTGCTCAACCCCGATTTTCCCAGTTAACGATGCTCTTACCATGATCCGTCTCGCATTGGCCGAAGACGTGCGGACCGGCGATGTGACCAGCGAATGGACTATTCCCGCCGACCAGAGGCAACATGCCCGCCTGATAGCGAAAGAAGACGGCGTGCTGGCAGGCCTCCCGGTAATTGAACTGGTTTTCCAGGAACTGAAGGCCAATGTGAAGGTGACGCTCCACAAGAAAGACGGCGACGTGGTCAAAAAGGGCGACCTGATTGCCGAAATGGACGGTACGACCCATGAACTCTTGACTGGTGAACGGACCCTTTTGAACTTTATCCAGCAGCTTTCGGGCGTGGCTACCGTGGCACACACCTTCCAGGAAGCCCTGAAGGGTGGCAAGACCAAGGTGCTGGATACCCGCAAGACCGTGCCCGGTTTCCGCACGCTGCAAAAATATGCCGTACGCGTAGGTGGCGGTTCCAACCACCGTATGGGTCTTTTCGACATGGTGCTGGTGAAGGACAACCACATCGCAGCCGCAGGTGGCGTTCTGGAAGCCCTTAAAGTGGTGAAGAAGAACAACAAGCAAGGCTTGATGGTGGAAATGGAAGTGGAAAACTTCGACCAGTTGCGGGCTCTCCTCAACAAGGGCGTAGATGTCATCATGCTGGATAACATGAGCAACGAGATGATGGCCGAGGCCCTGAAAATCATCAAGGAAAGTGGAGACAAGTGCCTGGTGGAAGGCTCCGGCAATATGACCTTGGAGCGCGCGAAGGAAATTGCCACCCTTGGTCTTGATTATATTTCAGTAGGGGCGTTAACCCATAGCGTGAAAGCTCTTGACATTTCGATGAGAATTTGATTTGCGCATGAAGAAGAATTTGAAAAAGTCAGATACCTTCTCTTTTGTGGTGGATGTGGGCAACTCCCACACGGTTTTGGGAATTTTTAAAGGCGACAAGGTGGTGGACCACTGGAGGCTTACCACCCGAAAGGAAACTACTAGCGACGAGGTGATGAACCGCATTGGCGGCCTTGTCCGCTTTTCTGAAATTAAGCCATCGACCATTACCCACGTGGGGCTTTCGACGGTGGTGCCCGCCCATGAGCGTCCGTGGATCAAGGCTCTGCAGACTCTTTTGAAGCGTCCCGTGCAGGTGGTGAGTTCCGACAACTGCCTGGGTTGCCCTATCGCCTACCCGAACCCCGCTTCGCTAGGTTCTGACCGTCTTTGCAATATCATTGCTCTTCGAGACCGTGGCTACAAGGATGCCATCGTGGTAGATATGGGAACGGCTACTACCTTTGACGTGATGAAGGATGGTGGCTTTGCGGGGGGTATCATTATTCCCGGTATCAGCGCCAGTCTGGATGTTTTGACCGAGAAGGCGGCAAGACTCTTGCCGGTGAGCATCGAATGGCCGGAACACGTGATTGCCAACAATACCGACGACGCCATCCGTGCGGGCCTCTTGTACGGATTCATGGCGGAGCTTGAAACCCTGGTGGCCAAAATCAAGGCCGAGATGGGCAAGAAAAAGGTCCCTGTGTTTGCCACGGGGGGCTGGGGCCGCATGGTCATGGGACACAGCAAGGTGATTGATACTTATGACCCCTACCTGACCCTGAACGGGGTGCGCTTGGTGGCCTTGCACGGTAATGGTGCTGCTGATATCGAGGGCGAAGAGGACTAGCGAAATAATCTAAAAACAAGAAAGGTCCCGGCGGTTTTGTCGGGACCTTGTTGCGTATCAAGGAATTTTGTGTGAATTATGGGGCCTCATGGGGCGGAGCTTCCCGTTCGGGGGGAGGTGTAGGCCCGCTTTCCCGAGGGCCCCGCTTGCCATGATGGCCTTTTTTAAACTTTTCGAAGTTCTCGTTCATGATTTGGCGGAGCTTCTCTTGCTGTTCCTTGGTGAGAATCTTGTTGAGACTCTTGACTCCGCTGATACGGTTGTCCAGTAGGGCCTTTTGGGCGTCGAGGATTTTAACCCTGGCCTCGTCAATTTTTGTCTCGTCGCCGTTGTCCAGGGCATCTTTCAGTTCCTTTTCGGCAGACATCTTTTGCCCATGGAGTTCCTTGAAGGCCTTGCCGGTTTCTTCGCGGTGCTTTTCCAGGGCGGTCTTTTGCTCTGGAGTCACCTGCAGCAGGGAATCGAACATGGCCGGGTGGGGCCAGTTTTTTTGGAAACCCTTGCCTTCGTGGCCTTTCTTGAAATGGCCTTCGTGTGGCGCTGCTGCCACCTTTTCGGGAGCGTCCATGCGGTCGCAAGAATGCTTGTGGCAACAGTGCACACTGCAACATGTGCCGAGGAAGAACCCTACGGCGCAGGCAAGCACGATGAGGCTTGCCACGAATATTTTAACGGAGTTTTTCATTACTTATCCTCCTTTTTTAAGAGATAACTGATGAATTGAAATTCGTCTAAAGATTCCAGGTCGGCATCGCTCTGCCCGAGGTTGCTGTACCAGTTGCTCAGATTGACGGCGCTGTCGGCTTGAGATGCGGCGACGTCGGCTGAAGCCATGTCGGATGCGGCGACCTGGTTCTTGACGGCCGGAGCGGTTTCCTGGGCGTCGATAGACCTGAGGAACAGGCTGAAACCCACCAGCAGGAAACTTGCGGCGATGGGAATGGCGGAGAAGAAGCTGAACTTGAGGGTGCGCTCTTTTTCGGCCTTGTCGAGCCGTGCGCAGACCTTGTCCCAGGAATCTTCCCTAGGCGTAATCCGTTCCATTTTGGAAAAGTCGATGGAATCACGCATTTTTCTGTTTCCTTGTCAAAAAGTCCTTTACAAAGTGCCTCGCCCTGCTGAGCCTTGCCTTGATGGTTCCGTCGGGCATGCGGTAAATCTCTGTCAAATCCTTGATGTCTAGCCCCTCGGCGTCCTTGAGCCAGAGCATGCTCCGGGTTTCGGCGGGCAGCTGGTTTAGCCCAAGGGTTAAAAGTTCTGTATCAAACTCCTGTTCCTTTTCTTCTGTGCCCAGGGCGCTTTCGACGATAGTGTCCCAGTTTTCTTCTTCCAGTTCGGCATGCCTACGCTCTGCCCGGAGTTTCATGAGGCAGGCGTTGACGGTGAGCCTGTAGAGCCAGGTGCCGAGATTGCTCTCGCCACGGAATTTCTGAACGGATCTGGGCACCTGGACAAAGACATCCATCAGTATGTCTTCGGCCTGGTCCCGGTCCTTGAGCATCCGGAAGGCGAGATTCAGCACATGGCCGCTATGTTCTTGCCAGAGTATGGCAAGAGCTTCGCGGCTGCCGCTTTTCAAGCCGTTCAAGACACCTCTTTCGTTCATTCTGCTATTTGGATGTGCGGGGGTGGGGGATGGTTGCAAAAAAATATAAATTTTGCGAAAAATTCAAAAAACGCCTAAAGTAATCAACTGGAGCCAATATGAAGGGACTTTTTGTGGCCCGTTGGGCCGCCCTCGGTATGCTACTTTTTTTGTTAGACTCCTGTTCTAACGCGGATTCCTCTACCAGTGCATCGGAGGATTGCTGTAAGGATCCCTTTGCCATAGAAAACATGTCACTCCGGGAAAAGGTTGGCCAGATGTTTTTGGTGCGGCCGGAGGCCCTGGACACGAGCATCCACTGGAAAAGCTATACGGAGCTTCCGGATTACAGCCTGCAGGAGGTAAACCGGACCATGCTTGCGGTAAACGAGGATTACCCTATCGGCGGCATGATTCTCTTTGCCCACAATATAAAGGACAAGTCCCAGCTGGCCACCTTTGTCGAGGATATCCGGAAACTGAAGGGCTTGCCCCTGCTGGCCATTGACGAGGAAGGCGGTCGGGTGGCCCGCATTGCCAACAACGGAACCTTTGATGTTCCCAAGTACGAAAGCATGGCTGCTGTTGCCGAGGCCGGGGACCCGAACGAGGTCTATAAGATGGCCTTTACCATCGGTTCCTATGTTCGGGAGTATGGCTTTGACATTGACTTTGCGCCGGTGGCCGACGTGAACACCAATCCGGAAAACATCGTGATTGGCCCCCGTGCATTTTCGGACACCCCGGAAGTGGTGGCCGACATGGTGCAGGCCTATTTGCAGGGGCTTGACTCTGCAAAGGTGGTGGGAACCCTTAAGCATTTCCCGGGCCACGGCGACGTGAAGGCGGATACCCACACGGGTTACGTGGCTACCCAGAAGACCTGGGAGGAAATGAAGACCTGCGAGATGGTTCCTTTCAAGGCGGGAATCGATGCCGGAGCCCAGATGATTATGACGGCCCATATTGCCGCCCCGAAGGTGACGGGAAACAACCTGCCCTCCACCCTTTCGCCGGTGATTTTGCAGGAGAAATTGCGGGGTGAACTGGGCTTCAAGGGCATCATCGTGGCCGACGCCATGGACATGGGTGCCATTGTGCAGGAATTTGGCGTAGAAGAATCCGCCGTAAAGGCGATTCAGGCGGGAATCGACATTGTGCTTTGCCCTCTTGACTTTGTAAAGGCTTTTGATGCCGTGATGGCGGCGGTAGAGAAGGGCGAAATCAAGGAATCCCGCATAGACGAAAGCGTGCGTCGGATTCTGGAGCTGAAAAAGAGCATCAAGAGATAGGCATGCCCATTCTGTCTGCAAAGAACCTGCTTTTGCGCATCGGGGCGAACGCCCCCCTGCTGGACAACGTGTGCTTTGATATCGAGGCCGGAGACCGGATTTGCCTGGTAGGCCGAAACGGTTGCGGCAAAAGTACCTTGCTGAAGGTGCTTACAGACGAAATGGAAGTGCAGTCCGGCGAGGTCATCAAGAAGTCCGGCTTGCGGATTTCCCGCATGATCCAGGAGATTCCCGCCCACATGGAGGGAACCGTGCGGGACGTGGTGATGGGAGGTATATCCTCCGAGGGCCTGCACAATGCCCATGCCGAGGCGGTCCTCGGCAAAACGGGCATTGATGCCGACGCTTTATTCGACAGCCTTTCTGGCGGGCAAAAGCGTCGCGTGCTCTTTGCACGGGCCCTCGCTCAGGACCCGGATCTGCTTTTGCTGGACGAACCCACCAACCATCTGGACATTCCCGCCATACAGTGGTTGGAGGGAATCGTCACCCGCCTGAACTGTGCCGTCCTTTTTGTGAGTCACGACCGGGCTTTTGTCCGGAGGGTGGCTTCCCGGATTTTTGACCTGGACCGTGGCCGCGTGCGCTGCTGGGATTTCCCTTACGACAAGTTCGTGCAGTTCAGGGACCAGGCTTTGGCCGAAGAGGAAAAGGCCAACGCCCTTTTCGACAAGAAACTGGCCGAAGAAGAAGTCTGGATTCGCAAAGGAATCCAGGCACGCCGTACCAGGAACGAGGGCCGGGTCCGCACCCTCATCAAGATGCGCGAGGAACGGGCGGCCAGGCGCTCCCGCGTGGGGAACGTGAACATGCAGATAACCGAGGCGGAAAAGTCCGGCCGTCTGGTGGCTCGCCTTACCGACGTGAATTATTCTTATGACGGCTCGCCCCTAATCAGTAACCTCACCACGGAAATTTTTCGTGGTGACCGCATAGGAATCGTGGGGCCCAACGGTTCGGGAAAGACCACACTCTTGCGGTTGATTTTGGGAGAACTTGCTCCGGAAAGCGGAACGGTTCGGCTGGGGACGAACCTGCAGGTGGCCTACTTTGACCAGATGCGGACCAGGCTTCGGGAAGACAAGTCCCTGGTGGAAAACATCGGCGACGGTCAGGCCTACATTACGCTGAACGGCGTGAAACGCCATGTGCTGAGTTACCTGCAGGATTTTCTGTTTTCGGCGGACAGGGCCCGAGGCCCTATCAGCGCACTTTCGGGCGGTGAACGGAACCGTCTGCTGCTGGCCTGCCTCTTTAGCCACCCCAGCAACGTGCTGGTGCTGGACGAACCTACCAACGATTTGGACATGGAAACTCTGGACCTTCTGGCAGATTTGATTGCGGACTACAAGGGAACGGTTTTGACGGTGAGTCACGACCGGGCTTTCTTGGATTCGGTGGCTACGGAGATTCTGGCCATCGAAGAAAACGGGAATGTCTTTGAAGCGGTGGGTGGTTACAGCGATTACGAGGCCAACCGGAAACAGCGTGAAAAGGAAGCCGCCAGCGTTGCTCGTGCCAAGGCCGAAAGGGAACAGGCTCGAGGCCAGCAGGGCTCCGTCGCTGCGAGAGCTACCCCTGCCGAGGCGCCCAAAAAGAAAAAGCGCAGTTACAACGAGGAGCGGGAATACGCCGCCCTGCCTGAAAAAATCGAGACTCTGGAAGCGGAAATCGCCCAGCGCCAGACGGAACTTTCGAAGCCCGAAGTTTATACCAATGCGGCCCGGATTGTGGAACTGCAGGGGGAGATTGCGGAAAGAGAAAAGGCGCTCGAAAAAGCTTACGAGCGCTTTGAAGAATTAGATGCGTTTTAGTTCGGATTTCAGAATTCGGAGTTGAAAATCTGAAATTCAATTCCGAATTCCGAACTCCGAATTCAGAATTATTTGACCAGAGCTTCTGTATCCAGTGCAATCAGCAGTTCTTCGTTGGTGGCGACCACCATCGCGGTGGGGGTGCCGTCCTTGCTAATGATGTGGCCGGATTCCTTGCCGTTCTTCTCGTTGCGGGCTTCGTCGATCTGGTAGCCGAGAATCTTGAGGTTGTCCATCGCCATCTTGCGGACGAGCTTGCTGTTCTCGCCGATACCGCCGGTGAACACCAGCGCGTCGATGCGCGGGAGTGCCATGGCGATGCCGCCGATTTCGCGGGTGAGCCTGTAGGCGAAGGTTTCGAGGGCGATCTGTGCGCCGACGTGGCCTTCGCTTGCGGCCTGCGTCAAAGTGCGCATGTCGTTAGAGAGTCCGGAGAGGCCGAGAAGGCCCGATTCCTTGTTCACGAGCTTGTCGAGGCGGTCAATATCGTAACCGTACTTCTTGCTGATGAAGAAGAGCACGGCCGGGTCGATGCTTCCGGAGCGAGTGCCCATGATGAGGCCCTCGAGCGGGGTGAAGCCCATGGTGGTGTCAACGCACTTACCGTTCAAAATGGCGGAGCAGCTGGAACCGTTACCGAGGTGAGCCGTGATGAAGCAGCAGTCTTCCGGCTTTTTGCCGAGAATCTTGGCGGCTTCGCCGGTCACGAAGCGGTGGCTTGTGCCGTGTGCGCCGTAGCGGCGGATCTTGTCTTCTTCGTAGAACTTGTAGGGAATGCCGTAGAGGTAGGCCTTGCGCGGCATGGTCTGGTGGAAGGCGGTGTCGAACACGGCGACCTGCGGGAGGCCCGGGAAGAACTTGGTGGCGCATTCCATACCGGTGGCGTGTGCGGGTTCATGCAGCGGGGCGAACAGCGTGATGCTGCGGATGTAATCGATGACTTCTTGCGTCACCCTTTCGCTCTTGACGTACTTGCCGCCATGCACTACGCGGTGGCCGATGGCTTCGATGGTGTCGGTGAGCTTCTGTTCGGCGAGGAACTTCTGTACTTCAGCGACGGCTTCGGCATGAGTCGGGCAGTCGAAATTGAAGTCGATGTTTCCGACCGGGCCCTTGGCCTTTACGTGGCCGTTCACGCCGATGTTTTCGACGAGGCCGCTGGAGATGGACTGTTTGGTCTGGGTGTCGATAACGGCGAACTTGACCGAGGAACTGCCGCAATTAAGAACGAGTACGCGCATAGTTACTTAGGGGTTAGGATTTAGGGCCTAGGGGCTAGGGACGTCATCCTGAGCGGAGTCCTTAGGACGAAGTCGAAGGATCTAGACCGGATATTTTAATTAGCATTGGGAATAATAGCATTTTGGTTTGGTCCTGGCTTTTGGGGTACGAAAAAAACTAAATTCAAGGCGATGTTCAAGAAAATCGCAGAGTTTGACAACCGGGTGTCGGTCTATTGGACCAACCGGCATTTCTCGGAGAAGGTAAACGACCGGCTCCGCTTTTATGTGCGGCTTGGTGACGGCTACATCTGGGGCGCCTTTGCGCTGTTCATTCTCGTGATGGTGGGCTGGGAAGCGTTCTTGCCCATTTTGTGGCAGGCCCTGATGGCCCTGGCGGTAAGCCTCATTATTTACGAGGTGGTAAAGCTGAACACCAAGCGGCCTCGCCCCTTTGCCGCAAATCCGCAAATCAAGGCGGAAGTGCCGCCCCTGGACAAGTACAGCTTTCCTTCGGGGCATACCATGAACAACTTGGCGGTAGCCAGTGCCGTCTTTTACAGTGTGCCCCGGTACGGCTGGATCATGCTGATTTTGCCCTTGACCTGGGGGCTCTTGCGGGTGTACTTTGGCGTGCACTGGCTGACGGACATTCTGTGCGGCTTTGTGCTGGGTATCGTGAGCTTTGTGCTTGGACACCTGCTGTGGATAATGATTTTCTAAGCCGATGACAAACGATTTTGTAAGCGCCCAGGACTTCTTTGAATCTCTCGCTCCCGACGAGCGGGTTTGCTTGCTGGTGCGGCACGGTGAACGGAACCACATTACGCCAAACGATCCGGATTATGGCGCCCACGTGGGTCTGACGGAGTGTGGGCGGGAGCAAGCCCTTGGTTTGGGCCGGGTTGTCTCTGCTGGAGGCGAAACGCCCACCGATGTGTGCTTTTTCTCTAGCCCTGTGGGGCGTTGTGTGGAAACGGCCGAGTTTATCGGCAAGGGTTGCGGTGTCAAGAACCCCGAGGTGGAAAAGCTGGACTGCCTGGCGGAATACTTTGTTCAAAATTATGCCGCCTATGAGGCTGTGCTGCAGGCAGGGTTTTACGAGGGTATCTGTGAGTGGTTGACGGCAAATTCCCGCGATGCTGAAGTGACGGAAACGCAAGACGCAGATGCTCCTTTTTACCCCTTGGCGGAACGCTCCGAGGAGATGCTTTCCATGATGCTTGAAAAGGGGCATGCCCGCGTTAACGTGTTCGTGACCCACGACGCCTGGGTGGTGCCCTGCCTTACACACTTTTGCGGTATGAAGTTTACGCCCCAGCGTTGGATGAATTTTTTGACCGGGATGGCGGTAGTGGTCGGCAGCGACGGCCAGACTGTCCGGCGGATTGTTCCCGTGACGGCACTCCCTACGGGGTGGCTCCAATTTTAGGGGTTTTGCCCGGTCAGTCCATTTACTTTGGATGTGTTTTATATACATTTTGTCCAATGACCTTAACCTATCTGTAGATAATAAGAGGTTCTTTATGGGTTTTAATTTCCGAGGGCTGGCCTTTAAGCAGTCCATGATGATCTTGGCGGCTATTACGGTCGTGTTTGGCTTGATTTTTGCCATCATGGGCCAAAAGACTCAGGACATACTGAACAAGATTACTATTGAAAACGGTGAGGAAACCAGCCGGGCCAATGTGAACTACATTGACAGGCTGTTCAATTCAGGGAAACTTGTGGGTGATGACATTGCAGAAACCCTAGGCAAGAGGAGAATGGCCAAGGCGGATTTGGATACCTTCCTGTTGCATTCCCTTACCAACGCCCGTAACCTGATTCCCCAGATTGTGGCTGTGGTGCTGGCCTATGAACCTGGCATGGGCCCGGAAACCCCCAAGGGTGAATTTATGCGTCTTGCCCGCTTTACCGAAAACGAAATCCGCCTGGTTACGGGAGCCAATTACCAGGACAAGGAATGGTATTCCAGCACCAAGGAAGGCAGGACCAGCCGTTGGCAGGAACCTTTTATCGGTGAGTTCGTTCCCGAACCCATTGCCGTCTATACCGTCCCTATTTTCCAGAAGGACAAAAATGGCGATGACGTTTTGGCGGGTGTTTTGGCCGTTGATATGTCTATCGAGTTCCTTAAAGACGAAATAGCGACTATTCCCGTTTCCAACGGGGGCTATGCCCTAATTACTTCGGAAAATAATGTGGCTGTTGCTTACCCTAAAAGCATTGCTCAAGGGAAAAGAAATCGTGAAATAGTGGTCAAGGAAATCCGCGGCAACAGCACCGTTGACTTTGACAGAAAAAATAGGGATCCAAGCGGGCTGTTTATGGGAACGGTGGCTGGCGGAGAAGAATCGGCCGTTTACTACACCAAAATCAACTCCAACAATTGGACATTTATGGTGGTGTGGCCCGTCCAGAAGTTTTTGCAAGACCAGAGAGACACCCGCAAGCTTTTCTTGATACTTGCCCTAGGTGGTTATGGCGTTATCCTTGTCATCATCTTGCTGATTTCTTTCAGAGTGGCAAAGCCTCTCAAGGAACTCGTTTTTGCGGCAAAGAAACTTGGTGGTGGAAATTTCGATGTGGATATTCCGAAGGTGTCTGGCCGTGACGAGGTGGCGGAATTTGCGACGGCGTTCTCGAATATGCTTTCTACGCTCAAGTCGCATATCGAAAAAGAGAAAGACATGAAACGGATTGAGCGGGAGCTGGATCTTGCCCGCAATATTCAGCTTTCCATGTTGCCCGGAGCCGAGCGCGACGAAAATTCCGAAGACGACCGCCATGAACTTGCCCCCTTCTTGCGCCCCGCAAAAGAAGTGGGAGGCGACTTCTACGATTTCTTCAAGATAGACAACGACCATCTTTGCGTTGTGGTGGGCGATGTTTCCGGAAAGGGCGTTGCAGCGGCTCTGTTCATGATGGTGGCTCGAATAATCCTCCGAACCATGTCGAAGAACTTGAAGTCTGTAGTGGATGCCTTTAACAAGACGAACTATGCCCTGGCAAAGCGTAACAATTTGATGATGTTCGTAACGGTCTGGGCGGGTATTATCGACTTGCGCACGGGACATGTGGAGTTTGCCTCTGCCGGACACAATCCTCCTGCGGTTCGCCACGAAGACGGCTCGGTAGAGTTTATTCCTAGCCGCTCGGAACTGGTTATGGCGGCTATGGAAGATACTGTATATACCAAGCAGACCTATGACCTCAAGAAAGGCGATACCCTGTTCCTCTATACCGATGGTGTGACGGAAGCGACCAACGACAAGGATGAACTGTTTGGCAACGACAGGCTTCTGGATGCCTTGAAAAGGGGAGGCCGGCAGAACACTTCTGACACGTGCACGCAGGTCAAGAGGGAGCTGGACGGCTTTGTGCAGAAGGCTCCGCAGTTCGATGACATTACCATGCTTGCTGTTAAGTTCAACGGAAGCGACGAACCCGTATGGGAACGCTACGAAAAGACGGTGAACGTGGCCGAAAACGACAAGGGTGCTCTCAAGTCCTTTGTGCAGGATATCCTCACGCCTATGGACGGTGCAAAGAAAATGCAGATGAAGGACGCCTGGGAGCGCTACGAAAAGATTGTGGACGTTGTTCCCGAGAACCAGGATATTCTGACGGCGTTTGTGGAGGGAATCCTTGCTCCCATGGAAGGCTCCATGAAGTCCCAGATGCAAATCAATATCGCCATCGATGAAATCTACAGTAACATTGTCAAGTTCTCAGGAGCTACCGAGGTGACCTTGATTGTGGAAGTCCGAAAGGCGACGCTTTCGGCAAGGCTTACCTTTATCGACAACGGTAAACCCTACGATCCTATCAAGCAGGCGGACCCTGACGTGACCCTGCCTCTTGAAGAAAGGGACATCGGAGGACTTGGGATATTTATCGTGAAAAAGACCATGGATAGTGTCTGTTACCGCAGGAACGGCGACAAGAACGAACTGGCCATCACCAAGACTTTGTAAATAAAAAAAAGGAACAATCTTATGCAGATTACCAAGACTACTGAAAACGATAAGCTGACCCTTGCCCTTGAAGGGCGCTTGGACACCTTGACTGCCCCGCAGCTGGAAGCGGAAGTCGTGGGTAAGCTGGACGGGGTGAAAACCCTGGTGTTTGATTTCCAGAACCTGGCCTACGTTTCTTCGGCAGGACTTCGAATCCTGTTTATGGCCCAGAAGGTCATGAGTAAGCAGGGACAGATGATTGTGAAGAACGTGAATTCCGACATCAACGACATTTTCAAGGTGACTGGCTTCAGCAACATCTTGACGATTGAATGAGCCCTAGGGCGGCTCAGTGCGCCTTTGGGATTTCGTGGAAGTGGATCTCGTCGTGCCAAATCTTTTGAAAAAAATGGCAGTTTTGGTGCTTGAACCGCAAACCGTCAGCACAGGCTTTCGTGAAAAAGAACGTCCTTCCCGTCATTTTCTTAATCCTAGACCCCTAATCCCTGGCCCCTAATTACTATCTTTCCCCCCGTTGATTTTTATTAACAGTTCACTTAATTAAATGGACAGATTCCAATATGAACGAAACAGAACAACTCACAGCTGATTCCTCGGCCCAGGTTGTGGATTCTGCACCTCAGAATGCAGCAGTCGCAGCAGCCGTTGAAGCGGCTGAACAACCGGCGCTTGTGGCAAGCGAACCTGTAGCACAGGTGAAGGGCAAGTTCGACGAACAGCTCGCCCTGATGCAGGCTTCCGATGCAGCCCAGGTGCAGGCACAGCTCTCCATGCCCCACATGGACGATTCCATGGTCTACAAGATTGTGGAAACCCATGCTGGCAACCACGCCGTGCTTTACAAGACTTACGAACAGGCAGTGCTTGCCCGCGATGTCCGCGATTCTATCGAGAACGCTGCTGGCCACAAGGTGCTCCCCATCGCGAAGGCAAAACTGGGTTCCACCTACTGCAAGGGCCAGTACTCCACCGAACAGGGCTGCAAGGGCGAATCCGACACCTTCGGCATCGGCTCCCTGGTTGAATTCCAGGCCACCGGCCTCATAGTGGTGATGGTGGTGATTATCGGCCTCACGGTGCTCTGCTACCTCATGAACTTCATTATGGCGAAGCTGGGTCTCAACAAGGTCAAGGCTCCGGCACCTGCGGTCAAGGCAACTCCTGCTGCCGCCGCTGCTCCTGCCGCTATCGGCCCTGCCCACTGTGACTGGGATCCGAACGCGAAGAGCGTCCACCCGGGCTTCACCAACAAGCAGCTCCAGGCTTTCCTCGGCATTGCCGCCGTGGCCGCCCTGGAAGAACACCCCGGCATGACCAACGATCAGTTCCTTGCCCTGGTGACCGCCGCTGCGACCCAGGCCATTGGTCAGCCCTGCCGCGTGACCGCCTACAGAAACATTAACTCCCCTGCTTGGACGATTGTCAAGTAAGGCAAACTTTTAAAACTCAACAGGCTTAAAGCCAGGAAAAATCAAAATGAAGAAAACAGTCCGTATCAGTTTCGAAGGCAAGACCTACGACGTCGAAGTAGAAGTTCTTGATTCCGCCGTTGCCGCAGCTCCTGCTGCTCCCGTGGCCGCTGCCCCCGCTGCCGCTGCTCCTGCTGCAGCCCCTGCCGCTGCCGGTGGTACCGAAGTGAAGTGCCCGCTGGCCGGTTCCGTGTTCAAACTGAAGGTCAAGGTTGGCGATAAGGTTGAAGCCAACCAGGAAGTGGCTATCATCGAAGCCCTCAAGATGGAAAACCCGGTGGTGGCTCCTTGCGCCGGTACCGTGAACTCCATCGCCGTCAAGGAAACCGATACCGTTGTTGACGGTCAGACCCTCATGACCATTGCCTAAGAGGTACAGTTAAATGAGTTCACTCTTAAATTCGGTCGTTGAGTTCGCAGGCGACACCGGATTCACGTACGTCACCGGCCCTATGGTGATTATGTGGATCGTGAGTTTCGTCCTGATGTACTTGGCGATTGTCAAAAAGTACGAGCCGCTGCTGCTCTTGCCGATTTCCCTCGGCGCACTGGCGGTGAACATCCCGAGCGCGGGATTCTACGATGGCGGCTGGAGCATCGAAGGTATGTTTACCCCGACGGCCGGCCTCTATTACTACATCAGCCAGGGTATCCACCTGGAACTCTTCCCGCCCATCATCTTCTTGGGCGTGGGTGCCATGACGGACTTCGGACCGCTTATCGCTAACCCGCGTACGCTGCTCCTCGGCGGTGGCGCTCAGTTCGGCGTGTTTGCGACCATGTTCTGCGCCGTGGCTTTCGGTGGCTTTACTCTCGGTGAAGCAGCCTCTATCGGTATCATCGGCGGTGCCGACGGTCCGACCTCCATCTTTACTGCGAACAAATTAGCAAAGCACCTCATCGGACCTATCGCCGTGGCAGCTTACACTTACATGGCCCTCGTTCCGCTGATTCAGCCGCCTATTATGCGCCTCATGACCAACGACAAGGAACGCAAGATCCGTATGAAGGCTCTGCGCAAGGTGTCCAAGGCCGAACGCATCGTGTTTGCCGTGATGGTGATGATCGTGTGCATCCTCGTGGTGCCCGATGCTTCTGCTCTTATCATCATGCTCATGCTTGGTAACATCTTCAAGGAAGCCGGCGTTGTCGAACGCTTGGTGAAGACCTCCTCCAACGAACTCATGAACATCGTGACGATCTTCCTCGGTACTTCCGTGGGCCTCACGATGTCTGCCGACATCTTCCTCCGTCCGCAGACTCTCATGATTATCGCTATGGGTGTGGTGGCCTTCGGTTTCTCGACCGCAGCAGGCCTCTTCCTTGCCAAGATCATGAACAAGTGCACTCCCAACAACCCTGTGAACCCGCTCATCGGTTCTGCTGGCGTGTCCGCCGTGCCGATGGCTGCTCGCGTGTCTCAGGTGGAAGGTGCCAAGTATGACCCGCAGAACTTCTTGCTGATGCACGCCATGGGCCCGAACGTGGCCGGCGTGATCGGTACCGCAGTCTGTGCCGGTTATATGATTAGTAGGCTTTCGTAGCCTAGGGCGTAGTCATTGCGAAGGGCGAAGCCCTGAAGCAATCGCAAACCCGCATCTAATAGGAAAAGCCTCCGACTCATTCGGAGGCTCCTTTTTTTACTTGTCAGAAACAGAAAATCCCGCGAGAAATCGCGGGATTTTGAAGGGTGGGTGACCGGACTCGAACCGACAACATCCAGAATCACAATCTGGGACTCTAACCAATTGAGCTACACCCACCATGAGTGTGAGCCCAAATATAAAAAAGCCACCCCAAATTTCAAGGGGTGGTTTCCATTTTTAAGGGGAAAGGTCCGTTTTTAGCGGCCAGCGGCTAGTCGTTGCCCTTTTTGGCCATGATGCGCAGGAAGTTTTCCCGCTTGAAGTCGTTCCGGTGTTCCATGCAGAAGCGGGGGTAAACCGTCTGCTTGGGGAACACCTTGATGGTGAACTTTTCGTCGCAGCCTTCCAGACAGCACTTGAAGGTGAGGTCCATGGACTCCGTATAATTGTGGCGGAAGATGATGTTCTTGGACTCGATGCTGTCCATGCTCTTCTTCTGCTTCTGACGCTGCTTGATGTCGCGGTGCAGTTCGCAGTACTTGGCGATGGGGTGGCCCCAGAACTCACGACCGCAGCCGGGTTCCTGGCAGATTTTCAGCTTGATGCGCTTTTTCTTTTTGTACTTGGGTAACTGCATAGTGTCTCCAGAGGCTTGTTCGCCATTGTGGTGGAAAGATAGCAAAATTTTTTTATCAAGGCCTTTTTGGGGCGAAAAAAGCGTCTATAAAGGTAAAGGGCCTTTTTTTTAGGAGGTTTTATGGCTCGATTTTTGCTTGTTGTCTGGGCCAGGATGCCCTTATGTGTTGCCGTTGTTGTAGCCCTGTGCTGCTTTGTGCCGGTGGGTTGCACCTGGGTGAGCGAGGCGGGGGAAGAAGAACGCCCCCTGCGTGTGACGGTGCTGGACGTGGGGCAGGGACTTGCGGTACTGCTGGAGTATGATGGACGTTTCTCTCTCTACGACGCGGGGCCCGATTCGGCGGGAGTGGCCGACAGCCTCAGGGCCAGGGGAGTCCAGGAACTGGAGTGTGTGGTGTTGAGCCACAACCATCGGGACCATGTAGGCGGGTTTGTGGAGCTAAAGGACATTCGGGTGAAACATCTTTTCGTAGGGCCCGATACGGCAGGCGGCGTATGGCGGGATAGCGTGCTGTATATAGCTCACAAGCGGGGAATTCCGGTGGATACGCTTTTGCGGGGCCGCACATTGCAATTTGAGTCGTCGGGTGGTTCATCTGGTGACGGGTTTCCCGGTTTCGGGGAGGTGCCGGACATTCGGGTGCTGTGGCCTACGGACTATGACGTGGTGTCGGGAAATCACGGGAGTGTCGTGCTGCAGGTGGAGTGGGGCAAGGCTTCGGCTCTTTTGACGGGTGACCTGGACAGCCTGGGAGAGCGAGGTCTGCTGGAGCTGTCGCCAACCCTAACGGCGGACTTGTTGCAGGTGGGGCATCACGGTTCTGCAGGAAGCAGCGGTCTCCAGTTCCTCGCGCAGGTGTCGCCGGAATATGCGGTGGCAAGCGTTGGGGTAACAAACCCTTACGGCCACCCGTCGGAACAGGTCGTGCAGAAACTGAAATACGTGCTGGGCGATTCCCTGCGGTTTTTCCGCACGGATAAGGACGGGAGCGCCTGCTTTGAACTGTGGCCGGGGATGGGCGTGATTAGTCCCTGAACCCGATGCGGGCCTGGAAATGGCACCTGGTCATGTCGGCCGCGTTCATGCCAAAGATATAGGCGTGGTGGTTGGTGTTCTTGAAACGCACCAGGTTCACCTTTTCGCCTAGGGGAATCTGCTGGATGTAGTTCATTTGTATGGAACGGATGCCCCGGTCCTTGATTTCTTCTTTGCTGAGCACGTCGGTGACCCAATCTACATATCGGCAGTGGTTCACGTGCTGGTTCATGTCCAGGTCGCTGTAGTGGGCGGTCTCCTGCTGCACAACGGCGGGGTCGATACTCGGGTCCAGAATGTCCATCATCTCGGGCAGGGCATTCTTGCCCGGAAACAGCGGGATGGGGTAAGGGCTATTGGCCGGGTTTTCGGACTTGCCTGTCTTGAGGTTCACCAGGAGCCACGACGATGTGGCCTGGGCGATGGCGTTCCCCCGGGCATCCAAGATGGAATAGTCTTTGAGGCACACCTTGTCCTTGTAGAATTCCTTGGCCCAGGTGGAAATGGAAATTTTTTCGCCCCACAGGGGAACGTGCAAAATCCGGAGCTTGATGCGGGTGATGACGGTGGTGTAGCCCGCCTTCATCATTTTCCAGAGGCCGAAACCGTTTGCTTCGGCGTCGGCGATGGCGGTTTCTTCCATGAACAGGAACAGGTTGGAAAGTTTCAGTCGGCTGTGGAGGTCGCAATCCGAAAAGCGGACTTCGAATTCCTTGGTAGTGATTTCTGGTTCCATAGGTTCCTCGCGGCTCTGGTTTGCAGGGGCTGCCTTTGCGGCCTCTTTTGCGGAGTGGAGCTCCATCGACTCCGTCTCAAAAATGTATAATTTTTACGTATGGAAGATTTTCAGTTCCGCAAGAGTTTTGAGCAGTTGCCCGCTTTCAAGTCCTTCGAGGGGACTATCCAGTTACCGGGCTCCAAGAGTATCACGAACCGCGCTTTTTTGATTTCGGCCCTGGCAAACGGAAAAACCAGGTTGCACAACCTGCTGAAAAGCGACGATACCCGCTACATGGGCGAGGCCCTGCAGAAACTGGGCGTGCAAATCGAGTTTTCGGATGATTTTTCGGAGGCGGTTGTCTGCGGAAACGCGGGCCCCGTGGATGCACCTGCGACTCAGTCGGGTGCTCCCGTGGAGCTGTTCCTCGGAAACGCGGGCACGGCCATGCGGTCCTTGACGGCGGCCCTGACCCTTGGTCACGGGGAATTTGTCTTGCGGGGCGAAGAACGCATGCGGGAACGCCCCATCCTGGATTTGGTGGAAGCCCTCCAGAGCCTTGGAGCGGATGTCGCCTACGAGGAGACGGAAGGTTACCCGCCGGTCCGCATCAAGGCGGACGGGCTTAAGGGCGGTTCTGTTTCTGTGCGCGGAAACATTTCTAGCCAGTACCTGACGGCCCTCTTGATTTGTGCGCCCTATTGCGACGAACCCTTGCACATTCATGTAGAGGGAGAATTGATTTCGGCGCCCTACGTGCTTTTGACCCTGGACGTGATGAAATGTTTCGGCATAGAGGTCAAGCACGAAGGGCTTTCCGATTTCTACGTGCCCAAGGGAGTTTACCAGAGCCCTGGGGACTACACCGTCGAGGGCGACGCCAGTTCTGCCAGTTACCCGCTGGCCGCCGCCGCCATCTCGGGAGGCAGCGTCAAGGTCTTGGGCATGGGTTCCGAAAGTATCCAGGGAGACCTTGCCTTTGTGCATGTGCTGGAGCGTATGGGCGTGCAGGTAAGGCTTGGCCCCGACTGGGTGGAATGCACGGGCCCCAAGGGCAAGCTGAAGAGTCTCGGCGAATTCAACGCCGTAGAAATTCCCGATGCTGCCATGACTCTTGCCGTACTTGCGCTTTTTGCCGACGGTCCTATGACCATTTCGGGTATTGCCAGCTGGCGCGTGAAGGAGACGGACCGCATTGCCGCCATGGCCGCAGAGCTCCGCAAGGTAGGCGCCGAAGTTCGCGAATCGATGGACTCTATCACGGTGACCCCGCCAAAAGATTTGCAAAGTGCCGCCATCGAGACTTACAACGACCATCGCATGGCCATGTGCTTTAGCCTTGTTTCTTTGGGTGGTGTGTCCATCAAGATTCTGGACCCCGCTTGCGTGAACAAGACCTACCCGAGTTTCTTCGAGGATTTCAAACGGTTCGCCAAATGACCCGGTTTGCAAAAAATGTTTTTATCGTCTTGACGCTTGCCCTGGTGTGCCTTTTTCCGGTGCATTCTCTGGCATCGCAGCCTGCCCTGGTGGCGCCTCCGGACGATACCCTTTCCCTTTGGGTCATGGACAACGGTATCGGTTCCCAGCGGGCGCTTGGACGCATTGTCAAACGGTTCCAGCGCGAAACGAAAATCCCTGTAAGCATCAGGTTCCTGAATTGGGGCGAGGCCTTTGCCGAAATTTCCAAGGCGCTGAACAGTGCAGATTCTGCGGCAGCGAACGGCAATGGTCCGGACGTTTTGCAGTTGGGCTCTACCTGGGTTCCTTTCTTTGCTTCGTCCGGGGCGATTGAACCTTTGGACTCCTACCTGGAACAGGTAGGGGCCACACGATTCTTCAAGGAGAGTTTCAAGGCGGCCCGCTTGCCCCAGGATTCCCTGGTGTATTCTTTCCCGTGGTTTGTGGACGTGAGGGCCCTGTACGCCAACGAGAAGATGTGGAAAAAGCTTGCGCTGAAAAAAGAGGAGGTGGATTCCTACTCCGAATTTATAGGCGTGCTGCGGGCTTTCGCGAAAAACGCCGCTGGCGGTTCCGATAGTGCTACCAAGGTGGCGCCCTTCGCCTTGCCTGGAAAGGGAGACTGGACCGGACCGCAGCACATGGCGCCCTTCATCTGGAGCTTTGGCGGAGATTTCATCACGAAGACTTCTGCAGGTTACCGCAGTGCCCTGCTGGATTCTACGACCCTCAAGGGGCTGGCCTACTACCTCAGGATTTTTGCCGATAGGGAAATTTCTCCTTATGGTCTGGACGAAAATTCCGTGCAGG
>CAMHDS010000018.1 GCA_946183925.1 uncultured Fibrobacter sp. | reverse complement strand
CGTAGAAACTTGGCATGGAGGTCTTGGAATAAAAAAAGTCGGCAATGATAGGGAAATACTGGTAAAAACAAACACGACAAACCCTCGGATAATCCACACCACAAAGAACGCCAATTTATTTGTTTCCAACTCATTCCATTTGACCAACATCTTTCGAAAGGCTTTCGGTTATTCTGGAAAAATCTGGAAAAGCGGTTATCCCAAGAACGACATTCTGTTTCAAGACAATACTGCTGCAAAAAACAAAATTCATTCTAAATTCGGCATTTCATCATCTGCAAAAATATGCATTTATGCCCCTTCCTTTAGAGATGACAACAAAACCGATCCTGTCAAATTGAAGCCCATATACTCCATTGACAGTAAAAGGCTTATTGCATCACTACACGAAAGATTTGGCGGAGAATGGGTTGTCTTGTTCCGCTTGCACCCAGATCTATCCCAGCTCAAAATGCAATTTGATTACGGAGAAAGCGTAAAAGACGCCACTCACTACCCCGACATGCAGGAGCTCATTTTAGCGGCAGACGTATTCATCTCTGACTATTCCAGCTGCATATTCGACGCGTCAATCCGCAAAATCCCATGCTTTACTTTTGCAACTGATTTCGACAACTACAAGGCCAACCGAGGAGTTTATTACGAAATGGAGGAATTGCCCTTCCCATACGCCAAAAACAATGACGAGCTCCAGCATAACATCTTATCATTTGACCCACAGGCATATTTTGAACGACTGGAGGCCTTCAAAAAAAGAACCGGCCTGCACGAAACTGGGCATGCGACGCAAGACATCGCTTTCGTAATCAATGAGTTTATCAAGGGCAATTCAAAACCATTGGAGGAAATCCAAGGTGACTTACAATGATTTAATACTTGAAGATGCAAATAGTTTAAAAATTAATTATCCCGAACTATTTGATCAACTCGAACATAAATGCATCCTTGTAACTGGGGCAACAGGTCTAATAGGCAAAACCCTTGTCACGATCATTCTCAACAACACCAAAACTGCTAAGGTGGCGGCCCTCGCCAGGAACAAGGAAAAAGCCGAATTGTTTTTTTCTGGCAATCCGCATAAAGACAGGCTCTCTTTCATCATTTCCGACATCACACAGCCATTTTCTTCGCCTGTTCCAGTCGATTACATCATTCACGCAGCTAGTGAAACATCTAGCAAAGCTTTTATAACCACTCCCGTCAATGTTATTTCCACCACCTTCAAAGGTACCCAAAATCTTTTGGAATTTGCAAACGCGAACAAGGTTGAAAGCTTCGTTTACCTTTCCACAATGGAAATTTACGGAGCTCCGAAAACAGACGAAAAGATAAACGAATCCCACGGAACAAATTTGATTTCAACCGAGGTGCGAACTTGTTACCCAGAAAGCAAGCGTCTATGCGAAACCCTCTGTGCAGCATACGCTTCCGAATATGGGGTGCCAGCCAAAATACTCCGTCTCACTCAAACTTTTGGCCCCGGCGTCGCATATAATGACGGACGCGTATTTGCAGAATTCGCACGGTGCGCTATCGAAGGCAAAAACATCGTTTTACATACCAAAGGCGAAACAAAGCGAAATTATCTCTATACCGCAGACGCCGTTTCTGCAACTCTCACTGTATTGTTAAAAGGCGAAAACGGGGAAGCATACAATGCCGCCAACGAAAGCACCTATTGTTCCATTTACGAAATGGCTAAGCTTGTAGCGGAACAAATTGCAAACAACAAAATAAAAGTCATTATCGAAGAATCTGACATTTCCAAATTTGGATACGCTCCGCCACTCAAGATGAATCTTGACACGGCAAAATTGAAAAAACTCGGTTGGAACCCGACACATTCTTTGAAAGAGATGTTTGAAAAAACAATCCATTCCATGGCAGGATGATTAATTCATAGGAGTTTCTTTGGGATCGCAACATCAAAACGAAAAGCGAATAGCTAAAAACACCCTCTATTTGTACATACGAATGGGGGTTACGATGTTGGTCCAGCTCTACACAAGCCGCATCGTTCTTGACAACCTAGGGATTGAAAATTATGGTATTTACAGTGTAGTCGCAGCATTTATCGTTGCGTTTACCTTTATCAGTGGGCCTTTGGGAACCGCGACACAACGTTTTCTTAATTTTGAACTTGGCCGTAAAGAAGGTGGGAAAGTTAACGAGGTTTTTAATCATTGCTTTTTCACTTACGTTGTTCTTGGTATTGCCCTTGTTTGCATCATTGAACTGGCGGGGAATTGGTATATATCAAACAAAATGTCTCTGCCTGCAGGACGACATGACGCCGCTCTATGGACTTTTCATTTTTCTGTTATTGCGCTTTTCATAAACCTCATCAAAACACCCTTTGAAGCTCTAATAATATCCCACGAAAAAATGTTTTTTTATGCATACTTGAGCATAATCGAGGTCTTACTCAAATTACTAAACGCCTTTTCATTACAATTTTTCTTAATTGACAAACTCAAATTGTACGCAATAAACCATTTTTTTATTGCACTAATAATAATGTTTGCAACTTTTGCATTCTCCATAATATCTTTTAAAGATATTCACATTTGTTGGATTAAAAAAATCTGGGATTACGGCCTCTTTAAGAAGCTATTGTCCTTTTCCGGCTGGAGCCTATTCGGAGCAGTAGCATCCATGTCAGCAAACCAAGGATTAAACATTTTACTCAATCTCTTTTACGGAGTCACCGTCAACGCAGCAATGGGTATTACCACTCAAATAAACAATGCGATGAACAATTTTGTGAAAAATTTTCAAGTTGCATTCAGGCCCCAGCTCGTCAAATATTACGCAGCAGGAAACCTTCCCTCCATGCGAGCGCTCATAATCAATTCTTCTAAATACTCCTTCCTACTTCTCTTTGCAGTAGTTTGCCCTCTATGCTTCAACATCCATTTTGTCCTGGACTTATGGCTAAAAGTCGTCCCTGACTATGTTGCCGAATTTTGCATATGCATACTAACATACACACTATTGGAAACTTTATCAGCCCCCCTATGGATGTCGGTTCAAGCAACAGGAAATATCAAATACTATCAGCTTTCTATAAGCACAGCAATGTTGATGAATATAACCTTGTCATACATTTTCTTGAAACAAGGTTTCGGTCCCATTATTGTACTTGTAATCAAATGTTTCCTTGACATTATCTATCTCATTATTCGCTTAGCTTTTGTGAAAGCGAAAATACAACTATCTGTCAAAAAGTTTTTATCCGGAAGCATTGCGCCTTCGGCAATCATTGCAACATCATCTATTCTTCTCTTTCATTTTCTATCACAAATTCCATTTAGCGGCTTTGCGAAATTGACTACGACAACAATTCTTTTTGAGATTTTCTATTTTATTTTCGTATTCTTTATCGGATTAAATAAACAAGATCGATTCCTGTTAATTTCAACAATAAAGAAAAAATTTGGAGAAAAAAAATGAATGGTCTTTTAATTTGTTCCGGCGTTGGTCAACGAAAGAATATTGGCGATTATATTCAGAGCCTTGCACAAGAACAATTCTTCAAAAAAATAGACTGTTTAGTTGAAAGAGAACATCTTGATTCCATTTCGGACGACAAGAAAATAAACCTTATTATGAACGGATGGTTCATGTGGAATCCAGAAAATTTTCCACCAGCACCATCAATCAATCCACTCTTTATCTCATTTCACATAGTTCCATCTATCGCTTCACGTTTTTTTTCAACAAAAACCATTGAATATTTGAAAAAACACGAACCTATAGGCGCTCGTGACACAGGCACACAAGCCCTTTTGGAAAAATACGGCATAGAGAGCTATTTTTCCGGTTGCCTGACATTGACTTTGAATTTAAAATACAAAAGCGACATAAAAGATCATTCCATTTATTTCGTAGATCCGTATTATGAATATGATCTAAGAAAAGATCGAAATAAAGAGCGGAGACTTTTCAAAGCGCTTCAGCTACTGATCAAATCACCGCGAAAATCGTTCATTATCAGCAGACATATAAAGTACAATGTTAAATGGGCCGTAGCCAACATTCCTATTCTTGGAAAGATGCTAATGGCAGCCTGTTTTTATGAAACATACCACAATGTTTTTGGGGATGATGTTTTATTTAATGCAAAATTCATCTCACACAGTGTAGATCAGTCGCTATTTAACAACGACCAAGAAAAAATTGAATATGCTAGGGATCTTGTACATACATACGCCAAGGCTTCGCTGGTTGTAACATCCCGTATTCACTGTGCCCTTCCTTGCCTTGGCATAGAGACCCCAGTTATTTTTATTTCATCCGATGCATTAGACGATGGAAGAACAAGAAGCCCCGGACGATTTGGCGGTCTCATCAATTTATTTCATCGTTGTCGATGGACACCGAAAGGACTCGTTGCAGAATCTCAGGAACTGAAAAAATTACTTCAAAAAGATAAAATTCATTTGAACAATATCCTCAATAATTCCGATGATTACAAGCCCCTCCGGGACGAACTCATAAAGAAAGCCAGTGAATTTACTACTAAGTTCGAGTAACTGAGCAATAAAGGTAATCAGATTTTAGCTTTGGGGCTTTTTCTACAACTGGTCACTTTAACAACATTGTCAAAAAAAAATAAGAATAAATTTCTCTAAAAAATGTCAGAGGAACTCTATGATTAATATCGATAGTCTCATTTTTATCTCGGCGTTACTCTTTCTTGTCCTATTTAAGGCTCAATTTGCAAGAAACAGTGCTTTTTTTGACGATGGTTTATCTCTTAAGAACTCTCTTCCAGTTCGTGGACTCGCCGCAATCTGCGTTATTTTTGCCCATACCGGAGTAATTCCATTTTGGAAGCACGGCTACATGTTTGTAGGGCTCTTTTTCTTCTTTTCTGGATATGGGTTGATAAAGAATGTTATAAGCAAACCTAGATACCTAGATTCCTTTCTCTTCCATCGTTTTCCCTCAATAATTGTTCCTTACTACACAATGAACATTGTATACATTGTGGTTTTGTTTTTTATAGGGGGCTTTAAGCCACCATCTGAACTGCTGATAAAAAGTTTTTTTATTCCATTTCTTAAAAACGGTTTATTTATCACATCCGCATGGTATGTTGTTGTTCTATGCTTACTTTACGCTTTTTTTTATTTTTCTTTCAAAAAAAACAAATTCTCAGTTGCATTTTTCTTAACCACTATAGGTATTGCGGTTTATTGCGCCTTTTGTAAGTATGTTGAGAAAAATATAATTTGGTATGGGACCACCCCATGTTTTTTAACAGGAATCCTTTATTCCCGCTATGAGAATCAGGTTAAAATTTGGGTCAAGCGCTATTACCCGTTTGTTATACTTTGCTCATTAGCTTTATTTATTGTTTTCGCATTTACCAACATACAAACTCATATTAACAGGTTTATTTTTAGACAAATCTATACCAATTTATTCATTTCCGTAATAATCCTTTCTCTTTATAAAATCAAAATAGGTAACACTGTTTCGGCATTTCTTGGCAAAATCTCATATGAGCTCTATCTAATCCATACTTTATTTGTCCTATTACTCAACCAATCTTTCGTCAATGTCCATTATGGCAATTCCGTACACTGTCTGCAATGGAATAATCATATTGGATTCGTTACAAGTACTATTCTAATGTCAATTGGAATTGCTTTTGTGATAAACAAGCTAAACAAAAAGATTTTAAATAAACTGAAATGACAACTAAAATAATCACATTCCTTTTTCTCTTTGCGGCTTTAACTTTCGCCAACAAGTGGATTGTTGATTTCAATCAACACAACCCGGGGCCATACACATCAAGAATGGCCCATCAGGATTTCAACCGAGATACCAAAAAGCCTGATTTGCCCAATTCTGAAATCGTTTTTGATTCCCTGTTGAAGAAGAACGTCCTCCGGCTTAAATATCCCAAGGGATGTCTTGGCACATCGAAAGAAAGGGGGTGCGCTGCACAGGTTCACTACCGTCTTTCCGAAGCCCATGACACCCTGTGGCTGGGCTATTTCCTTTTTTTCGAAAACGGCTTCGACTTTAAAAAAGGCGGCAAGTTACCGGGACTTTGCGGAGGAAAATGCTATACTGGCGGAAAGGACCCGTCCGATGGTAACGGTTGGAGTGCCAGAATCATGTGGCGAAAAAACGGATATGCCGAACAGTACGTCTACCACAGCAATCAAAAAGGCCAATACGGAGACTCCTTTTTATGGTCCGACAGCGGCAACCCCGTCAAGTTAACGCCAGGTCAATGGCACTGGATTGTAACCAAGGTGACAATGAACCAAATTGTTAACGGCATCGTCTACTCCGACGGGGAAATTGAAACATGGTTGGACGGAAAAAAAGTCCTCCACCAGGAAAACCTCACATTCCGAAAAAACGAAAACGTCCACATAAACGACATGTACCTTTCAACCTTCCATGGCGGGGGAACAGACAGCTGGTCCCCAAACCATGACAGTTACGCCCGTTTTTCCGACTTTATCATCCAGACAGAACCCGTAGGAATCATTTCCACGCCCTAATTATTTTTATATTGCAGGGGTATATGATTCTCGCGCTAAAACATTTCTATACAAGGTTTTTCCCGGCCTCTGTACGGAATTTTTTCGGCAGTCTTCGTTTAAAGGATCGTTTCTTTATTGCGTATTTCAAGCGTAGGGATAAAAAACTCATAAAGCGCTTAAGCAAAAAAGAATCCATCTCCGTTGCCTTCGTCTGTATGGATGTCGCCTTCTGGAAATACGGCAGGATTTTTTCACTGATGCAAAAAAATCCCCTTTTCAACCCCCTGGTAGTCCTTGTTCCTCGGCCCGACTTAGACGCTCAACTAAAAAGCAAATGCATCGAGGAGATGGAGCTTTACTTTAAAAAGTTGAATTTTCCGTACGCACAAGACCTAGAAAATTTTAAAGCCGACATCATATTTTACGCACAGCCCTACAAGACAAGCGTTCCCGAAAGTCTGTCCGTCTATAATTTGCCCAACACGCTCTTTTGCTACATCCCGTACGCTTTTTGGGTATCAAATTACCAATGGGGTTATGACCAGTCCCTGCACAATATGGCCTGGAAACTGTTTTACCCCACAGCAATACACAAAGAAAACGCTTACCATTTGGCGCTGAACAAGGGTGAAAATGTTTGCGTTACGGGTTATCCGCTCGCCGACATCTTCTTGGAAAAGCAGAATGCCCCCCCCTCCAGCCATCCTTGGGGTGATGAAAGCGACCAACGAAAAAGGATTGTTTGGGCGACCCACAACTCCATCATTCCCAACAAATATTCGGACTGCTCGACATTCCTGCAATACGCCGATGTTTTCCTAGACCTCGCCACGAAATATCAGGATCAGGTTATAATCGCCTTCAAGCCGCATCCCATTTTAAAGCACAGCCTGTACCAATATCCACAATGGGGAAAGCAAAAGACAGACGAGTATTTCCACAAATGGGAAAGCCTGCCCAATACATTCATTGCAGCAGGGGATTATATAGAACTGTTCAAGCAATCCGACGCACTCATACACGATTGCGGCTCATTTACGGCAGAATACCTATATACCCAAAAGCCCTGCCTTTTTGTAGGCCCCCCTAGAGACAAAGTTTACTGTAAATTCGGGCTCAAGGCTCTAGATGTCCACTACTCTCTGAACGATTGCAATCCCGAAGACTTCATAAAGGATGTCGTCATTGACGGAAAGGACCCCAAGGAAGAAAAACGCAAGGCCTTTTTTGACGACTACCTATTGCCGCCCCACAACCAAACCGTCGCACAGAATGTTCTTCAAGAAATTCTAAAGGGGCTCCATAAATGCTGAGTTTCCTTGTCATTTTATTTGTTGGATTCATCACTTTTTTGATGATCCAGCAAAAAAAAGAAGAAAACAGGCTTCTCCTGCTTATTATCGGCCTTTTTTGCATTCCCGCTTCCGCGGTGGCGTTTTCTAAAAGTCCCTATCTCGATCCCAAGTCTATTCTCCTATACCTGTACATCATCACATCGTATGTAAACGACCCGAGCGAATTCAAGAGAAGCATTCGAGATTTCCCCTTCAAAATTCCTTGCTTTATCGTCCTTGTTTTCTTTGTCATTACGGCCTATTTTGGCGCCGACGGTTCTGCCAAGCGTATATACGATTCCGTTCGCATATATATAGATTCCTATGGCTTTTTGTTCGCCGCCTTTTGCGCGGGAAGAAAAGCCGATTTCCACGTTTTTTACAAGAATTTCTTTAAGCTCGTGTTCCTGCTTTGCACTCTGGGCGTCATTGAACATTTCATACACGACAACATCCCGTACAAAATCATTTGTTCAGCATTCCCTTATTACGATGGATTTGCAGACCTCAATGGAACCGTGACATTCGACCAGGATTGGCGAACAAGAATCAACATTCTGACAAAACACCCCACAGCACTGGGAACCATGTTGTGCATTTGCATACTAACCATTATACCATTGGCAAGAAAAGACATCAGTAAAGAGAAAAAACTTTTATTTGCGGGCCTTATTCTTGTTACGGTGTATTACTCCGGTTCAAGAACAGCCCTTCTGTGTGCACTTTTCTTCTCCCTATACTATTTCGTTTCAAAAAAATCCAAATTCTTCAAATTGGTTCTTCTTGTATCACTCATAATAGCCGCAAGCAATATTACAAAGGATTTCATTGAGGATTTAACTACGAAAGGTCAGGGAAGCTCCCTGGAATTGCGCCAAGATCAACTCTTGTACTCTTACATGCAATTCCGCAATTCCCCCTATTTTGGGAACGGATTGGGCTATATAGAAAAGTACTTAATCGAAGAAGACAAAAATGGCCGCGCTCAGGTCGAAAACCTGGGGGGCCTTGAATCCGTCGTTTTCACTCTTCTAATCAACCAGGGCATATTCGGTCTGGTTTCATATTTCTTTATGCTCGGTTGGATAATGGTGTTTTTTAAGCGAAAAGCCAATCAGGGCAAAATCGCAGGAACTCAAGGATTTCTCGTCACATCGTGCTGTACATTGTTTTTCATACTCTCCGGACACATCGGTTCAAATGACATCATGTGTTACACATTTATCGGACTATTGGCAGGAAACAGCCTTTCGACAAAGGACGATCCGTCAGAGGAATCGAACAAAGATGTACATGATGCCAACGAAGCCGTTCCGCAACAAGAATAGTTGAAATTTTCTCTTCAAACCATCAAACTTTAGTGCAGGGTTGCGCAACGCCTTGAAATAAACGGACGATTTCAACGTTGCCTTCAATAGCTTGCATATACTTGCAAACTCCCTTTTCTTTGTTTTCCGAGCATAATAGTGGAACAGCCTGGTGGCCCTCAAAAAACAACCATAGGCAAAGGCGTTGAGCAGTTCTTCTTTTTCTCCATATGCGCTCTTTATATATTCTAAAGTGGCACGATCAAGGGAAACACAGTCCTCCGCCCTCCGCTTATCATACTTGTTAACCAAAGACATGGGCCAAAATCTATAATGATACAGCGCCTGGTTTACCCACGCTACAGAAGAAGCACCTATCATTACCCGTAACACAAACAAGGTGTCTTCGGCATACTGAATGTGTTGCGGGAACTCGATTCCGTCAACAATGTCTTTTCGATAAAGTTTACAATACGGTCCCAACAGGGCCTGTATGCAAGAATGCCCATTCATTACGCTTCGATTATAGTGCGTCCCCTCGATGTTCTTGTGCAGCAAGGTAGCTACCAAGGATTCCATCTCTGGTTTCTGAATTAGCACATCGTGCTTGTACACGGCCTGGATCTGCGGCCTTTCACCCTCGACTTCTTTCAACAAGTCACATCCGCAAATATCGCAATTACTTTTTAGAGCCCTGTCTAGCAAGGTTTCACATATTTCCGGTTCGACCCAGTCATCAGAATCAACAAACATGACCCAAGCCCCCCTGGCCTGCCGCAACCCCTCATTCCGAGCCACAGAAACGCCCTGGTTTTTCTGATGAATCACGCGAATCCGGTTGTCCGATTCCATGAACTGGTCGCACAATTCGCCACTGTCATCCGTGGAACCGTCGTCAACTAGAAGAATCTCGATATTCTCGTATGTTTGCCTCAGTAGACTGTCAACGCAGTGTCTCAAATATTTTGAAACATTGTACACAGGAACGATTATGGATATCAAGTTTTCTTGCATTTACACTTCAAACACTGACTTTTCCGGCAAGATGGCCTGGAATGCGGCCTTCAAGCATTCTTTCTCGTATTCAAAATCTATATCCGGATTGGAGTCATTGAGGCAGACCGTAGCGTATTTTTGCTTTCTTACAGCCTCATAAATAGCCTTGTTGTTCCGGTCCGGTTCAAAAACAAAAGTACAGCCATCAATAGCCGAGGGAGCGAAATCGCCGTTCAGAAGCTGCCAATACCGCATAAGCCAATGGCTAACATCATCCTTTTGACGGAACCTATGGGTGGCAACCTCTGTTAACATCGCTTCTTCTTTTGACCACACTTCCTCGAAGATTTCCTTCCTGTACGCCAATGGCAAATGAGGATCATTTACCCCAAAGAATCTGGGCCACAACATCAAAAGCACATTTCGCAGGTTGTGCATTCCATAGGACGGGCTAAAGAATTTAGACAAGTGATTCCTGACCGTCTTTTTTTTATCAAAATGATGGTTTATAACGGCCCAATTATTCAACTTTATAAAACTGAATTGGTCATAGGGTGCAACTATTCCCAAAAGGGCCCTGTCACAAGGCAAATCGCCCTTAAAAAAATATTTCTGCGACACAGGCTTTGTCAGAAACATATCGTCATTGAACATGACAAATTTCTGCGACAGTTCCGGAATCCGATGAGCAAACAATTCAATAACATTCGAATTGAATGTGGGAAGAAATCCCTCTGGAATATAATCCCTGTGATTGACTATGTGCAGTTTGGGGCACTCTTTGTTCAACCAAGGCGGCAGGTGTCCCCATGTGACAAAGTGAACTTTTCGAACCCATGGAGCAAATTTTTCGACTCCACGGAAAAAATACTGTAGCACATCCCAATCGCGAAAACGGTTAGCAGAATTTCCAACGGCTTCTTTAGGAGAAAACCTCTCTTTCTCCTTCATCCATTCGGGATCTTTACCATCAACCCACAATATGACAAAATCTACATCAGAATTCATATAGGGCAATCCACCGGTTCTTTTCTGCATCCCAAGAATGCGATTTCATATACTCAAAAGCCAACGATTCCTTTTCCTTCAGCAATCCGTCAGAAAAATCTTTTGCCACCCTGGCAAGGGCAGATTCCAAAGCTCTACCATGAGAATCTTCGGTATCATAATCATAGCAATACATCATTTTGTCAGCATCGCCAATACTTCTCACGCAACCGATTTCGGGGCAGATTATGGTTTTTGCATAAGAAAACGCCATCCAGAGGGTCCCCGAATTCAAGGTCGTTTCCTTGTCGTACGGGGCGACCATCAGCGTGCACTGACGTAGGTACGCATCCATCAATTCTGTCGGGACAAAATTAAAATCAAGGTATATCCCCTTCTTATTTCCCATTTCTTTAACCAGGCGCTCTTTATACGCCCTGTCAGGGCATGCGCCACAAACCAACAAGACAAAATCATTTTCAACAATATTCGACTTGCAAAAAGACCGTATCAAGAGGTCCACATTTTTATACGCATCGATAACACCCACGAACAGGATTATCTTTTTCGCCGAATCTATCCCATACTTTTCGTGAATGTTTACTTGCGACTCCGGATAATCCCCGATATAGTCGCCATGAGGGACACAGACCACCTTATCCTTGTATTGTTTCAAGTCCGGAATCTCGTTGTAGGATTCCTCGCACAAAACATGAATGCGAGCACTCCATTTCATCAAGTACCGCATCATGATTCTTGAGAAAGCCTCCCCCTTCCCCCTACAATGTGCAATCTTGTTGTGGGCCGTCCACACAATGGGCTTTCCACGCGCACGAAAATAAACCAGAGTGAAGAACCTTATTACGAAATTCACCAAAGCCCTGAAAATATTCTTTCCTCGGATATTTTCCAGCCAATTAAAGTGAACTATGTCGTAGAACAGGAAACTTTTTAAATCGGATTTCAAGGCTTCATTGAAGCCAACTACATCAAAACGACCAGATATCTGTTCCGTCAAGTTGCCCAGGTACGAATTTCGCTCCGTCCTCTTTTGCGGAAACATCAAGATCTTCTTCATAATTCATTCAAAGGCTTATTTTTCAACAATCAAACGAATTTCATTTATCAATTGTTCCGATGCAAAATCCGACACAGGCTTTAGTGGTTTAATATCTGAAGACAGAAGGTACTTTTTCAGGGTCAATTCGTCGTGCGCAACGTGAACCAAGTTCATTTTTTCAAACATCTCGGCTGTAGCCATTTGATGATTGTTCCTATGTTCTCCCAGTTCTGCAATTCGCGGAAATACAACTATGGGCTTACGCATCTGCAACGCAGAAACAATAGTTCCAACACCAGCATGAGCGACAATAATACGGGATTGTTGGCACATTTTGTTAAAATCACTAACAGACAAGAACCCCACGGTTTCAATTTTCTTTGGCTTGTAATTTCCGCATAATGTCTGTGCTACAATTTTTTCTTCAACATCAATCGCGATCCTATCTAAAGCTTCAATAAGCCGATCAAAAGGAGCCTGCGTACCTATTGTGCAAAAAATCATAGCCTACCCCAAAACATTTCCCGCAAATTTCACATTCTTTTCGCTTAAATGCTCCCATTGAGTATAGACATAATCGATACCAACTCTCGCAGCCACTTTTCCACAGAAACTAAGACAATGTGCATTTGCAATAGAGTCTATCCAAACTGTTTTTTTTCGCAACACATACTTGGCAATCAACAAAAGCAACAATCCCGGTGCTGCACCAGTTGATAGCACCGTATCCGGTCTGCTTTTCATTAGAATAAAGACATCGCGAAGAACAGAAGGCAGAATTTTCCAAATATTCCACCTAGAAAAATCAGGCGTGATATAGATTTTGTCGCTATCAACCATCGCTAGGGCGTTTTTATGCGTACTTACGTACGACACATCAAAAACACCCTCCAATGGTCGCATCATTCGTAAAAGCTGAATCCAGTGCCCCCCAAACGAAGCCACCGCAAGCACCCTCTTTTTTCCACCAACGTTCTGCATAGGCAGAAGAAACTTACTCCGCCTTTCCTTTACCGATGCTGGACACTTCAAAACCAATCTTCCGAAGGGCTTCAGCGTCCAGGATATTGCGGCCGTCGAATACGAAGGCGGGCTTGGCCATGGAACTGTAGATTCGCTTCCAGTCCAGTTCCGCAAAGCACTTCCATTCGGTGCAGACCACCACGGCATGAGCGCCTTCGGCAGCCTTGTACGGATCTTCTTCAAAGACCACCTGGTCCAGCACATCCTTCAGGTCGCGCTTGGCGTCGGGGATGGCCTTGGGGTCGGTCACCACCGGCCGTGCATGTTCGGCAAGCAAGTCGCGGACCACCAAGTTGGCCGGGCTTTCGCGGGTATCACCGGTATTTGCCTTGAAGGCAAAACCGAATACCGCAATCTTCTTGCTGGCGATGGTATTGAACATAGTTTCCAGCATGCGGTCCACCACACGATGGGTCTGCCACTCGTTAATCTTCACCACGCTTTCCCAGTAAGCGGCAACCTCGGGTAGTCCATAATAGCCGCACAGGTACACCAGGTTCAAAATATCCTTCTTGAAGCAGCTTCCACCAAAGCCGATAGAGGCCTTGAGGAACTTGGGACCGATACGGGTATCCTTGCCCATCACAAAAGCCACCTCGTCCACGTCGGCACCGGTCTTTTCACAGAGGGCACTGATGGAGTTGATGGAGCTAATGCGCTGCGCCAGGAAAGCGTTAGCGGTAAGCTTGGTCAGTTCAGAACTCCAGAGGTTGGTCGTGAGGATTCGGTCACGGGGAACCCAATGGGCATACACATCCACCAGCTTCTGACAGGCAGCAAGGCCTGACTCCGTCTGGTGGGACCCGATAAGTACGCGGTCTGGTTCAAATAGATCCTTGATGGCGGTACCCTCTGCCAGGAACTCGGGATTGGACAACACCTCGAAGTGCAAGCCCTTATCATTGGAGTTCAAGATTCTTTCCATGGCAGCGGCGGTACGAACTGGCAAAGTAGACTTTTCTACGATAATCTTGCCCTCGTCGGCAATTTCCAGAATACTGCGAGCCGTTTTTTCCCAGTATTGCAAGTCAGAAGCCTTGCCTGCGCCATGACCGAACGTCTTTGTCGGAGTATTCACCGACACAAAGATAATGTCTGCTTCCTTAATGGCTGCGGGAATGTCGGTACTAAAAAAGAGATTACGACCACGGGCACGCTTTACCACATCGTCCAGGCCCGGCTCAAAAATCGGAAGGTTTTCACTATTCCAGGCATCAATACGGGCCTGGTTGATGTCCACCACGGTCACCTTCACATCGGGGCACTTGTCGGCGATAACGGTCATAGTGGGGCCACCGACATAGCCCGCACCAATACAAAGAATCTTGGTACTAAAACTCATAGTACCTACAATGTAGAAAAAAAACAAATGGCGAGGCAGAGCCCGCCATGACGCAGCCCCAGAATCACTTAAAAATGGCCGTTAACGAGCTCGCTTCTTCGGGCATAATAGTGCGGGTCTTTTCCGTAACCTTGTCACTCCAGCCGGTAAAGGTTCCGCCGTTCTCCTGGGCCGTAATAGTGACCGGAGTCCCCTTGAAGAATGACACCGTCATCGAAGACCTATCCAGCGGCAAATTATGGACCAGAATCCTCCCAGAACCACTGACAGAAAGAGTCACTTTTGCAGGTTCTCCCAATCCAAAATACTCCGTCATTTCAGACAAAATAACATCTTGACGAGTTCCAGCGAAGGTCTTCATCTTGTTCAGCTGTCCACTCATGTATGAGGCGTTGTGGCCCCACCGTTGCTGATCCCTGGAAATTTCCGATTCTATTTCGCTCATCATCGCATTGATTCTGGCGAGGAGTCTGGATTTTTCAAAGTTCATGGTCAAAAGTACCGGAAACCGGTTGATAAACGCCAACTTGAAATTTTCATTTTCCAGAAGCCTGCGAAGCAGCAGAGTTGAAGCCGGACCATTGGGCCAATCTTCGCCATCTTCGGCCGTTGCAAATTCGAATATGTTGTTCTTGAAATCGCTGAACTCGTTGCCGAAGCCAAAATCCATGTCGTAAATGAACCACTTCCACTTGGTCTTGGGATTCGTTCCTCGCCATTTTTTCAGGTTATTGGCGGGCCAGTCCCTGTTGTTCATGAACAATTCCGTATGGACATAGTTGATAAAGTTGTCTATGTCTATCAATTCAGCCACATGATTGTAGTTCTTTTCACTACTCAAGTGGTATTTTTCAAGGTTCTTCATAAGATCCACGTAGTCAACAGCGGACCCGGCCGAGGCAGAGTTGTCCGCCTTGAGCAGGTCGATATCATCGGGATCAAAACCGTAATGAGTCTCAAAATAATATTCCGTAGAGCGTTCACGGATACTGTAAATCCCGTAATATTCGCCATTGTAGTACACAATAACGCCGCGTCCACGCTGGTAGTCCACTCCTAATCCCTCGGAAACGGAACTACACAGTCTATCACGAATGTAATCGGCACCGAAATTACCGCCGTTGTTCCTGAGCAGGAACACCTTGAATTTTTTCAGTTCCGGGAAATCCGGGAACAGCGGGTATTCCAACCGTTTGTCTCCATACTTTTCCTTGAACACAATGGCCACTGACTTTTTCTTGTTGGCGCGGCTATAGTTTCCAAAAATCTGGTAGCCAGCATTTTTCGCAAATGCCGGGGCCTTTCCACCCTTTTCCAGGAGTTCCACGAAAATGGGAATTTCTCGATCTTGCCAGTAGTTGGCGCCAAAATGGGGTTCCGCCGACTGGATATAAGGTCCATCCGAATAAATGCCCGTATCAGGATCAAACAAGGAGTTGGGATCTCCTGTCAGGAACACTGCAGGAGTCGCCGGGGCATTTTCAAAAATATACGTTCTTGTTTCCACGCTGCTAGGCAAGACCGATGCGGCAAAAGAAGCGCAGCGGACAACCGTAGTCTTGCTGATTGACAATGAAGTGGTCAATGGCGACGACGCGGTGGGGGCAAAACCCTCCCGTTCACAGCGAATCTGGTCCTTTTCGTTGAATTGAATGGAAATAGCGCTGGAATAAAATCCCGAAGCAGGAAGAGCATTGACAGGGAACACCGCCTGAGACGCTACAGGGTTCTCCTGAGTTGCTGTGATAGGAGTTGAGGAAGCAAAACCCCAAGCATTGCCGTATTGTCCAGTCCCATTGTCGTATTGTCTAGACCAAGACTTTCCCAGGGAAATACTCGGATAAGCTACAGAATCAACGAGGATTTCAGAGGGGTCAAACAGGTAAAGGTGCCCTCCGGATTTCTTGATTTTGAAATTGGCATGTGGCTCGTGGCCACGGTTCCTAGCAATGTAAGATTTTATCTTGAATTTGGTGGCGCGGAATTCATTATTTTGTAGGCTAAACCTTGTCCCGTATATTTTAGTCAAATCCGGGAAAGTTGTCCCCGTGGGGAGAACTACACTATAAGTGGAGGTAGAATCCCCCGTACCTGTCAAGACCTTGTCCCAGCCCGTCCAGTCGTCAAGGCCAGACTGTGCCAAACGCAGTTCCAGCTGGTGTCCATTTTCAATGTAGCCGGTCAAAAGCAATTCATTGACCTTGCTAATGTCAACCGGATTGTTTTCGGAGGCTCCATCCTTCTGCACAAAGGCCGAAATAGAATGCCACCCCAGGTCCTTGTTCTCCCCAAACTGCATGATTCCGCCAAAACCCTGGTTTCCATCTTCCGTGAAGCAAAAGCCTGTTTTGCTGGGCAAAAAAGAAAAAGAGCTTGTCCCCGCTACAGGAGAATTCTGCTTATCGGTCCATACCCAGCAATCGCCTCCCATCAAACTAGTAGAATCTGAAGGAGCTACATAGTCAGGGTAATTTTTACCCGAAAGGAATACCAACAAATGTGACTTGGGCCCTATAACAACATTGCCGAACTTCCATGCAGTCTTTTTCGATATGTCGCTAGCCAGCAAAGAACCCTTAAGGTTTATGGCACTGTCCGAAGGGTTATATATTTCCACCCATCCAGCATCATCCCCCTCATGATCCTTGTAAGAGAGGTTGACAGGGTCAACTTCCGAAAACAAAACTGAAAAAGCCGCTTTTTCACCACTCTTGATTGAGCTCGACGACAACTCCGACTCATTCTCAGAGTCCGAAGATTCCAAATCCTGGGATTCCTCCTCTACCGAGGACGAACTATCCGAGGAACAAGCCCACAGGTTAAAAGTTGCCAATGGCAAAAAAAAGGGCAACACCCATATTGCTTTTTTAGAAATGGTCATAATTGGCCCTCCTCTTTCCAATATATATTTTAGAAAGTCATTTGTTTGCAATGAAGAAGAACTTTCTCCATCTTTTTACAAAAACCTAATTTTTTGAGGCGTTTCGGCGGGGTCTACGAACCACAAACAGAGCCGCACCCACCAAAACCAGGGTCACAGAAACAATTTTCCCTATGGGGAAGGCTTCCGAAAACACCAGGGCCCCGGCCAGTGTGGGAACAGCGGCCCCTACCGCGGCACTAAAGGGAATAATGAACAGAGCACGACCGCGGGAGAAGGAAACTTGGGAATAAAGGAACGCTATGCCGTAGGTGGCAATGTAGCCCAGGGTCCTGAAATCAAGCAAAAGGTTCGCAATAGACGAAACTTCAATATGGTCCAAGTCAAAATCCATGGCCAGGCTCTTGTAGAACGCTGCCGAAAGCCCAAAACCCACACCCATAATGAGGGAATCCACCATCTCGCGGTCCTTCACACACAAGTGAGCAAACAAGGTCACCATGCAAAGCCCGCCCGCATATGCCCAAAGCATACCGATGTTCTGCATAGCCGTAGACTCGCCTAGGTTTTCCACAGAGTACAAGAGTCCCGCCACCACAAAGCAGATGGCCACCACAATGCGCTTGGTAAGGGCCTCCTTCAGAATGCAAAAACCCATCAGTGCCGTGAGCACGGGGTTCAACACCATCATAGGCTGGACTTGGCTCAAGTCATACTGCGCCATGGCAATGTAGTAGCCCACCGTAGCAAGGCCCGAGCAACTGATACCGAGCCACCAGAACTTATTAGAAACTACACCCTTAAAAAACAGCCAGGGGTGCGCCGTCCCTCCCGTGCGTTTGCCCGCCGTGGACACTCCCGACTTTTCGAGAATGTTTCCGCAGGCGAATAAAAACGCAGGACCTATGGTGAGCAGAAGAAAGAGCATTGGCTATCAAGAATATTAATCACAAGCACCATATTTGCCGAGTTTATAGAGCTTGACCGTATTGGTTTTGTATTCATACCCGTCAGTATGGCGAGGCGCAAATTCAAAATGGAATGAAGACGCTTTTTTCAACATATTTTTCAAACTGCCTTCATTTTCTTGCCAATCATAGTCCGTATAATCGTTGAAGTCGATATCAATGACAGTCCTTGCCGCACTTGCAGGGATACGATACCAGAACTGATCAGCAATTATATTTGAGTGAAGTTTAAAATCAAAGTCGTAACCGGACGAGTATTCCAGGCAAATGCCTTTACCGAAACTGACCGTCAAATCAACAAAGCCGTTAACGTCATAACCATTCGTAAGCTCAAAACCAAACGCTGCATCTGCCCAGCCTAAGCCGGCGTCTTTATTAGTAAGCTTGGCCTGCAAATAACTCGCCTGATACGAAATTTCCGATACCGATTCACCGCCGCTTTCCTTGTCAGTATACGTATACCACCACCCGCTGGGGTCACCTGTATAGAAATTATATTCATCCACATCTCCAAAGAAGGTGCGTGCCTTTTCCCCATATCCCGGTTCCCAAAGAATATCTTTTTCAAATTCTACAACCTTCCCGCCCAGCTCAATATCGTCGTTTTCGGGACACTTTTCATATTCACCTATCATGTACAGCTTTATCGTATTCTTTTCCGTAACGGTATTGCAGTTGCTGGGATCAACCTCATAGCAATGAGTTTGATTCCTGTAAGGCGACTCGATAGCCATGGCCGCCATCTGTTTTAAAGCCTGGGACAAAGTCGATGCATTTTCTTGCCACCACGTTGCCGGCAAATTTGCAAACTTCAGCCTTGCCGTCTTTTTGGTCTGACTTGCCGGAGCCCAGACATCCCAATAATCATAGGTATCAGAGGTCTTCCCCTTGGACACAAACTCTATTCTGATATCGCGCTCCGAAGTATAGACAATACAAACTCCCTTCTCTCCACTAATATCTACATACCCCTTGGGAGCGAAGTTGAAAGAAGTCGACACATAGGGTGACGGGTTTGCAACATTCATCCCCGACTCCCCTTTTGTCCAGTTTGCATACACCATTGCCGTCTTGATTGTTGCGTAGTCGGAACCAACCTCTATGGAGCCCGTCGATTTTCCCGAACTGCCGGCATCTGAGTATATATGCCACCAGTCGTTAGTCGTGGGATCGTCCCAAAACGTCTTTTCGTCGGCATCGCTATTGAAGCCGCGAACCCTTTCGCCGTAGCTGGGCTTCCACAGCACGCCTTCTTCAAACTTAACCGTTTTGCTTGCGCTGGAAATTTCACCGCCTTCTTCCCATTGGAATTCACTACTGCTGGAGTTCTCGCCTTTGCTACCGCTTTCACTGGAAGTGTCAGTCGGATCTTCTTCTTTGGTACCCGAAGCGCTAGAGTCGCCTTCATTATCTTTATTTTCTTCCTCTTGATATTTGGTCCAGGCCCCATCTTTACAAATCACAAAGGCATCTTCATCCTTAAGCTTGGCAATTTCACCATTCCTCTTTTTGCCGCAATTTGGCAAATCATCTTCGGTATCATACACCACTGCATAAGGGTTCCAACTCTTGTCGCTGCACACGTAAATGGTCTTATCCTTTTTTACATAGGCCTTGACTCCGTCCACCTTGCTTCCGCAGTTAGGCAAGTCGTCTTCGGTATCGTATTCGGCCAAGGTGTCGGGCATTTCGGTCCATTTCTTTTCTTGGCAAATGTAGCGTAGGCCTTCTTCTTCTACAAAAGCCGTTTCGCCCTCGCGGTTCTTGGTGCAGTTGGGGAGGTCGTCAAAAGTATTGAAAGACTGTTCCTCCGGAGCTTTGATAGATGAATCGGAACCGCAAGCAGCAAGTACCGCAGAACAAACTAAAGCCGAAACAGCCGGCACCACGAATTTCATCGTTTTGATAAAAAAAATCATATTTGACCTCTCTGTCTTTTCCCGAAATATAGAAAAAAGCGTACAAATTAAAATTATCCCACTAAATCCCGTCGTAGATTTCCTGGTAAATCCAGTAGTTGCCCATGACGCGCTTTACGTAGTCGCGGGTTTCCCAGTAGCTGATTTCTTCGGCGCGGATATCCCAGTGTTTGCCCTGACCTGCCGTCTGCCAGCGTTTGGTGGGCTTGGGGCCAGCATTGTAGTTCCCCAGCACGTACATATAATCGTCGCTATATTCGGCCTTCAAATCCACCAGGTAACGAACACCCAGGCGAATGTTCATGTAAGGGTTGAAAAGCAACAGCGGGTCAAAATCGGGAATCCCTTCTTTGGCGGCCACCATCTTGCCTGTGGCGGGCATAATCTGCAAGAGCCCGCGAGCACCTACCGGAGAGGCTATCTCGAAATTGAAGATGGATTCCTGACGCATGACGCTATAGACGAAGAAGGGGTCGATTCGCGTTCCGGAATGGAACTTCACCTGGTCCTTGAAGGGAATGGGATAAAGGTAATGCAGCACATCTATAGGTGGTGCCATCAGGCGACGGCGGTCGATGTTGTTCTGGAACTGTCGTGCAAGCCTGTAGCCGGCGGCCACTTCACCCATTTCGTAGAAGAGCTTGCCGTATTCGTACAAGAAATCCAGACGCTTGTAATTCTTGCGGCGCACCTCATCGTAGAGGGCAAAGGCCTCGTCGCTGAAACCGTAAAGGAACAGATCCCGAATGCGGTTGTATCGGACCGGGTTGTAGGTGGTGTCCGGCTTGCCGATTTTCTGGGAGGCGCGAATCCAAGCCAGGGTCTCTTCGGGAGACATGGCGACCCCGTGAGCATACGGAATGTCCTTCTCTTCCATCAGCTTGTATTCCGCAAGTTTCAGGCGGCTGCGGTGGGCGTAGTAGGCCAGCGGGAAATCCCGGATACAGTCCAGATAGGCTTCACGGGCGAGGGAATCCTTGCCCAGCTTCATGTAGGCATCTCCCAAGAACATGCGAGCCCCGCTTCCGCTCCAAAGGAACGGCTCCTTGGCCGCATCGATAAAGGCGTCAACAGCCTCTTGCCATTTTTCTTGCTTGTAATAGACGAAACCGATGCGGAACTTTGCCCACTGGCGCTTCACATTGTTCTTGAACCTGCGATGGGAAAGTTTCTTGAAACACACGATGGCACTATCGTATTTTTCGTTCTGCTCGTATTCAAAGCCTTTTATCCAGAGGTTGTTGGCGTTTTCCTTGCTGAACTGGCTTGCATCCTGTAACAGGGAATCGGTGGTCTTGATTTCTTTGGCGTATTTCTTGGCGTTATTGCGGTACAGTTTCAAGATAGACTGCATCCACAAAGGCTTAGCCTCCACAGAATCCAACAGGAAGCGGAACTGGGCAATGGACTCGTCTTCGCGCTTTAAACTACGGAGTGTCACAGCCCGTTTTTCCCACAGGGCAATGCGGGTGTCCATGTCCAGCGTGCTGGGGCGGAGCAGCTTTTGAAGGGAGTCTTCCGACGGCGCCACCGCAGCAGACGGATTTTTCGCAAGGGCGATAGAATCCATAATGGCGATGGAATCCAGCAGAACAAGGCAAGCGGACGCCTCGTCCTTGGCGCAGGCCATCCTGGCATAGGCAATCTTTTCGGGCAGACTTTCCGGAGTTCCCTGGACCTTGCGCAGGCGCTGAATCGCCTTGAAGGAGGAATCCTTGTAAGCCGTAGAACTGGCCAACAGCTGAATATAAAGTTTCTTGGCCTGGGCCGGCTGCTTGAACTGCTCCAAGTACAGGGCATAGCGATACTTGAGAGCGGCAGCGTCTTCGCCCTTGGGGTACTTTTCCAGGAACACCTTCAGGGAATCCGCATGGGCCGCGTCGGTAAGGCTGGTGTCCGCCATGGCGGCCTCGATACGCATACGGGAGGCAGACTTGTCAAAATCGGAATCCTTGGCGTACTTGTTCCCAAGGGCAAGGGTAGTGCGCATCTTGGCGTAATCCCCCCGCATAAAACAGGTGCGGGCCATACGCAAAACAACGCTCTTTTCCAGAACGGAATCCCTGCTCCGCAGAGAATCGTAGGCGGCGTAGGCGCTATCCCAAAGTTCCCTGTAATAGTAATAAGCGGCCTTCGCAAAATCCTGAACATTTTTCGAGACGTCGAAATCCGTGGAGGCCCGCTTGGAACGCTCCGCACGAACGACCAGGTTCTGGAAATCCTTGGGTAGAATCTTTTCTTGCTCCGCAAAGGGATCGTTCAGAGGGACTGTCGCAATCAAGCTGTCGGTGGCGACGAATGTTGCAGGGAGAGAATCCTTCTTTGCAGGAGTCTGCTTGGGAGCAACAGCCTCAGCTACGCTAGACGACTGGGCGACAGGAGCCGAGCTTGAAGAGGTAGTGGCAGAAGAAGATACAGCAACGGTATCTGCAAAAAGCAGTGAGCTACAGATAAGAACAAAGAAGAATACCCTAGTCACTTTCCATCCACCTGGCCCACAAAGCTGGAAATACCCAAGTCCGAAATAGTCTGGGCATACTTCTTGTGCATGTACTCGTTCACGTTGTCGGAATCGTCCATCTGCAAAACTGTCAGGGCCGTTTCACGGACATCTTCATAGTTGATGGAACGGATAATCTTCTTGGTGGCCATAACGCTCCAGGGCGTCATGGAAAGTTCATCTACGCCAAGCCCCACCAACAAAAGCACGCTCATGGGGTCCGCACTCATTTCGCCGCAAACCGCCACAGGAATCCCTTCGCGGTGCGCCGCCATCACCACACGGTTGATCATGTGCAGAATGGCCGGATGATGAGGTTGGAACATTTCGGTAATAAGTTCGTTGGTGCGGTCCACCGCCAAGGTAAACTGGATCAGGTCGTTAGTTCCGATGCTGAAGAAATCCACTTCCTTTGCAATCAAGTCCACAAGCATCACGGCGGCGGGCACTTCTATCATGGCGCCGACCTTGATGTCACCCACCTGGACTCCTTCGGCCTTCAGCTCGTCGGCGCAGCGCTTGATGCAGGCCTTCGCCTTGCGAAGTTCGTTCAACCCAGAAATCATAGGCAATAAAATCCGGAGATTTCCACTCTTGTTTGCCCGGAGCAAGGCCCGCAACTGCGTACAGAAAATGTCTTCGCGACTGAGGCACACGCGGATAGAGCGCCAGCCCATAAAGGGGTTGGCCTCGTTCACGGCGGTAAGGCCCGCCACCAGCTTGTCGCCACCGGCATCCAGGGTGCGGATGGTCACCGGGCAGGGCGACATGGTAGAAAGGATTTCTTCGTAGGCTGTTTCCTGCTCGCTTTCGGTGGGAGCGTCCTTCTGAAAGAACAAGAATTCCGAACGGTAAAGACCGATACCTGTGGCTCCGAAATCTGTGACCTTCGATGCTTCCGACGGAAGTTCGATGTTGGCGTGGAGCGTAATGTACTTGCCGTCCCGGGTCATGGGCTCCAGACGGCGCATGGTGAACAGTTCCCGGCGCTGGCGTTCAAAGACCTCTTGCCGTTCGTGGAACTTGCGGATGTCCTCTTCGTCGGGATTGACGATGACCATGCCGCCGGTACCATCTACAATGATGGTATCACCGGCGTTCACCTGGGCGGCCACGTTCCTAAGGCCCGACACCGCCGGAATCTGCAACGACCTGGCAAGAATTGCCACGTGGCTCGTACGGCCACCCGTATCCATCACCAGGGCGCTGACCTGACCGGGCTTGATGGCAATGAGCATGCTGGGCATGATTTCGTGAGCCGCCAGCACTACGCCCTGTTCCAGAGCCACGTCCTCCAGTACCGGACCGGAATCGTCCAAGGCGGTCATCAGGCGGTTATACAAGTCCCGAAGGTCTGCCGCCTTGTCCCGCATGGCCGGGGAATTGATCTTCTCGAATTTCTCGATGTAGTTGCCCAGCACCACGTGCACCGACCAGCGGGCCGTCTTGTGCTTTTTCTTGACCATTTCCAGGACGCCGTTCACCAGGCCCGGGTCCTGCAAAATCATCAGGTGGGTTGCAAATATCAAGCTGTCGTGGACGCCGGTGCGGGTTTCAGAAATTTCCTTGATCTGGCCAATTTCTTTTGCCGTCTTGCTCACGGCCTTCAAGAACAGCTGTTCTTCGGTGGTGACCCGACTTTCGGGGATGGTTTCTTCGACGACGGAAATTTCCCTGTTGGTAATCGGGAAAACTTTGCCCATGGCAAAGCCCGGCGACGCAGGAACGCCCACCAATACAATGCGTAATGGTTTCTTGGATGTTTTGGAGCTAGAAGACCCCTTAGCCTGCTTCTTCGTTGAAGTTGTCATGGAATAACTGCTCCAACTTCTGCACGACCAGCTCTTCGTCTTCGCCGTCCACCTCGAACTTCACCTCGGAACCCAGGGGAATGGCCAGCATCATCACGTTCAAAATGCTCTTGGCATTGGCCTTGGAACCATCAAAAATAATGGAGACGTCGCTCTTGGCAGGCCCCGTAATATCTACAATCATTCCTGCGGGGCGGGCGTGGACGCCTAACTTATTGGTAACCTTGAGAGTCTTTACAATCATAGTTCCTCAGAAAATATCCACGTTGATGTCAAGACCATCGTTCAAGATGACCCTGAACAGGCTGTCGGCGGAATGGACTGTCTTGACCAGGTCGTCGTGCAGCTTGCGGTCCGAAAGCAGGGCGCCCACCGTATTCTCCTTGGACTGGACCTTGGCAATGAGTTCGTCCAGGTGCTTGGTGACACCTTCCAGTTCGGCAATCAAGTTGTTGGCATTCCCGATAACCACATCCGTATTGGCAAAAAGGTTGTCGATAGGCGGTTTGACGCCATCTACCAGGTTGCCCACCTTGAGAGTTACCTCGTTCAGGCCGGCCAGGCTCTTCTTGAGTTCGGGGTCCGTGGTGTTCACAAGCTCCATCAGGCGGTCTTCCAGGGTTTCGGCCTTCACGAGAAGCGTGTTGAACCTGTCCTGGAAATCCTCGCTGGCGATGGTGCCCTTCAGGGCCCGCTTCACGGATTCCAGCAAGACCTTGGTACTGTCGCAAACTTCACCCGCCAGACCGAGGGCCTCAGCGATACCGGCGTCGAACTGGCCCGTAATGGTGTCACCCGGCTCAAAATACTCCTCGGAGTCCCCGAGAATCATGCCAATCTGGCGTTCGCCCATGATACCGATGTTCTGGACCCGGATTTCGGAATCCTTGGGAATCATCACGTCGGTACGGAGGCGGATGGTCACCACCACGCGGTGGCCTGCAAGCTCGATGCTTTCCACCTTGCCCAGCTTGACGCCATTGACTTTGACCGGGTCGTCCAGCACAAGGGTACTGACCTGGGTAAACCGCAGGTGGAAGGTGTTAAACGTCTCTCGCGGGTCCTTCTCGTTCAAGAAGAACATGCCGAAAACCAAGATGACGATAGCCAACAGGACGACAAGACCGACAGAGAAGTAAAGTGTGGTATTCTTCTTCATTTCTGCCTTAAAATAGCATTTTCAATGGATTTTGCCGGAGAATTTCTCCAAAATGGCGTTTTATTCCATCTCTTTACTTCGAATTACCCCTCTACCCGGACAATGGGGCTGTTATTCTCGATGCCGTTCACGTGCCTGTCCAGGTAATCGTAGAGCAGGGCTTCCCTTTCGGCCTGGGGGAGCAGGAATTTTTCGCGGCCCGAGCGCTGCATGAAAATGTCCAGATAGGTCATCAGCACACCGCCCGCCACGGAGACGTTCATGGATTCCGTAATGCCGTACTGGGGCAGTTTGAATTCGTAGTCCGCATGTGCCAGGGTGTCGGGGTGGTTCCCGTGGAACTCGCTCCCCAGGTAAAAAGCCGTAGGTTGACTTAGGTCCAGATCCAAAACCGAATTGGTGGTGTTGGTGCTGGCCACTGCAATCTTGTAGCCCTTGGCACGGAGCTTTTCCATACAGAGCATGCGTTTCTTGTACAGGTAGATGGACATCCACTTGTAGGAGCCTTTCAAGATGGACTTGTTCACGCTGTAGGCGTTGTCCTCTTCGATGACGTGGACATCTTGCAGGCCGAAAACTTCGGCAGTGCGGATAACGGCGGAAATATTGTGGGGGTCAAACAGATCTTCCAGCACCATGCAGAAATGGCGGGTACGGCGGTTCACCACTCCTGTCAGGAGTTCCCGACGGCGGTCCGTGACTCGCGCAAGCAAACTTTCCAAACTTTCTTTTTCGCTCATAAATTTTCCTTTTTAATCTCTTTTTTCAATCCTAACACTTCACCATCAAGCGGATCCTCGCTTTCGCGAGGATGACACCTCTTGAGACCCACAATCCTAACCACTAATCACTAACCACTTCCTATTCTTTCACCTGCAGCGGCACAGGAACTTCCTTGGCCTGCCGACGCTGAATCTGCAACTTTTCAAAGTCTCCCAACTTCCAGGGCGCGCCATTCACCACGTTCTCGAAATCCAGAATGTACTGCACGTTCTCCATGGACTTGAGGGAAGCACTCTTGAGCATGGGTTCCTTGTTTCCGCCGAAGTATTCTCCCGACGACTTCTTGATATCCTTGACGATGTGGTCAATCTTGTCGCCTACCACGCTCTTGAAAACCCGCATCTGCATAATGGAATTCAGCACGGAATTCCCGGGAAACACGATAGCCGTTAACTTGTACCGAATTTCCTTGTCAGAGACAGGGTCCATATCCAGGTAGGCCACAGCCGTTCCGTGCAGCGACCACTTGAGGACCTGGGCGTGTCCATACCCGAAAAACACGTTCCGCATGCCGAGTTTCTGCCCGGCACTATCCTGCAAGGCCCAGAAGAATTCACCTGAAAGGCTTCGGCCGTTGCTACCGCTAAAGAACCGCCTGTCCTTGCTGGTGTATTCCAGCCGGTAGTTCGTACCCAGGTAAGCGTTGATGAGTTCTGCCGTAAAGGGCATGTTGTCGAACAAGTAGCTGATAACGTTCTGCCCCAGAGGAAGCGAGCCCTTGTTCTCGTAAATGGCACGGTACTGCCGGCCCAATCTGGAATAGATTTCCGTCGCTCCCGTGATTTTCGAGTCTGCAGGCAATCCCCGCTTGGTAATTTCTACAAAGGGGGCGCAGAACTCTTCGTTATACTTGACCTTGGGCCAGGGCTTCTGATCTTCTTCTGTACAAAAACCGTAATCGATGTTCAGGCACTTCTTGACACCGGAACAGAGGGAGCGGAATCCCTCTTCACCGCCGGACTTTTCGATCATGCGCTTGCGGCCGATTTCTTTCATCAGGGCTTCGCGCTTGCTTTCGGGCGAATCTGCGGCAAGCGCCTCTGCACAGGCAAAGACCAACAGCATCAAGAAAACAAGAACTCGCCTACCCACAGGAATCCTTTTGGCTATTGCCTAAAATCCAGGCTATCCTGGGGAATTACGGTGAAGGGTTTCAAGGCATCGAATTTAGAGACAGGACCTACGATAGAAATGGTCATCTTGTCGCGGGCAAAATATTTTGCAATCATGGCCTTCACCTGTTCGGGGGTGACGGCAGAAATTTCTTTCACGTAGTCCAGGTAGTGGTCAAAGGTCTTGCCCAGCAGTTCTCCCTTGGCAAAAATGGTGGCCGTAGAAGCAGGAGAATCAAACAGGCTGGGCAGACTTTCGATCAGCGCCTTTTTCGCCTGTTCCAGTTCTTCTGCCGTCGGGCCTTCTTTGGCCAGCTTTTCCACTTCTTCAAAAATCAGCTTCAGGGCAAAATCCACGGACTCCACCTTGGTCTGCAAGGCGATGGTGGTCATGGCGGTATCCCGATAGTCGTTGCCTACGGTGCTGTAGATGCTGTAGGCCAGGCCCTCGTCGCTACGCACGCGGTTCATGAGGCGGCTGGTAAAGCTCCCGCCACCCAAGATAAAGCTCGCCACCGCCGCCGGGTAGTAGTCGGGATGGGGGCGCTTTACAAAAGGCTGGTTGATGGCGATGTTCGCCTGGGTAATGTCCTTGTCCACCACATAGGTGCCGGGTTTGCGCAGGTAAGCGAGAGGTACCGGCGTCACAAAGGCGGAATCCGCAGGCTTAGAAGAAACGGCGGAAGTGTCCTTTTTCCAGTCGGCGAAAAATTCCTTAAGCATCTGCACGCTGGAATCCCGGTCCACATCACCGGACAAGGCAAAGATGATTCGGCTAGACTGGAACACCCCGCGGGAAAGCCGTTTCAGGTCGGCGTCAGTGACCTTCTTGTATTCGTCACCGGTAGCGTCCCACAGACGATTGTTAGGAGCGTAGTTCACCTTGGCACGTAAGGCCGAAAGCACCTTGGCAGGAGTATCGTAACGCTGTTCGTAAGCGGTGGCAGACTTGGTCTTTACGATTTCCAGCTGTTCCTTGTCAAAGGCGGGAGCGAGCAACACCTTCTTTGTCAGCGCAAGCACGAAGGAAAAATCCTTGGTCAGGCAGTCAATGTCGAAAGAGGCGGTCCACACGCCGGCCGAAGAACCGACTCCGGCGCTGATAAACTCAAGGGTATCTTCCAGGGCACCGGGAGCGATACCGCCACCGCCGCCACGCCTAAGCATGGAACCCAGCATCTCGAAGGCGGCTTCGTCCTTGATGGAGGCGGGGACTCTCGGATTCTCGAAATAGACCGTAAAATTCACCAGGGGCAAGCGACGGTCGCTCACGATGTAACCGGTGACGCCTTCGGCTATTTCCACCCGGTAATCCTTCGGGTAAGGCGCTACGTAGTTGTATTCCGGAAACTGGATGTCCTTGTAGCTTGCGGGGATGTCGGATTTTGCAGACTGAGCTGCAGCACCGCTCTGTTCAGACACCGCGACAGAATCCTTTGGGGTAGCAACCGTCGCAGTATTTTCCGTTGCAGGGGCCGGCGCGCTGGAACAAGCGGCAATAGCTGTCAGGAGGGCAGAGCCCACCAGCAAGGATATGGTTTTCACATCATTTTTCTTCATCACCAAACAATATAGCTATTCCCTCATTCCAAATTGGACTAAGGAATTTCAAAATAATTTGGTTTACCGGGCTTTTTGAATGTATATTATACTCATAGCCTTTCCGGTGGATTCTAATTCGGCCTCCCATGGAGCGCCGCCCGTCTCCAAGAGAGACATACCCACCCGAAAGGCTTTTTTTGTATCTAGCTGAAACGACCGGCCAACTGCCTGCGACGGCGGCCCCGTTCGGATACCACCGCTTCAATCAAGAACAGCAGGGCCGCAATCCCGAGAAAAATCTGGTAGCGGTCCTGATAATTTTCAAAGCGGTCGCTTGCCTGGTCCTTCTTTTCGAGGGTGGCGATTTCGGTCAGCACCTTCTGCAGCTGGAACTCGCCAGGGCTCGCGTAAAAGTACAACCCGCCGGTAGCGCTTGCAATTTCTTGAAGAGTCCCGTCTTCTAGGCGGGTGGTCACGATGTTTCCTTGCATGTCCTTTTTGTAGGCCACCTCACCGTTCTTGGTCTTGACGGGGATTGGCACACCTTCGCGGGAGCCGATACCCACCGTATAGATGCGGATGCCCATCTCGGCGGCTTCCTTGGCGGCATTGACGGCGGCGTCTTCAAGTTCTTCGCCGTCACTCATGAGAACCATCACCGAATACTTGCCCGCCCCGCCGGAGTTGCGGAACAAATCCATCCCCTTGCGGATGGCCTTTTCCAGGTTCGTTCCCGGCATGAGCCAACCCGGCTCCAGTTCCCGGAGCATCATCTGCACGGTACCGTAGTCCAACGTCAGGGGCACCATCACCTGGGCCTCGCCGCTAAAGGCCACTAGACCCACGCGGTCACCGGTGAGAGATTCCAGGAACGAGGCAATCTCGTGACGGCTACGCACCAGACGGTTCGGCTTGATATCTTCGGCCAGCATGGAAAGGGAAATGTCCTGCAGCAGCACCAAGTCCAGACCGCGACGCTCCACGTGTTCCAGCTTATGGCCCCACTGGGGCCTTGCAAGGGCAACGAACAAAAAAGCGATTGCCAAAAGGAGGATCAGAACCTTGGCAAGCCTCCGCCAGGGAGACACGCTGGTCGAAAGCTTGGGCAGCATGGAAAGGGACACGAACCGCTCCGCCAGCTTTTTACGGCGGTAAAAGGCATAATAGAACAAGAGGGCAAAAAATGGCAGGGTAAAAAGTCCCCACAAAAAGCTCGGTTCCGCAAATCGCATGGACAGACTCCAGAAAAAAAACGGCGCGGGGCAGGGCCCGCATACCCATGAATATACAAAAAAAGGGCTTTTTCGCCCCATTTTTTCAAAAAAATGACCCCAAAAACGGGAAAAATCACATTTATTTGCGGGCGATGACTTTTTTATTAAAAAAAAGATATATTTTACTTATTGGATTATAGGGTAAATCTATGGAAATCAATCCCTTTGTAGTCGAAATCGATCTCATAAGCATCGCCATTCTCCTGATGGTGCGTTATGGCATCACGGAGCGGGCCTCCCGCCTCAGGGAAGTTCACGTTTTCCGATACCTGGTGGACCTGTCCATCGCTTTCTGCGTCCTGAATTCTACAGGACAGTTCATTCCCTCCACTTACATCCCCGTCATCAAGATTATCAACGGCCTCAAGATCGTCACCTGCATCTGCATGGGTTGTTCCTGGTTCCTGACCGTATTCTTTATTACGTCCACAAGCACCTACCACCTTCGCAAAAAGTTCATCCCCATATTGTTGCCAAGCCTTGTGGTAAGTGTCATGGCCATCATAGATGTCTTGAGCAACCTGACAGAACCGCCTCTCGACATGAGACCCCATGTGTGGATTTTGCTGAACATCCTGACGATTGTCTATGTGGTATCCGCGTCGATCCTGTGCCTGACCAAGGCCCGCAAGTGCACCAACAGGATTCGCCGTCGTAGCCTTTACCTGCTTTCGGGAGCCATGGCTTTCCCCCTGCTTCTGCTGGTGGTACAGGCCAAATTCTACGATATGCCCATCACGTCACCCTCGTTTGTCATCGTCACTCTGTTTATACACCTGACCTCGTTGCGCAGGAGAATTACCGTCGATGAAATTACCAAGCTCAACAATGACAACAAACTTGCAGACTACCTGGATGCCATTACCCAAAAACAGAACCCTGCCAAGAGACTGTTTTTTGTAAAAATCGACATCGACAAGTTCAAGGCCATGAAAAAGAAATACGGGGGTGTGGCCGCAGCCATAGCCCTCCAAAAAATGGCCTCGTTCTTACGGCAGCAATGCATCAATCGCGGGTCTTTTATCGCCCGCTACAGCACTTCGTCTTTTGCCATTGTTACCGAATGTAACGATTTTTCCGAGATAGAGACTCTGGCCAACAGGCTGATTGCCACCAGCGCCACCAGCGAAGAACTTGCCCAGGGCCCGTGGCCCATTACCTTCTCCATCTACTGGTCCGAATTCGGCACGCCCACCACCAAGACGGTTGACGATCTAATCGAAAACTGCACCAGGAACTGCTACAAGCCTTCAGTAGATGGGGAGTAGCCTACGGAATCCGCACAAAGCGGGTGTTGGCAAGAATCAGTTCCAGCAGAATGAGGAGTGCCCCTACCAAAAGCCAGGGGTAGAACTTTTCGGCGTAGCGGGCGTAGGCCACCGTCTCGATTTCGGATTTTTCCAGCTGGTCGATTTCGGAATAGATTTCTTCTAGCTGTTCCTTGTTTTCGGCCCGGTAGAACTTTCCGCCGGTCTTTTGTGCCACCGCCTTGAGGGTGGTTTCGTCGATGCCCTCTTCGGGAGTGATGTCCCGCTCGCCCCAAGATATTTCGCCAGTCCAGGGGTTCTGCTGGAAACTCAAAATTTTACCCTTCCGCTTGCCCACGCCTACGGTATAGACCTTCACCCCGATGGACTGGGCCACCTCGGCCGCACGGACAGGTGAAATGACGCTAGCGTTATCCTTACCGTCGGTCAGGAGCACCACCACCTTGGACTTGGCTTCGGACTTTTGCAGGCGGGCAAGAGCATTCATAAGGCCATCGCCAATGGCGGTGCGGCTTCCCATGATAGAATCGTGGGCCAGGTCGTCTGTAACGCCCAAAATTTCAAGCAGTGAGCCGTAATCCAGCGTAAGGGGGCACTGGGTCACCGCCCGGGCGCCAAAGGCAGAAAGGCCGATACGGTCGCTGTGGCGTTTCTGGATGAATTCCGCAATGACCTGCTGGGCATACCCCATGCGGCTATATTTCCAGTAATCACCGGACTTGAGAATCCGTTCGGCGTTCATCACCCCGAGCTTCGCCTGTTCTGTGCGGGTCAACATGTCCAGCGTGCCCATGGAGCCAGACACGTCCAGCACCAGCATAATATCCACGCCGTCGGTGTTGGTGTATTCCACCTCGGTAGCATTCTGGGGGCGGGCAAGGGCCACCACAAAGCAGCACAGGGCTGCAAGGCGGAGCGCCGGCACAATGTGGCGCATGCGCACCCGATGACTAGGCGATGCTTTTTTGGCTATGGCAAGGGCCGGGAACTTGATGGTGCTCTTGCGACGCTGCTGACGGTAAATGTAGAGCGCCACAAGCACAGGAACAAGCAACAACAGCCAAAAGGCTTCGGGATTCTGAAAATGTAACGAACCGATATCCATTTCGGCGAATAATATACAATTTTACGGGTGAAAAAAACAATATTCGGGCCTAGATCCTTCATGGCTAACGCCATTCAGGATGACACCGGCTCGAGATTGCCTCAGGATGATGGTGAAAGAAGGTTTCAGGACGCAGTTGCCTTTTTGACCTTGGCACGCTTGCGGCGCCAGGTCTTGAATTCCATGTACAGGGTACTGACGGTATAGATGAAGACCATCAGGATCAAGGTATTCAGGGGCTTGTTCAGATTGCAAATGCCCCAGGCGATGGTGATAATCGGCAGGTGGATCAAGTAGGGGTAGAAACTGGCGCGGCCCACCTTGCGGACCAGCGGAATGCAGAAGAACCTGGCCGCAAATCCCTTGCCACTCAGGAGTGAAAGCAGGAACAGCCCGTAAAGCAAAATCGGGAGGCTGTGATGGAAGAAATAGTTCACGCCGGGGTTCCATTCGGGCCGAAGCAGGAATAGGCTCCCGTAAATGGCGGCAAGAATCACCGCCTGGGCAACGCCGCTTGCATATTTCTTTTTGAGGAAATCGAAACCGCCCTCGCTGTACAGGCGGAAAAGCACCATGCCGAACAGGTATTCAAAAATGCGGACCGGAGCGAAAATGTGGAAGAAACGGTACTTGGCCTCGTAGCCGCTGAACCACAGGTTGTCGGAAGCTCCGAAGAAAACCGCCCACAGAATTCCGGGGATAAACAGCGTGCCGAACAGCACCCAGAGCGTGCGGTAATTCTGGCGGAAAAGCCAGCGGCTGAACCAGGGCGTGATAGCGTAGCACATAAAAAAGCTGGTCAGTGACCAAGAAGGCTCATTCAGTTTCATGCCCAGGTCAGGCACAATGGACCAGGTGAGGGTAAGGTGCAAAAATAGGCTCCGCCAGGGGTGGGTCATCTTGGCAAGACCCGCCGCGGCACAGTCGCCGATTTCAGAAAGCCCTGGCAGGTGGGTGTAGCCGCTGAACTTGAACACCAGCACCACGAACATCAAGAGCGTCATGAAAAAATGCAGACGGTAGAGTTTCGCGATGCGGGCGAACATGAAGGGAATCACGGGGATGCGCCGTTCCGGATCGCTGAACTTACTTGCAAACAAGAATCCCGCAAACACGTAGAAGATGCCCGCCGCAAAGGCAGGAGCGCTGATGATGGGCATGAGCCACTTGCAGTCCTGCATGTAATTCAGCGCACTGGAACTGCCCAGGTGGAGCATCACGATGTTCACGCTGGCCAAAAGCCTAAGCCCGTCAATAGCCGGAAAGTAGTTCGGCTTGGAGGCAGTTGGCTTTGCCGCACAATCTGTCGAGTTGTTTTCCATGGCTGCCAAAGATAGCTATTACTGCTCTTTCTTGCGGCCGGCAGAACGCTTCAGCTGGTTTACCAGGAACTTGTAGAACCCTTCGATGTGGGAATTGTCCTGCTTGCCGCGGAGGAGCGTCACCACAATATCGCGCTTGAATTCGATATCGGTAATCTTCAATAGCTTGATTCTGCGGTTGTCCACCTTGCCCCAAGAGAACTCGGGCCAGAATCCCACGCCCAGGCCGCCTGCGATGGCGTCTTTTACCATGAGGGCGTTATCGCTCTCGAAAATCAGGTGGGCCTGGAAGCCTATGCGCTTACAGTAATCTTCACAGATGGTGTGGAGCTGCTTGGAACCGTAAAGACCGATAAAGTTGGTGTCGCCCAGTTCATGCAGCGATATGCTGTCGCGCTTCTTGTATTCCGCCGTGTTGGGAACGGCGAGGTAGATGTTCTCGGAGCAGACAAAAACCTCTTCGTCGGGATTTTCCTGCGGGCGGTAGTTGGCGAAAGTCTGGATGGAAATGTCGTACAAAGACGATTCCTCTTTCTGCACCAGATAAAAACGGAGCGCCGGAGCGTCTTTCTTGTACTGGATAACCGCATTGGTCACAAAGGAAGAAGCCGCCAGGACCTTGAGGCTCACGGTAATGGCCTGCTTGTCGGACTTGGCACGAAGGCGGGCGGGCAGGGCCTCAATGTCTTCGTAGAGGGGCTTCACCTTTTTGTAGAAGTAATCACCCGCTTCGGTAAGCTTGATGTTACGACCGCTGGACTTGAAAAGCTTGACGCCCAGTTCGTCTTCTAGCTTGTGGATGGCGTGAGTCAACGCAGGCTGCACAATGCACAGATTCTTGGCGCTCTGGGTCACGTGTTCGGTACGTGCCACTTCCAGAAAGTACTTGATATGGGTCAGTTCCATAAAAACTCCAATTCATCAAAAAATTTTATAGCACAAATATAAACAATAAAATCGAGATACAGAAGGGCAAAATAAGGTTTTTTGGAAAAATCATCAAAAAAAGTGATTAAAAATGAAAAAATTATTTATTAGTCAATATCAAAATCATGTTTTATCTTTGTCACCGTAAACAAAAAAGCCCTAAGGCACCTTCAAAGGAGTTCTCATGAAATCGGTTCTTAAAACACTTGCCACCACAGCCCTCGTCGCTTTCACCGCCTTCGCCTTTACCGCCTGCAACGACAACCGGGACTGCGCCTACAACGAGGCCGGCCACACCCTAGCCTGCCCCGAAAAGACCTACAAGACCGTAACTCTGGGCGGAAAGACCTGGATGGCCGAAAACCTGGACGTGTTCACTCCGGATTCAAGCGTGTGCTACGCCAACAACCACGACAACTGCAATACGGACGGACGCCTGTACACCTTCGCCTCTGCAACGGGTAACGTATGCCCCACAGGTTGGGCACTCCCCACCGTAGAAGACTTCAAGACGGCCTTCGGCGCAAGCGAGCCTGCCGCACTCAAAAACGCCAACGGTTTTAACGCCCTCTTCGCCGGATTCAAGTACTACGATGGAAACTTCGCCGACAAGGGCGTAAGCGCCAGCTTCTGGACAAGCGACAGCTATGACGATTCCAGGGCTTACCTTGTCCGCATTACCGACTCCGGAATCGCCTACGA
>CAMHDS010000017.1 GCA_946183925.1 uncultured Fibrobacter sp. | reverse complement strand
CGCTCAAGGATTACCTCTGCGAGCTCGGGTATGAAGACGCAGTTGTCCTCGAAAGTCCCGATTATCTTTCGGCAATCGTTGGCGTAAGTGAAGATGGTCGCGTCATCTATTCGTACCCAAAAATGCTCCAACACCTCGCTTTAAACGAAGGGATGACATATGAAGAAGCCGCAGAATTTGTCGATTACAACACCATCGGAGCGCTGCCGTATATGGGTGAGAAAAAGCCGATAATTTTGAACGAGATTATAAGATAAAAACCATTAAATTTGAAAAGCGTCATGGAAGATAACATTTTCTTTATCTCTAATGCTCCCGGAAATACCATGCAGGCGTTTCTTGAAAAAGAATTGTCTAAATGTGAGCGGTTTATAATCAGTGTAGCATTTATATCCAAAAGTGGGCTAGCCTCATTAAAACAGACTTTGCTTGAATTGGAGAATCGTGGTATTTCGGGAAAAATCCTAACAACGGACTATCTGACTTTTACAGAACCGGGAGCTCTCAGATCTCTCAGTAAATACAGAAATATTGAAGTAAAACTTTTCCGATGCGACAAAAACATAAAAGGGTTTCATACTAAAGGATATCTTTTCTTTAAAGAAAAAGTCATAAGCATCACCATAGGAAGTTCAAACCTTACAGGAAACGCTCTCGCAGTCAATAAGGAATGGAATACTTGTTTTTCAGTTGAAGATGATGCCTCGCTATACAAAAGCGTTATCGAAGATTTTGAATCCCTGTGGAATAGCTCCAACGCATTCCCAATTACAGAAGAAATTCTTGACGAGTATACACAAATCTATATTGAGCAGAAACGTATTGCAAGAGAATTGCAACAGCAAAAAATTGCACTTGAAAAAGATGCAGTAATTCGTGATTCTAAAAAAATCTCATTTGATCAAATTCTGCTGGAACCGAATTCTATGCAGCTAGAATTCGTTCGAAAGTTGAACGAAATCCGTGCTATGGGCGAGCATCGCGCCCTATTGATTTCTGCAACGGGAACCGGAAAAACTTATGCAGCGGCATTCGCTTTAAGAGAAATTAACCCCAAGCGAGCTTTATTTCTGGTTCATCGAGAGCAAATTCTTCGCAAGGCGATCGAGTCATTCAAAAATGTGTTTGGTGATACAAAGACATTTGGTTTATATTCAGGCACATCTCATGAAATTGATCGTGATTTCATTTTCGCAACCATGCAAACGATGGCAACGCATTTTAAAGATTTTGCAAAGCAAGAGTTTCAAGTTATCGTTGTGGACGAGGCTCATCGCGTAGGTGCGGGGAGCTATCAGAATATGATGACATACTTCAATCCTGATTTGTGGATTGGCATGACGGCATCACCTGACCGTACTGATAAGTTCGATGTATACTCTGCGTTTGACCACAACATCGCGCATGAAATACGCTTGCAGGAAGCCATGCGGCTAAACCTTCTTTGCCCATTTCATTATTATGGCATTACGGATATCTTTGTTGATGGTGAGGAAAAAGATAAACGAGATTTTGCAAGGCTTGTATGCGATGAACGTGTTGATTTCATTATCAAGAAAGCAGAATATTTTGATCATAGTGGAAATCGTGTAAAAGGACTTGCTTTCTGCAGCACTCTTGAAGAATCAAAAGAACTCTCAAAAAAATTCAATGAACGTGGGTATAGAACAATCGCATTATCTGGAGCAGATTCCCAAGATACAAGAGAAAATTGTGTCAAGCAACTTGAGCAAGATGAATGGGATGGTGGTTTAGATTACATCTTTACGGTGGATATTTTCAACGAAGGTATTGACATTCCACAAGTAAACCAGATTTTGATGCTTCGACCTACAGAATCTCCCATTATATTTGTGCAGCAGCTGGGGCGAGGTCTCCGTAAGGCAAAAAACAAAGAATTTGTGATGATTCTTGATTTTATAGGAAACTATAGTAACAACTACATGATTCCCATCGCTTTGTCAGGAGACAGGACATATAACAAGGATAATATCCGACGTTATGTCCGTCAGGGAGTCAAAGCATTAGAGGGTGCCTCCACAATACATTTTGATGAAATTGCCCGCAAACGAATTTATGAATCCATTGACTCGGCTAACTTCAGCGAGATGAAATTAATTAAGGAATGCTACAAGAACTTGAAATACAAATTGGGTAGAATTCCTAACTTGATGGATTACGAAGAATATGGCGAAATTGACGTCATGCGTATTTTTGAAAATGCATCTTTAGGTTCATATCATAAATTTCTGAAGAAAGTCGAGAAGGACGAATACAAAGTTGATTTCAGTACCATTGAAGAAAAGTATCTGGAATATGTCTCAACGAAATTTGCAAATGGCAAGCGATTGCACGAGCTTCTGATTCTTGACGAACTATTAGGTGGAAATAACAGAAATGTCATGTCCCGAGTGATGAGTAAAATGCAAAATGATTTCAGCATTAGCGTCAACGAAAAAACTCAAAAGAATGTTGAAAACATTTTAACCGGTCAATTTACGTCGGGTGCCGCTAAAGATACTTATGCTGATGTTACATTCATCGAAAATGATGGAAACGACTTTTGCATTTCCTCAAAGTTCAATGAACTACTTGACAATAATGAGTTCCGGCGACAAATGACGGAAGTCGTAAAGTTCGGTTTGTTCCGCAATAGAAAATATTTTTGCCATCGCTACAAGGATACATCTTTCTGCCTTTACGAAAAATACACTTACGAAGATGTATGTCGTCTCTTGGATTGGGAAAAGAGCGAGGTCTCATTGAACATCGGTGGTTATAAATATGATAAGAATACGCAGACGTACCCTGTTTTCATTAATTATGAGAAAAACGACAATATAAGCGCAACAACACGATATGAAGATCGATTTATTGATGAAGGTACATTGATTGCGATATCAAAATCGGGAAGAACGTCGAAATCTGAAGATGTGAAAGCCGCCATTGAAGCAGACCATAGGGGCATCAAAATGGACTTATTTGTTCGAAAGAATAAAGACGATCATACTTCTAAGGAATTTTACTATTTAGGACGTTTACATGCGACAGGCTCAACAATGGATTTTGTTATGCCCGAAACAACAAAAACGGCTGTTGAAATAACTTATAATCTTGAAACTCCTGTACGACAGGACATTTATGAATACTTGGTAGGATGAAATGAAGCGTATCGAAGTTGTAGCAGGCATCATCAAAGATGGTGATAAGATATTCGCAACCCAGCGCGGTTACGGAGAATTCAAAGATGGCTGGGAATTTCCCGGCGGCAAGATGGAACCTGGCGAAACACCGCAACAGGCTCTAGCTCGTGAACTGAACGAAGAACTCGCTATCAATGTTTCTGTCGGTGATTTTCTATGCACGGTTGATTACGATTATCCGACATTTCATTTGACCATGCATTGCTTTTTCTGCACGATTGTGGGTGGCAAGGCGCCGGAGCTTTTGGAACATGAAGCAGCCAAATGGTTAAGCATGTCAGAACTTCATTCTGTAAACTGGCTACCCGCAGATGTGGATGTCGTGAAGGCTTTGGAAAAGTAATTCTGCACGCGGTTCCGGGGTTTTAGGGGTAGAGCTCCTAGGAGAGGGGGTGTCCGGAAGACGGTTTGGACGCGGATTGGAAAGGAGATCCCCGCCTTCGCGGGGATGACGAGACAAAGTCGCGGGGATGACAGTCTGCGGAACCCGCGGACAAAGCGGCTGCAGGCAGGGGGAGGCTTCCCCCTCCAAGTAAAAAGGCGGCGTCATTCTTCCATCAGTACCGCGATATCGTCCTTGTCGAAGGCGGTGCCAAAGGCTTGCCGGTAGCTCGATTCCAGCGCCTCTCCGGGGGTGCAGCTTTCCCTGAACAGGACCATGCCGCTGTCCAGGCATTCCATGTCGAGCTCGCCGTCGGTGTCGATGCTTTCCGGCCGGAACGTGGACCATAGGCAATAGTCGGTGAACCCTTCCCGGATGTCTTCTTCGAGCAGGTTGTCGCCCGTGCCCGCCTGGACTTTCAGGAACGCCTTTGCGCTCTTGACCCATGCGAGTATCGCGCCGCCGAACGTGTCGTTTTCCATAGTGCCTCCGCCCCGAAAGATAGATAATGCTAGTGACAGAAAATGACAACACAAGACATCAACCAAAGGGGTCGAAATCGAACCCTTTACTGTGGATTTTCATCAAGAAATCTCTTGACAGGGGACGCACGAAGATGTATATTTAGTGAACGGGTGTGCAGACTTCTTTCTGCGCAACCGACCTGAGATTACGACAATCCCTGCGACAGTCGGCATAGGCCATGCGCCCGTACGTGCATCCGCGGTGGGGTTCATCAACCTTCTTGTTGATGTTGTTGGATAGCTGGCAGGAGAAGCAGCCTGCTCGAGTGTGTGGCGAAAGCCGCGCCAGGTAACGCCGGGGAAAGCCCCCGCCAACAGCACCGCAAGAGCATCCCATAAAAACTAGAAATATAAGGCTCAACATACGTTGTGCATCTGCGTATTTTTGCCTTTGTATTGTTATTAAAGAGAGGTCTTTTATGAGAAATCGAAAGATTGAATCTCACAATATCCATATTGATTCTGATTACATCGAGTGGATTACAGAGCTAAAGCAGCGTTACCGCTCGGCACAGGTAAAGGCGGTCATCAAGGTAAATGCCGAAAAACTGCAGTTCAACTGGCTGCTGGGGCGGGACTTGGTGCGCAAAAAGGCCGAGGAGCGCTGGGGTTCGGGAGTCGTGGAGCAACTCAGCCTGGATATGCAGCGGGATTTTCCCGATGCGGACGGATTTTCGGTGTCGAATCTGTGGTTTATGAAGAAATGGTACTGTTTTTATACGCGGAAAGGGGCTAATCAAATTCTCTACCAAGCTGGTAGAGAATTAGTCAAATCTAAGTCTAGTCGGTCTGATAGCGAAAAACTCCAACAGCCTGTTAGAGAATTAGACGAGGCCAAGTCTAGCCGATTTGACAGAGAAAAACTCCAACAACCTGTTAGAGAATTTGAGAAAACAAAACTGCACCAAGCTGGTGCAGAAATGCCTGCATTTTTTGCTGGCGTTCCCTGGGGACATCATATCGCAATTATCACGAAATGCAAATCTGTAGATGAGGCCCTGTTTTACATCAAAAAGACTGTGGAACAAGGGATGAGCCGCGCTGCGTTGATCAACTGCATCAAGGCGGATCTTTTCAGCCACCAAGGCAAGATAGTCAACAATTTTACCGAAAAACTGCCCGATTTGCAGAGCAAACTGGTTCAAGATGTGCTGAAAGAGAACTACGATTTTGGCTTTGCGACTGTTGGTCACGAAATTTACGACGAAGCCGAATTGGAAGAGGCTCTTACGAAGAATGTCACCGACCTTTTGCTCGAGATGGGTACGGGTTTTGCCTTCATTGGACGGCAAAAGGAGGTTCTTGTAGGTGGACGAAGCCGCAAAATCGACCTGCTGTTTTACCATATCCGCTTGCGCTGTTTCGTCGCCTGCGAACTGAAGGCAAAGCCGTTCGAGCCGGAGTTTGTCGGCAAACTGAACTTTTACGTGAACGCGGTAGATGAGTTGCTGAAGGCACCCGAAGACAATCCGACAATCGGGCTGTTGATTTGTTCCAACATGGATTCAACCGATGTACAGTGGTCTTTCCGTGGGCTGGGCACGCCGATGGGGGTCGCGACATACAACAATATCCGCATCAAAGATGCGTTGCCTTCGAAGGAACTGTTGGAAGAGCGCATGCGCCTTCTGCAAAAGGAAATGCATACTACGAAACGGCTCATTCGGAAAAAAGGCGAATAGCGCGTTCATGGAGGGGCCGCGCGAAAAAGGAGTTTTTTGATGAAAAATGGCGAAAAACCGCCAAAATCGCCTTTTTTGAATTATTTCTTTGGAAAATATCCGAAAACGGCGAATTATTTGTTTGGAAAATATCCGAAGACAGTCTTGGATTACCATGATTCCGAAGCGGAAAATGCAATTCGCCACGTTCAAATATGTCCGCTTTACGCCATATCGCAGATAAAGTAGAATTGGTTGAGCAAAAGTTCTTTAAGGAGCCCCAAACCCTTCCAAAACCTTGTACAGCAGGGTGTACAGCGTCTTTGCTTCGGACTCGGAGAGGTTCACGCAGCTGGACATGGACTTGGGGACGCTTGCAGCCTTGCGCTTGAGCGATTCGCCTTCGGCGGTGAGGCTTACAGAGAGGCAGCGCTCGTCACTCTGTTCTCGGGTGCGCTGGACGTAGCCCTTGGCCTCGAGTTTTTTCAAAAGCGGGGTGAGCGTCCCGGAATCGAGAAACAGCTTTTTGCCGAGTTCCGAGACGTTGCACTTTTTTTCTTCCCACAGCACGAGCATCACTATGTACTGCGTGTACGTGAGGTCGAGCGGTTCCAGGTACGGGGCGTAACGGCGCGTTATCTCTTTGGACGCGGCATACAGCGGGAAGCACAGCTGGTTTTCGAGTTTTAGCTGGGGGCAGTTCACGGCATCTCCTAGAGCAGCTTTTCTACACAGGCGCGCACGTCGTCCATGTCGGCGGTGGGTTCGAAACGCGCGACCACGTTGCCTTCGCGGTCCACGACGAACTTGGTGAAGTTCCACTTGATGTCGGGATTATTCTTATAATCCTTGTCGATGCTCTTGAGCAAAAGCGCCATGGCGGCGGCCTTCACGCCAAAGCCGAAACCTTCGAAACCCTTCTGCGATTTCAGGTAGGTGTAGAGCGGCAGTTCGTCGGGGCCGTTCACGTCGGACTTTTTCATCTGCGGGAATTCGGTGCCGTAGTTGAGCGTGCAGAATTCGTGGATTTCGTCGTCGGTGCCGGGGGTCTGGCCCTTGAACTGGTTGCAGGGAACGTCGATGACTTCAAAACCCTTGTCGTGAAAATCGGAATACATCTGTTCGATGGGCTTGTAATGCGGGGTAAAACCGCAGCCGGTCGCGGTGTTCACGACGAGCATCACCTTGCCCTTGAAGTTTGCGAGGGGGACCTGGTTCCCCTTGCCGTCGGTGAGCGTGAAATCGTAGATGGTTGCCATAATGAGCCTCCGTTTTTTTTGTAGGTGTCGGCGTTTTATTGGTTTTCGCTGTGTTTGATTGTATACAATTCAATTTTATAAAATTTATTGTCAAAAGTCAATAGGGGGACGCAAAAAAAATGATTTTTCTTGGGATTTTTCTATTTTTACGCCCATGAAACGCATAGAAGTCGTGGCAGGCATCATTTGCGCGGATCCTTTCGGGAATCCGGCTGAGCCTCGCACGCCAGGTGTTCGGTTTTTTGCCACGCAGCGCGGGTACGGCGACTACAAGGACGGCTGGGAATTCCCGGGCGGCAAGATGGAGCCCGGCGAAACCCCGCAACAGGCCCTCGCCCGCGAACTAAAAGAAGAACTCGCCATCGACGTGAGCGTTGGCGAGTTTATATGTACTGTTGACCACGACTATCCGGCTTTCCACCTGACGATGCACTGTTATTTTTGCACGATTGCGGGGGGTAAAGCGCCTGAGCTCTTGGAGCACGAGGCGGCCCGCTGGCTTACCCGCGCGGAATTGCATTCCGTCAACTGGCTTCCCGCCGACGTGAAGGTGGTGGAAGCTCTGGAAAATCCCTTGTAAGGGATGAAAAGGGCTAGCGGTCTAAAGCCCCTTTTGGACAGGCGAAAACAGAAATTTTTGGGCTCAAGAGAGAGCTTTTTTGTAAATTGTAGCCTATGAAGTTGAATGCGGTTTTCTTTGCATTTGTTGTAGGTCTTTTGTCTTTTGCGCAGGCGGCGGACACCCTGGAAGTGTTCGTGCTGCTGGTGGATTTCAAGGAAGAGCAACCGGACAACTCCCTCACCACGGGCAACGGCCAGTTCAATTCCGACACCAAGGTGAATTACAAGCTGGATCCCTCGGGAGTGCGTGCCAATCCAAATTACTGGCTTAGGCATTTTGAATTCGTGAACGCCTATTACCAGGCGGCCAGCGGAGGCAAGCTGGCGGTGCGGGCGCGGGTGTTCCCTGAAAATTCCCTGTACACTCTGGACAAGCCCATTATGGGCTATAACCGTACCGGCAAGAGCAAGGGCGAAAAGACGGCGGAATACGACGAGGACCGCAGTCGCCTTTACCTGAATTTTATTTACGATGCGGTGGCCAAGGCCCATTCCTCCAAGGATTCGCCCTTCAAGATACCCCTTTCCAAGAACCCGAACGTAAAACGCTCCTACATGATTGCCCACGCTGGGGCGAGCCGCCTGCTGGATGGTGGCAGCATGGGAACCCGCAACGCGGATACGCCGGGAGATTTTCTGGACATTTACGTGGATAAGGACGCCTGGATGTACCTGATGCCCGATTCCGCCAAGAACGAAAACGTGAAGCCCGTGATGGGCGTGGGCGAGAGCGGCGATACGGTGACGACGGCTCTTTTGTTGAAGGGCGCAGATGCGGGGACTACGGATACCTTGCGTTCGATCATGGTGGTGTCTGAGACGGCCTCGCAAGATGGCCTGAACTGGGGCATCAACGGGATTATCACAAACCAGGTGGGACGTGAACTGGGGCTCCCCAACACCTACGACGTGGTGAAGGGAATCAGCCGTCTGGGCTATTTCGACCTGATGGATTTTGCTGGCTACAACGCTGGTAACGGATTCTTGCCGGCACTGCCTGCGGCCTGGGACAGGCTCTACATGGGCTGGGGAAAGGTGAGAGAGGTTCGGCCAACAGCAGGGAAGCCCGTGACGGTGGAAATCGCCGCGGCCGGTAGCGGCCTTGGTACCGAAATCGTGAAAGTGCCCCTGAGCGGAAGCGAATACCTGCTCATCGAAAACCGCCAGCGCAGCTGGAACAAGGACGGTTCGGTAGAAGTGGGATATGTCCAGAATGCGGGTGAACAGACCGAAGAGAAAAAGGTTACGGTTCCTGTGGACAGCATCTCCAAACTTTTTGAAGACAGCGTGTGCGTGAAGGGCAAGTGCAGCCAGAACAAGAAGCAACTGAACGGTTTTATTCTCGCGCCCAGTTCCTTTGATGCAGGGCTCCCTGCCAGCGGCATCGCCGTCTGGAAGGTGAACGAATGGCACCTGCGGGAATCCTTGCAGTATGGCATAGCGAACTTCTGGGGTGGCGACACCCTGCGGGATCACCAGTTTGGAATGTCCCTCGTAGAATCCGACGGAATCCTCAGCATAGGCAAGTCCTTCAAGAACGCCCTGGGCGAAGATACCTACGATTACGGTAGCGGCACAGACCTGTTGCCCCACCTGCGGGTGCCCGCGAAGGATTCCAAGCAGAAATTCGATACGGTCAAGACCATTGGCACTACGGGCTATGCCAACACCATGACGGCCCAGGGCGGCTACACCGGAATCAGGATTACGGTGAACGTGCCGAAAGATGCCCGCAAGGAAAAGACTTCTAACGCCTTCATGGGCGATAGCGTGGTGAACTTTGCAGCCCCTGTAATCAGCGTGACCATCAGCATCGACGACGGCAGTATCGAAGGGAGCAAGTTCCCGCGGAACGTGGGCCTGAATTCGGCGGTGCGTGGCGCCGTGTTCATAGATGACCCGGAACACGATGGAGAAAAAATCCTTGTGGTGGGCGCCGAAGACGGAACCCTGCAGGCGTTCAATGCCCTGGGCGACACGCTGTTCGTGGCGGACACCGTGATTGTGCAAAAATCCCTGACCCGCGACAGTGCAAAGGTCGAGGTTCCGCTGTACCGCGTGGGCGCAAGCTACGGCCCGCTGGTGGGCATGGCCAGCGACGGCAAGGATGTGTATAGCCTGCACAGGAATAAACTGGTAAGGACCCGCTTTGTAGGTGGCCTCCCCATACAAGATGAAATTCCGGTGGATTCTGCGACGGTGGGGCCCGTGATTCACGATGGACAAATCTGGATTGCCAGTCGCGAAGGCATGGTGACGTACGATGCCGTCAAGTTTGAAAAGAAAGTGGCAGTAAACATTCGTGAATCCAATTCGTCTGCGTCAAAAATCTATACCGATATGGCCTATTGCAAGCAAGATGCCGGCAAGGGTATCGAAGATGTACAGGTGTCCAACGATGGAGAGCTCTTTACGACACAGGGATGGATCAAGCTGAACGGAAAAAATAGCGAGATCTTCCGCATAGCTTGTACCGATATGGATCGGGACGACAAGGTGGATATCATTGCTGTAGGTAGTCGCGGGACAGTTGTGGCTGTGAATTATGATGAATCCAAGAAGAGTCTAGTGACCCGCTGGACAAAAAGCTACAAGCGCGGAGCCGCAGGCACCAGCGGCTTGAAGGACGAGACCTCCGGTATTGCCATCGGTGACATAAACGGCGACAAGTATCCCGAAATCGTTTTCTTGGGCGATAACCTCGTTTATGCGCTCGACCGTTCGGGTCTGCCCATTGCGGGATTCCCGGTGAAGGTTTCCCGCGGGTCTCCGATATACGGATTTTTCAGCGACCCTGTGCTGGTAGATGTAAACGGTGACGACACTCCCGAAATTCTCGTGCCCAGTAACGACGGCCTGGTGTACGCCTATACGGGCAAGGGCAAGGCCCTTATAGAAAAAGACGGATTCCCCCTGGCGGCAGGCAGCTTTGAATATGTGGAGTCCGTAAAGCAGCTGAAGCCCATGAGCATCTTCGTTGCTGACGCCATTCCCGACGCAAAGTCCGCAGGTCCTGAAATTTACGCCCTGCACAGGAACAGCCTTTCGGCGTTCCGTCTGAAAAAAGCTAGCGGCAAGGCGGTGGAATCTCCGGCGGCGTGGACGCTCCCTGCCGGCGGAAACGAAAGGACGGGCTACTTTGACGCTTCTCGACTTGGCGAACCTGCGGCGGCCAAATTAAAAGATGAAATCAGGGAATTTTTCGTGTACCCGAACCCTGTGCGGGGCGGGAACGCCAAGGCCCGCTTTGAAATCGGGAATGCCGCCAAGACGGTAACGCTAGAAATCTACGACATCACGGGCTACTGCGTCTATCAGCAGAAAATGTCCGGCGTGGAGGCGGGCCGGAACCAGTTCGAAAATCTGGACCTGAAAGCCCTGGGAAGCGACGTCTATACGGTTCGCTTGCAGGTGAAGTTCAGCTCCGGCAAGACCAAGCAGAAGCTGTACCGCATCGGAGTGGTGAAGTGACACTCCATTCAGAAATCCTAGAGAATCGGGTTGCTTGATTTGTATTATCCGCTTTCTTCTTGTTACATCCTTATCGGCCATTCCATGGGCGGAGTCGTTTCCCGAGAGTACGTGCAGGGCAACTTCTACAATGGCGATGTGGATAAGATAATTACTCTAGATAGTCCGCATGAAGGAACTGGTGCATTGAATATGCAGCTTGGTTTGCTGTTATTTTGTAGTAAAAAGCGAAGAAAAAGTTTTAAGGAGAACAGAGTATGAAACATCTGTTGAAAAAGTTTGAAATTAAAAGGCTGATTGTGGCAGCTATAACTGCATTTACATGCGTAAGCATGTGGGGGTGTACGAGCTGTAGCGATGAAAAAATCATTGATAGTGGAATTTCGATAGGCCGTCATTTTTACATGGTCAATGATAGTACCATAATGCTGGATTTTTTCAATTGGGAAACAGTTGAATTCTATTCGTCGTACATTCAGGGACGAGACGAAGAATTTCGTGTAACGGGTTATTTAGCGTATCTTGTGAATGTAAACAAAGATACTGTGTATAAGAGAATAGACTTTCCTAAATACGAAATGAAAGAAAGTATTGACCAGATAGAAGATAGCTTGATTTTATATTATGTACAGGGAAAGGATGGCTTCTCAAATATTGTTGAGCTTGCCTCGTGGAAATTTTTAAATGATAAGACACTTTCCAAAATAAATGTTTATTCTGAACGTGTTGATAGTACTGATTATCTAACAGAATTTCATAGTGGACTTTTTAAAGATAAGAAAATTTTGTCTCTTCATGATATCAATCTGGGGCTTGAATATAAAAATCGAGTTTTTTACGTTTGGGATATTGCAGAGAATTCTATTGCAAGGTGGGAACCAACCGGAGAATCAAAGTGGGTAGCTGAATGCAACGATATTCGGTGGACTGAAGATGGGTTTAGATGTTTGGATGAAAAAAATGGAAAAATTTTGATGATTGATGAAAATAAAAACGTTTTGGATTCTTTGCAAACGAAAGGCTGCGGTCTACCGGAATGTTTTTACAATAGTCTTCGTTTTTACGGTAATTATATCGGTGTCGGTCACCAGATTTACAAAATGTATGATGATGGTGAAATAGGAGATAAGCCCTTGTTTGAAATTTATTTTGAAGAGTTTACAAGTGGCCGGACTATGCTGTATCCGAGTTCTGGGGATACTGTTTACTACTCTGAAGAAAACATTAACATTAAATAGGAAATAACCCCGTGCTAGAGGGTATGAAGGAATTTCATGTTGAAGAAACTTCTCTTTTTGTTGATGACTTTGGAAATTGTAGCCATTGCCATTCCGATGGAATCGTTGAATGAATATAATCTGGTGCTTATTCATGGTGCGGGTTCGCATTGGGGAGGATTGGACTGTGAAAACGGGGATATCAAACATGAAAAGAATGGATTTCCCAAGGAAGAGCAATATCAAGAAGCGTATAAGTATTATTCTCTTGACCCGAATAGGAGAATTGGCGGTAAGTTCTCCGAGGGCTTGATTTCGGATGATTCAACATCTTCGGCTACAGGGATGATTGCGGAACTTAAACCATGGATTCAGGATACCTTGTTTGAAGGGGATTATGAGAACCTTGTATACCTCCAACGACCTTTTACAAATCCGGCAAATTCACCATCTAATAATGGCAATGAAATCGGCAAGAGAACATGGAAGGGGCGTAATAAATGTTCCGCCCGCCGTTCTCTTTTTGAAGAAATACAGGAAGTCCATGCGAAGGGACAAGATACGTTAAATCGTTATAGAAAAGATAGCTTCGATTCCTACCGCAAGATTCCTTCAAGATACATATTGGTTTCCCACTCCATGGGCGGAGTCGCGAGTCGTGAATATGTGCAGGGAATGGGTTACAATTTCGATGTGGATAAGGTTGTAACGCTTGATTCTCCGCATGAGGGGACCGGCGCTCTGAATCTTTTGCTGTACTTAAAAGATGTAGACTATGAGCAACTTGTGAAAAATTGGGTAACGGAAACGATCGCTATGGAAGGATTTGCCGTTGCTGCATATTTGATGGGTTTGGATGCTTTATCTGCTGACCTTGCGCTTCTTGGAATTTTTATGCCGACGTGGAGTGCTGTTGCACAACCCTTGGTGGGAAAAGGAATATTAGGAATTCTTGGAAATGGTTTTGATTATTCTAAATCAGACTCGCTGACCGCCTATATAGACCCTTATTCTGGGAATGCTGATAACGTGGTTAATTTAAAATCAAGGGGGTTCTTTGAGGGACAGCCATCATTTCGTATGTTGTATGGTGTTGACGGCTTGACTTTTACTGATCCTGGCAGAAGTAAAGGCTCCGATTTCCAGCTGGTCGTTCCGAAATCAATATCTGTTCCTATCAGCAATGCGTTGACCCATCTTTTGAATGGAGGTTCGGATAAGGAACGGGTTTATAATACTTTAGCGAGCATGAGTTATGGTTTTCTGGCGGGAATAACCTTGGAGGAACATGGAACGGCTTTGATTCCGAGTTGGTCGGGTAAAGGAACTAATACCACAATATTTAATGATTCGCGGAGCGATGTGAGAAAGGAATCGTATAATGGAAACGTGATGCTAAACTCGTCTTTTTCCGATTTTCAAGATTACGAGGGTCTTGATTGGTTGTTGTACAATACGGAAGAACTATTCTCCTTGGGTTCATATATTGAAAACGCATATATCATTTTGCTGGCTGCAGGCGTAACATCCATGGCCTTAGAGGCTTCATTATTTTGGAATCAACCAGCTTTAAAGGCTGCTAAGGCGGCTGCTTTTGGTACTTATGCGACGATTCTTGGGGCTTCTGGACTAGGGCTGGTTACTATTGCAGGATTTGGTGATTTGAACTTTTCGCATAGGTTGCCTGTATTGAGTCACTTCCAAAAGAAGTGGAGGGCGGATTCTAATTCATTTGCCAAGGCTTCAGGAGAAATTGCTTCGTATGGGCCGTATCTCATGGAAGATTTCCTCTATGAGAAGCCCTTTGTAAACATGGGACTGTATGTGTCTGCGGATTCTTTGAAGAAGGTGAATCCTGCTTGTTATTATGAATCAGAAAAAACAAGTGGGGAATTGTTGTGCGAAGTTGGCTTGTATGGCAATCTCCCTGTGTTGACTGCTCGCGACACCCTTGTGACGCAAATGGGTGAAGATGGCTTGATAGATACCTTGTATAATGGTGTGAATGAAAATGGAGATTCGGTTTACAATGATACGTCGTATGTTTACGGTTCGTTTTTACAGCAAAATTTTGCTGGTTTTCGTGTAGCCCCTTTGAAATTCAAATCTGAATCCGACTGGTCGAAGATGGGCGTGAAGGTTGACCGCTGGGAAAAAGTGGACGGTCTTACTCCTAGTGGTGAACTGGCTAAGAAATCCGTCCCCATTCGTCATGTGGAACGCTACGAAGTCCCTGCAATTACAGTGGACAACTGGATTGAAAAATATTCCTTCGTCGTTGACGACCTGATGCCGCACCGATTGCGTCAGATACGCATGAATTTCAACTATCAGGAGGAAATCGCATGGGAGTGCGATATTACGGAACCGGAAAATAGTGATACTGCATGTACTGTATACAAACGCTCCGGTGGCGGAAATTGGGCTATTGATAAAACTGTTGGCAAACAAGGCAAGGTCCGTCACCCCGTCAAGAAAAATGGTCAGTTCGACTTTGAACCGCGAAAGTACGGGTATGACAATTTGTTGGCAATCCAGAAGGACAACCAGAACACGGTCACGATTTCTACTGTAAACAAGATTGGCCTTTCGAACACGCAGCGGTTCTATTATCTGTTTAAGGCGACGGATGACCTGCTTGTGCCTATATGGCCCAAGCGTGATGTGGTCGTGAACGAAATCTCTGGCTTTGAAGCCTATGCCAGTGTCCTTGATTATCAGGGATTCTCTGTTGAAGGAATGCGTGATTCCGTATGGTATGTTGAGGGTGATGTAAGAAAATCATATGGCGACTTACAGGATATGGATTTTTTGCGGAGCGAAGGAAGCGGGAATATTTATCGCTCTAGGATATCCCATCGCGACCTTTCCGAAGGTGAATACCATTGGGTGTTCAATGCCATTACCCACAATTCCGCCGGAGAAAGCAATGACAGCAACGATGTCTATGATGTGCCCTTTAATGTGGATGTCACACCGCCAAATTTTGATCTTTCGGTTGACAAACCATGCATGAATCCTGACAGTTCCGTATTTATCGCCCGTGTTGCCTGGGGCGATTCTACTACTCCAGACATTCGGGCCATGCGGTGGCAATTGGAGAAAAGTAACGGCAATGGTTTTTCTTTTGTAACGGCGATGCCCTCGTTATATGATGTCACTTCTAAAGATTTCGCCGTGGCATGGGATAAAGTTCCGAATAGGGAAAACCTGCAAGACGGGCTTTATCGGGTAAAGGCAACCACCATCGACTATGCTGCACCGAATCTTGACGCGTACGACTATGCCAGCGAGCTTGTATCGAAAATAGCAGGCGGAAACGATGGAGACGCCGACTGGAGTCGACTCGATGATTACCGTTTCAATGTTGCGGAAAAATCGGTAGAGTTTCGTGTTGACAGGACTGCACCCGAATTGGTCTTTGGTAGCGTTGGAGGAACTCCGCTAGATTCTTTCAGTGCTGAAAAAAATGCAAATCTCTCACGTCCTGCCCGTAATTCGGATTATGAATACGTTTCGGAAGACCGTCTTCTTCAAATAGGCTACACTGTGAATGAACTGTTAGGTGGTCGCGATTCTACCGCAGTGACTATCGGTTGGGACTTTGCGCATGTGGATGACGTATCCAAAGTTGACCGGGCTGGTGATTCCGTATGGGTCAGGGACGCAAGTAATGTGGGGTATGGAACATGGACGGAAATGTCGGGGATGCGATTGCAGGATGGCGACTACATCCTCCGTGCGAATGTTCGTGACGAAGCGAAAAATAGGCGGGATTACGAGTATGCAAAGAAAATCCGTATTGACCGCGCCTCCCCGAAAATTTTGAGCCTGGTAAGCGCACGCCTTGTCTATCCCGATTCGGTGAAGGATTTTGCTGCGACTCTCAATGTTTCGGAATCGGATGACATCGCGACAAACCGCACGGGGATGCGCTGCCATTACCACGTTCTTGGAGGCGATGCTGACGGCTTATGGCGTAATGTCAGCGAGGGTATCCTAAAAACCGATACGGTCAGGTTTGATATTCCTGCCGTTGCCGTGGGAGAACGAAATGGCAAACGCTATCTCGAGGCCGTATGCCTAGATGCCGCCGGGAACTCAAGTGTCCGCACGGACCTTTTCCATGTGGGCGACCGCTATCCCGAAATCGTGTCTCCTGCAGAAGACAAGGAGTTTCTCACTGCAGAATACATTCCCATTGTGGGAATTGCACCGCCTGCTTCGGCAAGCGCCGAAAATACGACCGTTTACAGGCTTCGCTATCGTTACGAGAATTCCGATGAATGGCTGACGGAAAATATTGCCGTTTTATCTTCGAACCGTTCTGAAGATAGTTCTTACATATCCAAAACGGCGCAGAGTACCGAAGGGGTTTTGGGTTATTTGCACAATATAGGCTTCACAGAGTCAAAAATATATATCGAACTTTCAACAAGGTCGTGCGCAGATTGTGAATGGCGCTCCGATTCAGCCTTGGTGACTGTTGATGAGGTGAACTCTGCCGGGGATGTCCCGAAGGTCACTTTCGAATTATCCTCTACGCTTGTGGAGGTGGGAAAAGATTCCCTTTCGATGTCGCTTTGGCTGGGCGGGAACTTTAAGGACGGCTATCTGTTGCGGATATATGCCGAAGATTCCAAGGGAAGGGGCCTTTTCGACAAGTCCACGGATCGCGTTTTTGCCAATCCGTTCTACGGAGAACCTGCGGATACGACTTTGCAGAAGGGAGTATGGTTCTACGAAAAAGAGGGCTTGTATCACCTGCAATGGAACGGTCTTGCCGTGTCGGATTCTCTGGACATATTCTTTGATTCAGGCGCATTTGGCGAAACTTGCCTTGCATCCGATGGCGTACGCAATCTCGATAACGGTTGCAAGGTTGTTGAAAAGGTTTCTGATTTTACCTCCATGCAGTCTTCCGCAGGGGCGTATCTGTCAGACTATCCGATTTGGCAATTCCCCACATATACGGACAGGGTGATGACGCTTTCTGGAACTGGTGGCCATGTGGCGATGCGCTCTTCGGGGATGTTCCGTATTGCCGGAAGAAGTACCTTGGGAAATAGCGATGTTCCCGTTTATTTCGGTTCCGGCAATCAAAGCGGTTTTGTCTTCATGGGTTCCGAACTCTCCTCTGCAGTGGACCCCTGGACTATGGGCTGGACGGTCAATCCTAAAAGCTACGGATTGAATTACACCTGGAATGGAATAACTTCATCTAAATCCTACCCACCGGCAGGAAAGGTCACTCTCCATGCGGAAGTGGTGCAGAACGTCCGCGACAACCCCTATGCCACCTTGATCGACACCGTAGTGACGCTTATATTGCCTGAAATGGAAATATCGCTCAACGCCCTGCCGGAGTTCTACATCATAGACAATTCGACGGATTCCGCCATTGCCGATACGGGAGAAGTGCGGTTATATGACCTGGGCTCCATGAATATCCCCTATGGAATATTGTACAGGGACGCCTATGTTTCCGCCAGGATTGTGGACATGGAGGGGAATACCGTTAGAACGTTGCTGGATTCCGTTTACACTAGGGCGAATACAAATAAGAGTGCCTATTCCGTACTCTGGGACGCGAAGGATATGGACGGATTCGCGGTAGAACCCGGGAAATACAGGATTGTGATCGATGCCAGTGAAACGGATGAAAACCGTAAAAAAACTAAATCTTCCGATATCACGGTTTCGCTCAAGAAGATGGTTCCGGCATCCGGTGATGGAGTAAAATTGGTAGTTTCCGAGGCATTCGACGACAATGGGAAAAATCGCTACGTTCCCGTTCCCGATTATCTGGTGAGGGCTGATATCGCCGCAAAATATTTGCCTACGGATTTGCGTAATGGAGTGACTCTGAATGCGTCTGTTTCGGGAACGCAAAGAATCTACGGCTATGCCCCCAAAAGGTTCAGTTTGGCTATAAAGAGACACAGGAAACAGCTGGATTTAGTGGTGATAAGGAAATTACATACGAATATAGAATATGTTGATTGCGGTTGGGCCTGGGGAACTTTTGGATGTTCTGAGGAAGGGCAAAAAACGCAGGATAAAATATATACGGATGTGTTAAGTTTTACATCTGTTAGTCGCTCAAAAACCTTGAATGTAAACAAACTTGCTAAGGATGACGATGGTGATTACGGCTATAATGACGATAGTTACGATGAAAATTACTTTGATATTGTGGTATTTACAATGTCGGGGTGGGAAAAATTTAAAAAAGAGAAAAGTATATCGGGAATTACTAGTGTAGGGGAATTTGACGACGCTCTTAGCAGTTCATATAAAATATGGTCTTTGTCAAAAGTGATGTCCAATAGTCAAAAATTTATGATACCATTGCCAAAGTCGAGTCAAAAAAATTTCACGTTTCCATCTAGCAGACTTGATGAGCATTGTTCTGTGGAGATAGAACAATTCTATCTAAAAAATTTTTGTTCTTATGGCGATTCCGAGACAACTGCGAAATATGACCCTAACGCAAACTTGTTCAATGTAAAAATGACGGGTATGGGAGAAGATGGTTTTTATGCAGAAAAAGTCCAAATAAATTCTTACTCTGATAGGGAACGCTATCATTACATCCGTTTCAACGTTGAACTAACTATCCCCGATTCCTACTGGGACGCCCCTTTCGGCATGGACAACCTTGTAAATAGAACCATCCGATTCGACCACACCAACAAGACCATTTTTTCCGAGTCGGCATCTTCTACGGATGGCTATTGGGCGGCATTACAGAGCAGTTCAAATGTTCAATCTTTTATTGACGAGGGTTCATATTTTGATGGAACATCCTGGAAATTTGACAGAACGTATGGATTGTTAACGCCCTATGAAATGCAGGCGTTACCCTTTTTACCCGCTCAAAAATTTCATGGTGGAGAAAATACATTTCTCTTTGCCGACGAGGACGGGACTCATCAGCAGCCCTCCTATTTTGATTTGAAATTTTATGGACCGCGCTCCGACTCGGATTATTTTAAGGCGATTGTGTTGGGAAATCCTCTGGAATCAACGACTGGTTGCGACTACGGCAATGCGACGAATTACGATGCCGCCTATCAGTTGGCTATAGACGGATATGTCCATAATCCCAGATGTCAAGCTTCCGTTACAAGCAAGAATGGGGAGCCGGATTCCATTCGGACGCCGCTTTACGATGCCGGCTACGTCTATTTCTATGTAGGCAGAAATCTAAAATGGAGTGACGGAAGCCAAAAGACCATTGCATTCCCGGCGCCGACCAATGTACTTGACACGATTTCAGGGAAATGTACCAATAATGAAGAATGGTCTAAGGTGAAGGAAACCGCCAGTTGCAAGAAATATTACAAGGGTGGCTCCAAGATTCATTATTATCTCGATGATTTTGATGATAATACCTGGACATCTATTTATACATCGGACGGAATTATCAAAAATCCCGTCAATTCTCCAGCCCATTTCCATACGCCAAATGATATTGCTTATCTGGATCAATCTAGAATGGGAAAATCTACCGCTGTAAGCAATTTACTAATAAGACCAAATGCTTCAAATTACAAGGACAATTCTTTCTTTGTTTCTCTTGATACGTTGGCTAAACTGAAGGGTGAAAAGAATGGATACTCCGTAGAAACGATGGACGCAAGATTGTCGGCCAGTGATGCGAAAAAAGCAAGGTTTAGCACTGCATTCGACACGCTCTATTTCGATGCCAGGGATACGATAATAAAGAACAAATTTTATCGCGAATCGCTGGATAGCGTATCCCGGATTCCTACGCAAATGAAACCGGTAAATTTACCCTTAAATTATTTTTACCGAGGCTTCCATTCGTGGATTAAAAATCCGAAAGTTGACGATATCGACATTCTGCATTTGGACTCTACGGAACATTCACATTTTGCAATTTCCAATGAGAAAACATCGGATAATCGGGTGATAAAATTCAAGGATGCCAAGGACATCGAAGTCGCCAGACCGAAGGAACTTGTAGAGTTGAAGGCTTACTTGACTTCTGGACAGAAATATCAGCTTTCCTACCTTAAGGGTGGCACCTATTATGTGATTAAGGATACGGTAGCTTCCGTGTCTGGAAGTCATCGTCTTGCCTGGTTTGATGTAAACCGCTTGCAAGGTAATACTCAATTCCTGCTGACATGGGGTGGAGAAAGTGATAAACTCTATTACACGAACTACAATCTTTATGTCGGTTCAGATGTCAATCCTGATAACGAAAATATTGTACAGTCCCTATTTGGTGAACTTACAGTGACGTTCCCGACGAATTCCCTACAAAAAAGCGAAGATGTTACCGTAAGAACTGCTGAAGTTGACGATTACCCGTTTGAAGAGTTCAATAATATGCCGCTTACGGGCCCTGTTATGGAGGTTTTGCCGTCCATGGAGTTCAATGATACGACAAAACTACCTAGAATACAGATGCGGATATCCAAGGCGGAAATGGATTCCAAAGGTGTCACTCCGCAAACTCTCACACTTTACAAGATAGATTTTGAGAACAAGAAGTTTGTTCCGCTGACAAATGCTTTATATGGTTATCTTAAGGCCGACGGTAGCGCGGCAGTCTCAACAGGTTCCTCCGAAAAAGCAACATGTAGTGCATGGAACTCTGGCGAATGTTTTCCCGGAGATGAAAAGTGGGAGTACATTTTAATTTCCGCAGAGACTAAAACATTCTCGGTATTTGCAGCAATGTCTTCCGCATTGGCAAATTCTCCTGATTTCAATCTGGAAATCCTGCCGGAAGTGGCCACATCGACCGAAAGAATCGTGAAGGTGAAAGGAATAAGCAATTATGCACTATATGTGGACAATGATTCACTTTGGAATGACAAGGGGGATCAAACTCCGGCCGTTCTGCTCGACTATACCACCGATTCTGATGGTTTTGCACATATTTCTTTGCCATCGCGAACAGGCTCGATAGACACGACCTACATTTTTGTGGTTGCCCTAAGTGACCAGGATGCGTCTGGCAATTCGGTTGAACTTCCCGCGGCCCCGGCCGTAGCCCGGGCCATTACGGTACCTTCCGAATTCGCCTGTTCCGTAGCGTCCGATTCGCTGTGGCTTGGACTTGACAACGGCTACATGGCATACGGAGCAAGCTGTAACCATCCTGGTGTAGGGACAGTATCGCTGTATAGGGAAGGCAAGGTTGTTGCGGAGATTCATGGCAATATTCCCGACACATTGATATATGACGGTTCAAGGGTTTACGGGGCATCCGTGGTCGGGAAGATTGCAAATGGAGTTTACGAATCCCGCTACCTTGGGGTGTCTTCGCTGGGAACGGAACGGCAGTTGGCTGGCCCGCTGGTCTATACGGATTCGGTACGTCCGTCCGTCGAAGGTTTTGATGTGCAGGAATCTTTTGAAATTCTGGACCGGGTCTTTACAGTGACGGCAAAGGTGAGGGATTCCGAGTCAGGTGTCGCCGCAGTGACAGTATCACCGGAATTTGGCGGGACTTCCCTGGAAAAGACGACGTTGCAACCCGATTCCCTCGGGAACGTGTCGCTGAATTTGCGAATGAGTCGCAAATCGATTGCGGGTTGCATCGGGTGCAGGCTCAAGCTGTCATTCCGTGCCGAAGACTACGGGCACAACCACGCGGATACAACATTTATCACAGAAAGACTTTATCCCTACCCGGGCGAACTTGCCCTATGGTATCCCGCACGGGAGGGCGCAGGCCGTACCGCTCACGAGTTCCTGGGAACGGGCCATGACCTGAACCTTTCGTCCATAAGGAGTCCATGGCAGAGCGATGCCGGAATCTACTTCGGCGGCACAGGTGACAGGGCCGCCGGTGCTGGCAGGGTGGACTTGGGAACGACAGGTTCCTATACGCTGGAAGCCCGTATCAAGCGCGGGCATTCGACCGACACATGGAACGAGATTCTGTCCTTTGCCGGGCCCGGCGGTTTGTCCATAAAACTTTCACAGAAGGGACGTTCGCTGAAACTTTCCGAAGGAGGCCGGGAGTGGTTCTCTGGCGAGGTCCTTTCCGCCTCGACCAAGACCTGGGAGCATGTGGCGGTTGTTTCGGATTCTAGTGGCGTCAGGTTCTATGTGGATGGAGAGCGTGTAAAGTCCGTTCCTGACGGGATTGCTGCCGAAAGGGAACTATACGGAACCCTGACCCTGGGAGGCACATCCGGCAACTCTTTTGTCGGAAACATCGCCGATGTGCGGTTCTATTCCGGTGCATTGACCGATGCGGAAATAGCGACGCTTTCCGTTCCCGCGACAGATGACGGTGACCCGTCAAGTGTAATTGTCGTGGCGGTAAAGGACATGGATGTGCTGGACGGATTTTCAGGGCAGTTCTCCTGTGCCGTTGCCGGGAACCGTTACCTCCTTGCGGGTTCAGCCCATTCCCGGCTCCGGGTGACCGTAAATGTCGAGACGGCAGGTAGCTACCGTATTGTCGCCTACGCCCGTTCGGCCAATCTTTCCAGTGCTGACGTTTCTGTCGGCGAAGGCTCTCTCCTTTCGGGGCAGATTTCCCTTTCCGGTGTATGGAGGACTACGGAAATTTCCGGAGTCTCGCTCTCCCTTTCACGGGGAATCCACACGCTTTCGCTGGATGTGCCCGAAGGCGTGCAGTTGGGCGGAATTGCACTCACTAGGGGCTCCGTATCGCCGTCCATGATTGCCTGGGGCAGGAGTTCCTTCGATATGGTTCCTGCAACTGTCAATCCGCCCAAAATTCTGACATCCCTGAAGTTCGATGGCTTTGGTGACCACTCCATGCTCCGTCCTCGAATCAGGCTGAAGAATGTATCCGACGAGACCGTCAACGGTTATTCCGTCCGTTACTATTTCCGCGGTGAAGATCCGTCACAGGTGCAGGTGGCGGCGTTCTATCCGTATGCGACATCCGGCCTTGCCGTCCATTCGGAAAGTGCCCGTACGGGATATGCCGAATGGAACTTCGCGGGAGAATCCCTTGCTCCCCGCGATTCAGCCTTCTATGGCGAGGGTCCGCATTTTGGCCTTTACAATGCGGATTGGTCTCCATGGAACGCCGGGGACGACCCGTCCTATGTTGCGGCCGCTGAATATGGCTTTGCCGAAGATGCCGGAATTGTCGTGCTTGACCGGGACAACAACTTGATAGGTGGGCGCTGCGCCGAAATGGAAGACGAAACGTCTGTTGTGACCAAGGCACGCATATTGGCTTCGGATATGCGAAATGACAACCAGGCAAGCGAGATTCACTTCAAGGTGGAAAATCTTGGCAATGTCGCTCTTCGTAACTTTGATATCCGTTATTACTTCTATGTGGAAGAAGGCCTTGCGCCCATTATGGACATCAACCATCTTGCCTCTTGTTCCACGGCAGAATTGACAAGTCTGGGTGGTGGGCGCTGGCAGGTCAACGTTCACTGTGGAGGAGCCATAGGGGCGGGAAATTCCATGGAAAATCCGGTGAACATTTCACTTCATCTCTCCGGATGGGCGAATATTTGGAATGCGAGCGATGACCCTGGTCATGCGGGCCTTTCGGGAGATATGTCGGAAGCCCGCGGGATTTGCGTATTCGACTCCCTTGGAAACCGGATATATGGGGAAAGTCCCCAATGGCCGGAAAGTTCCGTGATTGCGGAAGAATTGCCGAATGGAGGTTCAGGGACAAATCCCGACAACGGCTACCATGGGGATGTTGCGATTCCAATCGCTCGAACGGAAGACGGTCTTGTCTTGACCCTGGACGCCTGGACAAGCCTTTCTATGGACTTGGTAAACGCCGTAGGTGTCCCTATAAAATCTATCTTTAACGGAACGCTCGCTCCTGGCGAGCAGCTTGTGCAGGTTGACTGGACGGGAATCAATATGAGGACTACATACCTGGTGTTGAAGGTGAACGGAACAATCAAAACGACAAGGCTTTTGTCGCTGATGTGAGGATTCTATCATGAAAAAGAATATCTGTTTGCTACTTGTATGTGTGGCTTCGATTTGTTCGCCGACTTTTGCCCTGGACCTAAATGCAGTCTTCGAGAACCAGAGAAAGGCGACCTTCCCGGATACCTGCGAGATGCAGATGCGGACAACGGTGACCCTGGCCGGGCAACCCGCGCAGAACGTGGAAACGACAGTTATTACGGCGGGAAAGAACAAGTCCGTGACAACCGTAAAATCCAGCATGATGCAGATGAAAATAGTGCAGAACGGTTCCCGCATGAAGGTGACGGACTTGAAAACAGGCAGGGCTCTGCCTGCCCAGAATATACCCGCACAGAATCCAACCGACATAAACAAGCAGATGGGTTCTCCCGAAGACTACAAGCCCCCTGTCCTTGAAGGCGGACTCTGGAAGATTTCGCCCAAGGATGCGTCCAGACCGACACTCTACTACTCGCAAAAACAGAAACGTGTCGTGAAGATGGAAGTGCCCGTGAACGGGATGATTGCCGAAAGCGTCTTTGACTATTGCGACAATTCCTGCCCGCTACCAGGGACATTGAAAAAAGTCACAATTAAGACGGCTGCCTCTCAAGGTGGTGAAAGCATTGTCGTGCTTGACGTTGTCAACGCCAAGCAGAGGCATGTGCTGCCTGGCAAGATGTTTGATTTGGAGTAGATGTATGGATAGAAAAGTGATGGGCATAATGTTTTTGTCTTTCTTCGCCGCAATCCTTGCGGCCTGTTCGGCAAGCGGTGGCGAAGAGACTTTCGCTCCCCAGTTCCCCGACGAGGACGCTGGCACGGTTAAGTCTTCGGGCAGCAACGGCTCTTCGGGTTCAGTCGCTCCGGAATCCTCTGGCAGTGCGGTAGAAGATTCCGCCTGGGCAGCCCTTGTGGAATGGGCCGAAATTCCGGCCACAGACGTTACTCGTGGCACAGCCACCTATTCCATTTCGGGCTTTGAAATCGCAACAACCGAGGTGACCCGTGACGCCTATTTCAAGGTCATGGGGAGTCTCCCCCAGCAGACAAACGAAGGTACGGATTTCCCGGTGGAAAACGTGAACTGGTACGAGGCGGTACTTTTCTGCAACGCCTACTCCAAACTGCTGGGTCGTGACACCGCCTACGTTTACACCTCCGTAGGTGACGAATCTTACCTGAAGGATTTGACCATAGATTACGCCGCCAAGGGAGCTGTTCGCCTGCCTACCGAAAACGAATGGGAAGTGGCGGCCCGTGGAGGCACGACTACTACCTATTACTGGGGCACGGACGAGGCAAAGAATTACGCCTATTACGCACAAAGTAAAGGCCCCGTGGCGGTAGGCCAGTATACTCCCAACGAATACGGCCTTTTTGACATGGGCGGGAATGTGGCTGAATGGGTGAACGACTGGTACGGCTCATACGAAAACAAGGACCAGGCAGACCCCACGGGGGCAGAAAAAGGCACGAACCGCGTGGTGCGTGGTGGTGGCTGGAGCGACAAGGCTTCGGCTATGGCCTCCAGCGAGCGCGACAAGAAGGCCCCGCTGTATAAGGCCCATACTTTGGGCTTTAGGATAGCCCGTTCCGTGCAGTAGATGCTCTAAAATTTGTATTTTTAGAGCATGAAGATTTCTAGTTGGATTCTCCTGTTAGGTTTGTTTGTATTCCTTGGCTGTTCCAAAGAAGAACAGGCCCCGCTGCCGCCCCTGAAAAAGATTGAAGTCCCCGAAGGGGTTGTCGGTTTTTATTCCGGCAGGCTTCCTTGTGACAACTGCAAGGGCAATGTGGTCAAGGCGGAACTGAAAGAAGACAGCTCCGTTGTGTTCATCCGCAGTATCGTCAGGGGCTCTACTCCCGATTCCGTGGAGACGGATACCCTTTCGGGTCGTTACTCTTTGGAAGGCGACAAGCTGTCCATGGAACTTTCTGAAGGTGGAGTACACTACAAGTTCCAGCGAGATTCCTATGGTTCTTTGGCCTTACTCACTGGAGCTGGCACGGTTTATAGGGATCAAGATGATATGAAAGCGGAGCTGATCCGCATTTACATCAACCCCTTGCGGAAAACGGCCGGCGCCGATACATCCAAAATTGCCGACACCGCCCTGACCAAAGAAACCGACACCTCCACCGCTCAAGGAGAAAACTGATGCAGTGCAAGGCCCTGATTGTAGATGACGAACCGCTGGCTCGCATGCGCATGCGTTCCTTGCTGGAGCCATACGCCTCAGAAATCGAGATTGCGGGAGAGGCGTCGTCTGGCGCCGAGGCCATCGAAAAAATCGAGGAACTTTTGCCCGACGTGGTGTTCCTGGATATCCAGCTTACGGACATGGATGCATTCCAGGCACTGAAATCCTTGGAAGAGGACATGCCCCTGATCGTGTTCACTACGGCCTACGACAATTTTGCCTTGCGGGCCTACGAAGAGAATACGGTGGATTACCTGCTGAAACCCGTAGAAGCCTCCCGGCTAGAAAAGACCGTCGAGAAACTGCGGAAACGCCTCGCCCAGACGGCAAGCGAAAACCAGCTCCCCGAAAATTTCTCCTGGGATGCCTTCAAGCAGATGATGGGCTCTGCAAGCAATTACCTGCAGCGCTTGCAGGTGAAAATCGGTGACAGGATTTTGCTGGTGAACGTCGATGAAATTATCCGTTTCCACAGCGAAGAAAAATACACTACGGTTTATACCCCCACCAACCAGTACGTCATCGATACTCCGCTGGTGGATTTGGAAAAGAAGTTGGACCCTGCCCAGTTCGTGCGGATCCACCGGGCCCACCTGGTGGCCATCGACTACATCGCTGAAATCCGCAAGTCGGACATGAGCCGCCTAAACGTTATCTTGCGGGACAAGGACCGCACCCAGTTGCTGGTGAGCAGGAATTTTGTGAGGAGGGTCCGCAGCCTCTAGCGCCTCCTGTCGAGAATTATATGGACAATACGCCGAAACAGTTTTCGCCGAAAAAGTTTTTGAAGGGCCTCACGCGGGAAATTATCGTCCCGGTAGTGCTTGCGCTGATTGTAATCCAGTACGTGATTCAGGCGTTCCAGATTCCCAGCGGTTCTATGGAAGATTCCCTGCGCACCGGAGATTTTCTGCTGGGCCTCAAGTTCACCTACGGTTCGCCCATTCCCTTTAGCAACCAGCATTTCCCGGGATATACCCTGCCCAAGAAAGGTGACGTGGTGATTTTCCGTTACCCGGGCGAGCCCGAATACCCCGACAACAATCCCGGGCGTTACACCCATCTGTTTAACGCCCTCATGTTCGGCAACTTCTACTGGGATCACGAACCCGAAGAAGGCCAGCCCCACCTGGTTCACTATGCGGATGGCCCCAAGGACTACATCAAGCGTTGCGTGGGCGTAAGCGGAGACACGCTGGCGGTTCACCAGGGCGTGCTTTACCTGAACGGAGTCCGGCAAGACACGCTCCCGGGTCACGGCAAGTACACTTCTACCTTCCGGACCAAGTCCCCCAAGGACGAGCGGGAATCCTTCGTGGTGCCCTCGGTAGGCGACGTGTTCTACGTGGATTCCCTGCCGCTGGAAAAACTCTGGTGGCTCCGTTCCCTGATTCTGCAAGAAAATCCCGACAGCCATGTGGAGCTGGACATTTCCCTCTGGCAGGACAGTGTAGAAAACAACAACTACGAATTCAAGAATTTCTTTATTCCGGTAGAAAACGACCGCAGCCTCTTGATAAACGACATGTTGCGTTACAACCGCACCGTGTTGCAGCAGCACCTGGTGCAGGGCGACACGATTTACGGAGCCATGAGTTTTGCCTATTTCAAGGAACTTTCGAGAATCGGGTTCTTGCCCATGCTGGACCCCCACGCCAAGGGCGGCATGACCCGCCAGGTGAGCTACATCGGGTTTGACGCTTCGGTGCTCCGCGACCTAGAAGGAAACGTAGCCCTTGCGAACCGCACCGCCGAAGATACCGCAGGCGTGGTAGAAACTCTGGAAGTGGACGCTCCCCAGGACGGTGCCTCTACGGTAGAAGGAATTGCCGGAGACACTCTGTCTGCCCCAGCTCCACAGCTTTCGATTCACCGCCGCCTGCTGGTAGATGGTAATCCCATCGAAAGCTATACCGTCAAGACGCCCCAGTTCTTTATGATGGGCGACAACCGGGACAATTCCGCCGACAGCCGCTACTGGGGTTTTGTGTCCCTCCGGAATATTCGCGCCAAGGCTTTCGTGATTTATTTCTCCTTCGAGAACGAAGACCAGAAATTCGCCCTGGGGAACCCCTTTACCTGGTGGCGCATTCCTTTCAGTATCCGTTGGAGCCGTATCGGCAAGGTGATTCCCCTGATTTAGGATGAAAAGATTTGTCGGGACATATTCTTGGATGCTTGTGCTGGCCTTCGCCTGTGCGGTTATGGGCGTGTCTCTTGTGTCCTGTGCAACGCAGGTTGCGCCCGGCGGCGGTCCCGAAGACAAGCTCCCGCCGAGAATTGCGGCGGTTTACCCTGCACCGGGCACCACGAACCACCCCAACGAACTTTACATCAAGCTGGAATTCGACGAATGGATTAACCCCAGCATTCCAAGAAACGCCGTGTCCATTTCGCCGCCTATCGAAAAGAAGATGCGTTTCGAGGTTAGCGGCAAGACTCTGGAACTCACGTCCCGCGGGCTTTTGGATACGGGCACTACCTATACGGTGACCTTTGCAGGGGGCATCAAGGATTTGCGAGGGAATTCTCTGGCGAAGCCTTTCCAGGTGGTGTTCTCTACGGGCGCCCACATCGATTCGCTGAAACTCTCCGGTCGCATTATGGTGAACGATTCCATGATGAAAAAGAAGCTCTACCCGAGTATCGGGCTTTTCTTGATGGGCACGGAACGCGAAGGAATCCGCTACCTGCAGAAGTTCAGGGACTCCACCACGAAACAGCTGGATTCGCTCCCCATGCTTGCGAAGGAGCCGCCCCTCTTTGCCACTCTGGCGGACAGCGCCGGAAATTTCGAGCTGACGGGCCTCAAGCCCGGCCGTTACCGCGTAGCGGCATTCTTGGATGCCAACGGCAACCAGAAAATCGAACCGTCTGCGGAACTGGTGGGCTTCTGGATTCAGGACCTGGTCTTGACGGAAACCTTGGCAGACACCCTCTGGATACCTCTGGGCGACCAGGACACGAGCTATCTGGAGCTGGAGTCGGTGACCCAGCCTTTTGCAAACGTGCTGGAGGCGACCTTCACCCGGCCGGTCTATTTTGATTCTGCCTTTACGGATACCGCCAACTGTTCCATTACCTCCAATACCGACGGCAAGAAGCTGTATCCTTCCAAGGTTTACTTGGGAGCTTCTTCCAAAAAGCCGCAGTTCTACTTTAACGAAAAGCCCAAGAAAGAAACGGTTTACAAGTTTGTCTGCAACAGTGCGAAGGATTCCCTGTTCCGCCCTCTGGACACGCTCCGCAACTATGTGGAATGGGAATGGCAGGAGATGGCGAGGGACACTCTCGCTCCAAGCATTGTAGGTGCAAAGTTTACGTCCAGGACCAAGGCGGTGTTCCCTCACGACTCGCTGATTATCTCTTACGACAAGCCCTTTGGAGATTCCCTGGCCCAGACGTTCTACACCGCCATCAACAAGGATACGGTGCAGTTGAACGTGGTGGCCCTGGATCCTGTCCGCCTGCTTGCAAAACGCGACGAGGAATGGCCTACCGACGTGGCTATCGAAGTTTTGCAGGGCTATAACGACACCACCCTTGCGGCAGCCGACAGCAACGGCGTGCGCGATACGGTTGTAACCCTCAAGTACAAGCGCCTTGCCCGCGTAGAGGCGGTGTCTAAGCTGAAGCTTGCATCTCTCAAGGGAGCGGTCCCTGGCGGAAACGACCAGGTGGCGGTGCGGCTCACCTCCATAGAGACCAAGGCGGCGCAAATCGCGAAGTGCGACGCCGCAGGTAACTTTACCTTCCCGGATTTGGAAGAAGGCGCTTTCTTTATCGAATATTACTACCCCAAGGAAGGCCGCGACACGCCCGATGCGGGCGCGCTTTCGCCTTTCTCTTTCGGCAAGCCCTGGCGCGCGCCAAACGACACGCTCAAGATATCCAAGGGCGAAAACGACTTGAACAAGCTGATTCCCAATTTGCCGACATTGTCGAAAAAGTGAGATTCTCATGAACATTCCTACTTTTATTGCCATCGATTTGGAAACTACGGGCCTTGAATTTGACAAGGACGAAATCATCGAAGTCGCCCTGGTGCGATTTGAAAACGGCAAGGCGACAGAATCCGTAGATTACCTGGTCCGCCCAGCAACGGTAAAGCTGCGCCCTTTTATCGAGAGCCTTACGGGAATCACCCAGAAGGAGTTGGACGAGTCCGAGGACTTTGCGTCTTTGGCCGGGAAAATCCGGAGCTTTATCGGTGACAGCCCCATCGTGGCCCACAACGCGAGTTTCGACGCTCGGTTTCTCAAGAGCGCCTTTGCAAAGGTCGGAATCGATTTTGAGAATCACTCCGTATGGGATTCCTTGACCCTTTCGAGGATTGCGTTCCAGGACGTTCCCAACCACCGCCTGGATACGCTGGTACAGGCCCTCGGGATCGAGCAGAGCCGCGCCCATAGGGCGCTCCCCGATGCAGAAGCCTGCGGAAACCTGTTCGTAAAGTCTTTCGAGAAAATTTCGTCTATGGACAGCTGGCTCATGGACGCTCTTGTGCGTGTGGGGGCCGGCAGTCATTGGGAAGCTCTTTTCGGGAACACTGCAAAGGTCGACAATTCCACTGCCGAAAATGCCGCCGCAGGTTCCAAGCCGAACTACAAGATTTCTGAAGTGGCCGCCGAGTCGGGCGCCGCAGTTCCTGCAAAGGGCCGTCGGGTCTCCGAATTTTTTGACGAGGGCGGGCTTCTTTCCAAGCAGATTCCGGAATTTACCTACCGCAAGAACCAGGCGGAATACGCCGCCATCGCCGAACGCAACATGTACAAGGGCGGCCTCTGCGTCATAGAGGCTCCTACGGGCTCCGGAAAGTCCATGGCCTACCTGGTGGCCGCCGCCAACAAGGCGGTGGCCGGCGAACGTGTGGTCATCAGTACCGCTACCCGCGCCCTGCAGGAGCAGCTCTGGAATCACGACATCCCGCAGATCGAACCGCTGTTCGATGGCCGTCTGAAGGTCTCCATGCTGAAGGGCCGTGACAACTACCTTTGCCTGCGCAAGTTCGAGCAGATGCTGGAATGCTCCGCCGGTCTTTTGCAGAGTGACGAGCGGGATTCCTTTATGGCGCTGCTCCCCTGGGTAGAGACGACCCTGACGGGCGACATCAACGAGTGCACCTCTTTCAACCACAACCGCAATCGAGTGCTGTGGTCCAAGCTTTCGAGCAGTGCCGCTACCTGCGAAGGCGAAAAGTGCCCCCATTATTCCCGTTGCCCTGCCATGGTGGCCAAGCGCCGGGCGGCCGCATCTAACATGCTGTTGGTAAACCATGCCCTGTTCATGGCGGACCTGAAACTGGATTTTGCCCTGCTTCCCGCCTACGAACACATCGTCTTTGACGAAGCCCACCGCCTCCCCGAAGTGAGCAACCAGGCCCAAGGCAGGCTGGTATCCTTCTTCGGTTTCAGGAACACCGTCAAGACTCTGGTGCCTTCCAGGCTCAACAAAGACGGACTCGTGGCCGAAATCGAGAACAGGATTCCTGCCGAGGAGACGGCTCTCCTTGCCGCCTGCGAAGAACTGATTGGCGCCCTGAACGAGACGGAAAAATGCCTGCACCGATTCTTCATGAAAATCGGCAAGCGTATAGGCAAGCTGAAAACGGACAAGACGGGACTCATCTACCGAAACGGGATTCTCGCCGAATACGATGCCGACCCGAAACCTTTTGTGGACCAGTTCCTGGTGGCCGCATCCCAGGCCGACAAGCTGTTCGACGCCCTTGCGGCAGTGCCTGCGACCAAGGGCCTGGTGAAGGACGCCCGCGGCGCCATGGAAGAACTGTCCCGTTTCATGACGGATTTTGAATTCTTGACCAAGGCGGGTCGAAATGATTGGGTGTTCTACCTGGAAGAACCCTTCAACCCCCACACCCTCAAGATGCACGCCTACCCGCTCCATTCCGGCGACACCTGGAAGGAAAAATTCTACCCCTGGATAAAGTCTGCGCTGTTCACCTCCGCCACCTTGGCGGTGCAGGGCGACCTTTCTTACTTTGTCCAGAAAATGGGCATGTCCAGCGACGGTCCGGGCAAGCGGCCCTTCCTCAAGGTGTTCCCCGACGAACAGGCCCGCAATTCCCGCACCTCCGTCATCGTGACGAAATACCTGCCCAAGCCCTCTACGGCGGAATTCGGCGAAGCCCTGAACGAAACCCTTTTGCAGGTCTTGCCCAAGACCGACGAAAACGCCCTGGTGCTGTTCACCAGCGTCTCTACCATGCTGAAGGCCCAGGCGGCGCTGGCTCCTGCCTTTGCCGCCAAGAACAAGCTTTTGCTGTGCCAGCACGTAGATGGTTCCCTGGACGGTCTCGTGTCCATGTTCCGCAAGTCCCGCGGAGCTTGCCTGCTTGGCTGCCAGACCCTTTGGGAAGGCGTGGATTTCCCCGGCGATGCGCTGAAACTTTTGGTCATCACCAAGCTTCCGTTCCCCAACCCCTCGGACCCGCTGGTGGCGGGCATTTCCGCCGACATGAAATCCCGGGGCGAGAACACCTTCAAGAGCTACTTCGTGCCCGAGGCCTACATGGAACTGCGCCAGGGCCTTGGCCGCCTTATCCGCACGGAATCGGACTCCGGAAAAATCCTGATTCTCGACAACCGCGTGGTGAACGAGGCCTACGGCAAGACCTTCATGCGCATCTGGAACAACAAGCAGCAGGTAGCCACCAGCTCCGAAGAACTGGACGCCCTACTGTAAAGTTTTCCCTCTTTACCTTGGCGGGGGAAGCCTCCCCCGCGCTGCAACTGCGGCTCTATCCTGCTGTCACCCCGGCGAATGCCGGGGCCACCATTCCATACCCGCCGCATTTTCCGCTACCCCCTCTCCTAGGGGCTCTGCCCCTAAGACCCCGCAACCCTTCTCGTCATCCTCGCGAAGGCGAGAATCCCCTATCCTCTTGTCGGGCATCTCCTTTTTTAACAAATCTTTCCCTCGATGTGAATATCTCTCGTTCACAGGGACTCACGACCTTCGACTGTTCACTTGAGAAATTCACATCTCGGTCAAAAAACAAAAAAAATGGCTCTGGTTCACAAGTGCTTTTTGGTATAGACCCGCCTTTACTGGTAAGAACCGTTTCTGCAGGAGGAAACTCTTGTGACTGTTAGTCCCTGCGAGTTTCCGCCGAGAGACTTTCGCTAAGTTTTTTTACCCCTTCGTGCTTTCCCTCACTTTCTCGATGACTTCCTCCGGTGTCACGAAATCTAGCACGCTGAAAGCAGTCATTTCGTTACCCATATCTTTAAACGAAGCTCCAAAGTGATATACAGTGTCGTCGACCAGAAGAAAACGGTCGTGAATCGTGCGCATGGTCTTCAATTCTAGTTCAGGATATTGCTTCTTGTGCAAGTCTGCCGCAGCCTTGAATTCAGGTGTAATTCGTGAGGAGTAGATTTTTGCCGAAACGCCTTTTGCTCGCATGGCAGCAAATTTCAGCACCTCGATGGTGGCATATGGGTCAATAAATACCACGGACTTTTTTGCCCTCTTCACAAGATCAGAAATCAGCACGAAACCGTCAAATCGCGTTCCTGTCGCAAGAATGCCTCCTGTTGGAGTTTGCGCTGCATTCACGAAAAAGTCTATGCGTTGTTCGACCGCTGAAAGTCGGGAGTCCTGTTCGTCGAGACGTTTTTCTGTGGTGTTCCTTAATTCCGCAATTTCTGCGCCCTGGCCTTCGATGAGTTGCCGCTGTTCGTGCAGACGGTCCACAATCTGCAAATCGGTCGATAGCTTTCGCTGGTTTATGGCGTAACCCTTGAGCATGTATTCCTTGAGAACCTGGTTTGCCCAGCGGCGAAACTTGATACCGCGTTGCGTATTGACTCGAAAGCCCACAGAAATAATCATATCGAGATTGTAAAGCGTTACGGGACGCTTTACCACCCGACGACCTTCTTTTTGAACTAGTTCCAAAATGGAACTAGTTGATGGTTCTTCCAGTTCGTGCGAGTCGAAAATATTCTTTATGTGCTTTGTAATAGCCTGTCGTTGAACGTCAAACAGTTCCGCCATCTGTGCTTGCGTAAGCCACACCGTCTCGTTTTCTACACGAACTTCTAACCGCACTTCGCCTTCCGGCTGGTAAAGCACGATTTCGCCCCTGTTTTCGTTCCCGACCTGGTCGGGAATCTCAATTTTATCCTTTTTGCTCATTTTACCTCCATAAAAAAAGTCGTATTTCCATAGCCCGCAGCCGATTTTGGTTGCTATGGGATATGGAAACACGACTTTCGCGGGGTAATATACAAAACAGAACCAGGAAAGGGCAATTTTTTTAACAAATCTCTCCCTCGATGTGAACATTCCCTCGCTCGCAGATTCACTTTGTTCGACTGTTCGCTCGGGAAGCCCACATCTCGGTCAAAAAACACAAGAACGGATCTGGTTCACAAGTGCTTTGCGGTCAAGACTTTTTTTGGGTAAGAACCGTTTCTGCAGGAGGAAACTCTTGTGACTGTTAGTCCCTGCGAGTTTCCGCCGAGAGACTTTCGCTAAGTTTTTTTACCCCTTCGTGCTTTCCCTCACTTTCTCGATGACTTCCTCCGGTGTCACAAAATCCAGCACGCTGAAAGCCGTCATCTCGTTACCCATGTCCTTGAAACTTGCGCCAAAATGATATACAGTGTCATCGACCAGAAGAAAACGGTCGTGAATCGTGCGCATGGTCTTCAGTTCTAAATTTGGGTACTGCTTTTTGTGCAATTCTGCCGCAGCTTGGAATTCGGGTGTAATTCTCGGGGAGTAGATTGTCGCCGAGACACCTTTCGCCCGCATGGCCGCGAATTTTAGCACCTCGACGGTGGCATACGGGTCGATGAATACTACGGATTTTTTGGCGGTTTTCACAAGATCCGAAATCAGTATAAACCCGTCAAACCGCGTTCCAGTCGTAAGAATTCCACCCGTTGGAATTTGTGCCGCATTCACGAAAAAGTCTATACGTTGTTCGACTGCAGAAAGCCGGGAATCCTGTTCGGCAATAGACTTCCGGACATCCGCGATTTCTGTTCCCTGGCTCTCGATGAGTTGCCGCTGTTCATGCAGACGGTCCGCAATCTGCAAATCCGTCGCAATCTTCCGCTGGTTCATGGCATAGCCCTTGAGCATGTAGTCTTTAAGGACGTGATTTGCCCACTGGCGAAAACGCGTGCCAGCAATAGATTTAACGCGATAGCCGACAGAGATGATTACGTCAAGGTTGTACAGGACGACCTCAGAAATCTGCATTTTCCCTTTAATTGCGCCATGGGGAGTGGTATGTGCAAAATTTGCACATACCACTTTTGAATCCAGTTCGCCCTCCTTGAATACGTTTTTGATATGCTTTGCGATGACGGAACGCTCTCTTTCGAACAGCGCAGCCATCTGTGCTTGCGTAAGCCACACCGTCTCGTTTTCTACACGCACTTCCAGCCGGACTTCACCTTCCGGCTGGTAAAGCACGATTTCGCCCCTGTTTTCGTTCCCGACCTGGTCGGGAATCTCAATTTTAGGCTTTTTGCTCATTTTACCTCCATAAAAAAAGTCGTATTTCCATAGCCCGCAGCCTATTTTGGCTGCTATGGGATATGGAAATACGACTTTCGCGGGGTAATATACAAAA
>CAMHDS010000016.1 GCA_946183925.1 uncultured Fibrobacter sp. | reverse complement strand
GGCTCCCCCCCCACCCCACATTCCTACCCCCTAGCCCCACGCTTAGGTTTTCCTTTGGCAAGAATCATTTTTACCGCTTGATTGCTTCCGAAATGCGAATTCTGAATTCCGAAATTTCTACATTTGCCCCCGTATGTTTACAGGTATCATTCAAGCGACGGGTGAGATTGTTTCCCTTGTGCCCCGCGGGGACGCCCTTTCCATGGTGCTCCGGGCTCCGGGCTTTTTCAAGGACTGCAAACTGGGCGACAGCGTGGCCAACGACGGCGTGTGCCTATCGGTGGAATCCTGCACCGCAGACGAGGCGACTTTTTGCCTGATGCACCAAACGGTGGAAAACACCGCCTTCAAGGCAGCCGCTCCCGGCAAGCTGGTGAACCTGGAACTGCCTTGCCGCGCTGACAGTTTTATGGGTGGGCATTTTGTGATGGGCCACGTGGACTGCGTGACCGAGGTTATCCAGGTGGTGCCTCGTGAAACCGGTGTCGAGGTGGACCTGAAGATGCCTGCGGACCTCAAGCGCTACATTATCCGCCGGGGCTCCATCTCCCTGAACGGCATCAGCCTTACGGTGGCCGAAAAGTTTGAGGATTCCATCCGGGTATGCATTATCCCGGAGACCCTCGCCCGTACCAACCTCCGCAACTGGGTGGCAGGAACCGTCGTGAACGTGGAAGTGGATATGCTGGGCAAGTATATCGAGAATTATCTGAAGGAACGTGACCTTGCTTAATACCATCGAAGAGGCCATAGAGGATTTCAGGAACGGAAAGTTCCTTATCGTAGTCGATGACGAAGACCGCGAGAACGAGGGCGATTTTGTCATCGCCGCCGAGAAGATTACGCCTGAAAAGGTGAATTTCATGCTTCATGAGGGTAGGGGCGTGCTTTGCGCACCGCTGCCTATTTCCCGCTGCCACGAGCTGAATTTGACCCGCCAGACGGCGGAGAACACTTCCATGCTGGGAACACCCTTTACCATCATGGTAGATAAGATTGAAGGCTGCACTACGGGGGTTTCGGCCCATGACCGTGCGGCTACCATCCAGGCCCTTGCCGACCCGAACTCCAAACCCGGTGACTTTGGCCGGCCGGGACACATTTCGCCCCTGTATGCCCAGGAAGAAGGCGTGCTTCGCAGGGCTGGCCATACGGAAGCCGCCGTGGACCTGGCAAAGCTTGCAGGGCTTCGGCCTGCCGCCGCCCTCATCGAAATCATGAACGAGGACGGCACCATGGCCCGTCTTCCGCAATTGATGGAAGTGGCCAAGAAGTTCGGCCTCAAGATTATTTCTATCCGGGACCTGATTGACTACCGCCTGAGAAACGAAAAACTGGTGCAACGTGTGGCTGCCCCCCACGTGTCCACCAAGTATGGCGACTTTACCGCCTACGCCTACAGGAGCAAGACCGACGGCGTGGAGCATGTGGCCTGGGTGGCGGGCGACCCCGATTTCAGCAAGCCGATTTACGTGCGCGTCCATAGCGAGTGCCTTACCGGCGACATTTTCGGGAGTCTGCGCTGCGACTGCGGCGAACAGCTGGCCTCGGCCATGAAGTTCATCGGCGAACACGGCGGCGTCCTTTTGTACCTGCGTGGGCAGGAGGGCCGGGGAATCGGGCTGTGCAACAAGCTCCGGGCCTACGAACTGCAGGAGAAGGGCATGGACACGGTGGAGGCGAACCTTCACCTGGGGTTCAAGTCGGACCTGCGCCAGTACGGCACGGGAGCCCAGATTCTTGCGGACCTGGGGGTGCGGGAGATGCGTCTCTTGACCAACAACCCCAGCAAGATTTCGGGCATTTCGGCCTACGGACTCAAGATTGTGGAGCGGGTGCCCATCGAAATCAAGCCCAACGAGAAGAACAGGTTTTACCTGCTGACCAAGCAGAAGAAGATGGGACACCAGTTGCATGTGGACAGCGACCCCGCCGCGACCGGCGAAGTGTCCAGTGAAAAGGTTTAAAAAGAGGATACTAACATGGTGAACGAAATCAAGAATTCTCTGAACGGTGCAGGCCTCAAGGTGGCCATAGCCGTCGCCCGCTTCAACGAGGTGGTCACCGACAAGCTCCTGGAAGGGGCTGTCCGTGAACTGGAACTGCTGGGCGTTGCCGACAAGGACATTAACGTGGTGCATGTTCCTGGCGCTTTCGAACTGCCGGGCGTGTGCCGCAGGCTTGCCGACAGTGGCAAGTACAGTGCCGTGATGGCCATCGGCGCCGTGATCCGTGGGGAGACCAGCCACTACGACGTGGTGGTGAACGCCTCTACCGGCGGTGTGGCAAGCATTGCCGCCGAAGGAAAACTCCCGGTGATTCTCGGGATTCTTACCACCGACACTGTGGACCAGGCCATGAACCGCGCAGGCCTCAAGGCTGGAAACCTGGGATCTAACTGGGCCGCCACCGCCGTGGAAATGGCGAATTTATACAAAGAGGTGTGAGCTATGAGTTGTGAGGTCGCCTTGCTTAGGCAAGGCTTTGAGCTAGATAGTGGCGCCTGTGGCGCGATTATTCATAACTCAAAGGGCGCTCTGGAACGAAGTGATAGGGTGCCCGAACTCAAACCTCAAAGCGACCGTAGGGAGCGACCTCATACCTAAAACCTAAAACTTGAAACCCGACTATGAATAAAACTTACAGACCCGCCCGAGTTTTTGCCATGCAGCTCCTGTATGCCATGGAGATTACGGGCTCTACGGCAGGAGAGGCCCTTCCAGGAGTTCTGGAATCCCAGCCCCTGCAAGATGACCAGAAAAAGTACGGGATGAAGTTGGTGGATTTGGTGCAGGCTCATCGCGAAGAACTGGACGAAGACATCAAGGCCTGTTCCGTGCATTGGGAAATTGACCGCATTGCAAAGATTGACTGCATCGTGGCTCGTATCGCCATGGTGGAACTGCTTTTTGTGCCGGATATTCCCGTAAAGGTGGCTCTGTCCGAGGCGGTACAGATTAGCACCAAGTACAGTACCGATTCGTCGGGAGCTTTTGTGAACGGGCTTTTGTCGGGGTTCATGAACAAGCGCGGAATCAGCACAGGAATTCAAAAAAAGGATAATTAGTCGTGATTAAAGAAAAGTGGATGAAACATATTTTTGCAGGGATTGCTAGCCTTGTAGCCCTGATTGTCTATGCCATGACCATGGCGCCCACGGTCTCTTTCTGGGATTGCGGTGAATTTGTGGCCTGCGCAAACACCCTGGGTATTCCGCATCCCCCTGGAACGCCTTTCTTCGTGTTCTTTGCCCGTGCGGTCATTGTACTGCTCCCCTTTGTCGAAGAAATTGCGAAGCGGGTGAACTACATCTCCGTGGTGAGCTCTGCGGCGACAGTCTATGTGACGGCCCTCTTTGCCTGGGATCTTTTGGCGACGGTCCTCAAGACGGACTCCCTTGCCGAAAAGATTTCTTCTAAGGTTCGCACCATCGTACTCGGTACTGCAGCTCTCGTTGCCGGTTTCTTGCTGACTTTCTCTGATACTTTCTGGTTCAACGCGGTGGAAGCCGAAGTCTATGGCGTGGCCATGTTCATTTTGATGTTGGTCTCTTACCTTGGCCTGGCCTGGTACAACAAGAGGGACGAAGACGGCAGCGACAAGATTCTGATTTTCATCTGCTATATCGCATTCCTCGGTATCGGCGCCCACCTCTACACCATGCTTACGGTGCCTGCAGTATTTGTCCTTTTGCTGGTGGCCCAACCTAAGAAGATTGTGGAGCGCATTCCCATTTGGATTACGGGTATACTTCTCTGCTCTGTGATTTACATGGTGTCCGCTTTTATCGAGATTTCTCTCGCTTGCCTTGTGGTTTTAGCGGTTCTTACGGCCATTAAGCCGTTCTCCCCCAATGTGAACAAGGCGGTTCGCCTTTCCCTTGCCTTTGCTTTCTTCGCCCTTGTGGGTTATAGCACCCACCTTTACATTCCCATTCGTTCCGAGTTGAACCCCATCATTGATGAAAACGACCCGGAAATCAATATTCGTGACGACCAGGGCAACCTGCAGTTGGGCAACCTGCTCAAGAGCGAAAACTGGGAAGCCTTCAATAACTTTGTGGAACGCAAACAGTACGGTTCTGAAAGCATGATTAGTCGTGCTTTCTACCGCCGTTCTCGCATCACTCACCAATTGTTCTCTTTCCCCAGCATGAGCTACGGTGGTTACCAGATGGCTCAGTACTTGCCCTACAAGGTGGGCGGTGTAAACTACGCCAACGGGGTCTATACTTTCGATGCCTCTGAGAACGAACCCCTGGAACGTTTCGGTATCAAGTTCCCCACCCAGATGAGCTTCATGGGCGATGCGGTGCTTCCGCAGTTCCTGATATTCGTTCTCATGAACGGCCTTATCGTGATGGTCTGCGTATTTATCTGGAAACGTAACCGGCGCTTGGGAATTTATACGTCTGTGTTGTACGTGCTTTGCAGCCTGGGACTCCTGTTCTACATCAACTTTGCCGATGGAACCCGTATGGAACAGCGGGAACACGATTATTGGGTGAGCGTCATGACCCGGAATGTTCAGGATTTGAACAGTCGTGGTGCCGCTATTCCCATGGTTCCCGATCCCAACGACCTGATTGACCTGCGTCAGGATATAGAACGCACCAAGATTCGCATCGAAGTGCTTCGCCAGCGGAATACTCCAGCTCCGAAAATTGCCGAGTTGGAAAAGCAGTTGGCTTCTTTGCAAAATGCTACGGCCTGGCAGGCCTGGCAGAAAATAGAAAGTGGCTTTGCCCAGGTAGGCGCTAGGGCTCCTTTCCCTGAAGCGGTCCACATGGAGGTCCGCGAGCGTGACTACTTCTACACGCCGGCCTTTATTTTCATGAGCCTGATTCTTGGAATTGGTGCGGGCATTCTGGTGCTGACCTGCGCCACAGGTGCCTACGCCGCCTTTGCAAGTCCTGTTGCTGCAGTGCTTGTGCTGGTCTCGTTCCTTGTTCCCTGCATTTCGAACTACAAGGAACACGACCGTTCCGGCTTGTGGGTTCCTTGGGATTACGCCTATAACCTGCTGAACAGCTGTAGGCCCAATGCCATCCTCTTTACCAACGGCGACAACGACACCTTCCCGCTTTGGTTTGCGCAGGAGGTGGCCGGCATTCGTAAGGATGTGCGTGTGGTGAACCTTTCCCTTGGCAATACGGATTGGTACATCAAGCAAATGCTGGATAACGAACCGGTCTTGAAGCTCAGTTACGACAAGAAGACTATCGACAGCGACATGGTGCTGGATAACAGTTCCGCTTCTAACCCGAACCATCAGGTCTCTACCTGGGTCAAGAACGCCAACCGCTTGATGCCCCAGCTCAAGTCCCGTATCGACCAGATGGAAGGCCAGGAATTGTCTTCTGCGGATTCCGCAAAACTATTGCAGTTCAAGGTGCACTATCAGGTATGGGATGCCTTTGTGGATTGGGCGAACCGAACCCGCAGCAGCATGATGCTGACCCAGCACAAGCTGGTCATTGACCTTGCCCTGCAGAACATGGACAAACCCATTGAAATTTCCACGACGGTGGGAACCTCCAATTTCATGGGCTTGGAAAAATACATGGTTCAGGAGGGCATGGTTTATAATTTCGTGAAGGGTGATTTGGAACCCAAGCGCAACGCCTTTGATGCCGCCTATACGGCTGCTCTTATCGATACGGTGTATAAATTCCGTGGTCTGGGCGATGGAACTGCCTATGTCAATTCCGAAACGGAAAGACTCCTTTCTGGTTACATTTCGCTGTACTTGCAGATTTCCTTTGACGTTCGTGATCAAATTTCGGCACTTCGTCAGGAACACCCCTTTACCAAGGAAAAGAAGGCTATCGTGGATAGTCTTGCCCTGCAGGCCACCAAGTACCTAGAATTGGGTATGTACCAGTTCCCCAAGGAATGGCGTTGCTACTGGGCGGCCGCTTTCGTGTTCGAGGCCGCCGGTATGAAACAGGAGGCATTGAATGTCTTGGGCAAGGGTATCGCTGCTATTCCCGACTACGAAGAAGGGGGCAAGGCTCGTCTAGCCATGAGCATGCAGCAGATTTCGGCTATGCCGGATGAACCTTTGCAGGTAGAGGAACCTCTTCCTGAGACGGATTCGTCTAACGGTGTGGGTGATACCGCAGGTGGCGTCCAGGATTCTACCGTTGAAGCTTCTGATTCCACTCCTACCGTAGCGATGGCTCAGTAAATCGAGGTCATGATGGATTTGTCGTTGGTCATCCCGGTCAAGGAAGAAAGCGAGAATCTTCCGGAACTGCTCAAGGAAATCGTAGCCGCCATAGAGCCTACGGGTTTCAGTTATGAGGCCATTATCATTGATGATGGCAGCAGAGACAATACCTGGGATGTTGTAGAAAGCCTTTCTAAGGAATACCCCTTTATTCGCGGGTTCCGTTTCCAGTTCAACTGCGGTAAGGCAGATGCTCTTGCCTTGGGCTTTTCGAAGGCCAAGGGCAACTATGTGGCCACCTTGGATGGGGACCTTCAGGACGACCCTCTGGAAATTCCCAAGATGATCAAGATTCTGGACGAGGGTTACGACCTGGTGTCTGGCTGGAAAATTCACCGTTTGGATCCTTGGCACAAGACCTGGCCTTCCAAACTTTTCAATTTGACCGTTTCTATGGTATGCGGCAAACGCCTTCACGATTTCAACTGCGGAATCAAGGTTTATCGTCGCTCCGTAGTGCGCTATATCGAGCTTTATGGCGACTACCACCGTTTTATTCCGGTGATGGCCAAGTGGCAGGGATTCCGCATCACCGAAATGCCTGTGGCTCACAGGGCCCGCGTCCACGGGGTGTCCAAGTACGGCATTTCCCGCTTGGTTTCGGGATTTCTAGACCTGGTTTCCCTGATGTTTATGCGGAGCTTCTCTACCAAGCCGCTCCATTTCTTTGGCTTGATAGGCCTCTTGTTTATGCTGGTAGGCCTGGGTATTTGCGGCTTCTTTGGCTACGAATGGCTTCAGACGGGGGCGCTCCATGTGCGTCCGCTTCTGCTTGCTGGCGGCTTTGCTCTGGTGATGAGCGTGCAGTTTTTCTCTCTTGGGCTTCTTGGGGAGATGGTAAACGGCCACCGCAAGCAGACTTTCCCCATAGCCGATACTCTCGGCAAGGAATGATTTTGTAGATTGTAAGTGAATGTAGAGGAATTTATGTCTTATCCGAAAAGCCTGGTCATCATCCCCACCTATAACGAGAAGGAAAACATTCTTCTCATTATGCCGGCCATTCTGGAGCAGAATTCCTGTCTGGAAATTTTGGTGGTGGACGACGGGAGTCCTGATGGTACGGGAGACCTGGTGCAGGCGGAATCGGAAAAGAACCCGCGGATTCACTTGATTCGCCGTAAGGGTAAGATGGGCCTCGGTTCGGCTTATGTTACCGGATTCAAGTGGGCTTTGGAACGGGACTACCAGCGCGTCTTTGAAATGGATGCGGACTTTAGTCATTCCCCTACGGACCTGAACCGTTTTCTGGAAACGGCGGAGGATGCCGACCTGGTTCTGGGTAGCCGTTACCAGGACCGCCGTATCAGCGTGGTGAACTGGGATTTGCGCCGTCTTATCTTGAGTTATGGCGCTAACGTCTATACCCGCCTTGTGACCAGGCTTCCGGTAAGCGATGCCACCGGCGGCTTCAAGTGCTTCCGACGTGAGGCCCTACAGGCTTTGAATCTTGACAAGATGAAGAGTGACGGCTACTGCTTTCAGATTGAAACCACCTTTAAGATTTGGAAGAAGGGCCTTCGGGTGAAAGAAATCCCCATCGTGTTCACCGATCGCACTCGCGGGACCTCCAAGATGAGTGGCGGTATCATTTCCGAGGCGTTTTTCCTCGTTTTAAAACTAAGGCTCGGACTCGCCTAATGAGTTTTGAGTACCGCGTATGAGCTGTGTGTTTTTTGAATGTAGCTTCTTGAAATTCGCAGTACTCACAACTGAAAACTGAAAACTGATAACTATCTCATGCCCTCTTGTTCCATTATCATCGTTGCCTACAATTCCTGCGACTTTTTGCCGGCGTGCCTGAAGTCTGTACGTGATGCGTGCGAAGGTGTGGACTCGCAGATTATCGTTTTGGATAATGGATCTTCGGAACCGATTCTTCCTGAAATAAAGAAATTTTTTCCTGACGTACTTTGGCTTGATTCTGAGGAAAACCTGGGATTTGGCAAGGGATGCAATTTTGCGGAAAAGCAAGCGACCAAACCTTACCTCTTTTTTATCAATCCTGATACGGTGGTTTCACGGGACTCGTTTACCAAGGTCCTTGATTTTATGGCAGATCATCCTGAATCGGGAACGGTTGGTTGCCGCATTTTGAACGAGGATGGCTCTATACAATGGGCTTGTCGGCGGTCTTTTCCGACAATTGTTTCTGCTGTTTCTAAGACAATTGGTCTTGCCGCGCTTTTTCCAAAAAACAAGATTCTTGCAAGATACAACATGACTTACGCCGACCCGGATGAAGTGACCGAGGTCGATGCTATCAGTGGTTCGTTCTTCTGTATGCGCCGAGACCTGTACGAAAAGTTGGGCGGTTTCGACGAAGACTTTTTCATGTATGGTGAGGATTTGGACCTGTGCTTCAGGGCGAAAGTTGCTGGATGTAAGAACTACTACACACCATCGACGAATATTTTGCATTTTAAGGGCCAGAGCTGCCGTACCCGCCGTTGGAATTCCTACCTGGATTTCTACAAGGCGATGCTTATCTTTGTGAAAAAACACAAGGACCTTTACTTTGTTCCAAATTTTCTAGTATCTTTTGGTATTTTATTTGCCGCTTTTATGGGCGTTTTTTCTCGTCTTATTCCCAAATTCTGGAAGATATTTTTGGATTTAGGAGTCATTGCGATATGGTCGTTATTACTTGCTTTGCTGTTCCGCGAAAGTGGTAATTCTTTTTCTGAAAATTTTCTGGCGTGTTTTGGAGATAATTGGCTTGTTGGCGTTGTTACGTTTGCAAATTTGGCTTTCCTTATGTTCCGCGGGGAATATACGGAATCAAGTCTTAATGGCGAAAAGTTTCTGCGTTATTTGGTTCCGTTGAACTTGCTTGCTTTATTTGGCTATACAGCCTTCCGTTCTTTTAATACGTATTTTGCTATTGATGGAGAAAATGGAAGCTTTCTAAGCGATATGCAAGGGGTTCTTCTTGTCGCTTGTTCCAGCATCTTTATTCCTTTTGCGATGCTTGCATGGCGTCGCGTTGCTTTCTGGATCAACTATTTCTACCGCATCTTTGCAAAAAAACGCCATCGTTCTATTTTGCTTGGTGGGCGAGAAGATTCACTTACCAACTGGTTTGATAGTTACAATGTGATTCCTGGTATTGAAATTCTCGGTTGCGTGAGTAGCGAACCAGAAGAACTTTCCGAAGAGAATCGTCAACACCTGCTTGGGCGTCTTTCCGATATGGAGTCCATTTGCTGCCGTACCGGTTGCCGGGAGCTTCTAGTGGTTTCCAATTTCTCTGGTTATCGCGAGGATTTTGATATCGGTTGGCTCAATAAACTCGGTTTGAGGGTTTATTTGCTTATCGGAAATGGGAAAAATGGCAATTTCGCCCTGATAAACCTTAAATATTTGCACTAAAATCGACTTTATTTTTGCGATATTGTCAAAATAGAGTTATTTTTATTCTTGTGTAAGTTGTTGATTTTTAAGGTGTTATGTTTGATCAAGCCCTTCTAGATATTCTTTGTTGCCCCGAAACTAGGGGTGAACTCGGTATGGCGGACGAAGCCCTACTTTCCGCGTTGAATAGTGCCATTTCTGCAGGTTCTGTGAAAAATGTTGCTGGCGAGAAAGTGGTCGAACCCCTAACGGAAGCTTTAGTCACGGCGGATAAGAAACGAGTTTATCCTGTCCGCGAAGGAATCCCTGTTCTGTTGGCCGACGAGGCGATTTTGCTCTCATTGGAGGAAAAATGACGGTAACGCTGGAATCTTTGAGAAAGTCCATCGGTAAAAAGAAGGTGAATACCCAGGCTTTTGCTTGGCTTGCCGATCTTGAAAGGGATGCCGGTGACCTGGAAACCTCCTTGGAACGCATTGATGGCGGCCTAACCTTGTATCCGGGGGATCTGGCTGCACACCTTGTCCGTACTAAGATTCTGTTTGAAAAGGAGGACTACGAAGGTTGCATTGAAGAATGTGCCAAGGTCCTCAAGCTTGACCCCTTCTGCTTGTCCGCCCAAAAACGTATGGGAGATGCCTACGATAAACTGGAAAAAGTAAATGAAAGAAACCAGTGCTATCGCAAGGTTCACGATATGGATCCTCTGGACCAGTTCTGGAAAGACGAGTACGATGTGGTGGCGGCGGCCACGGCTGCTGCAGCCGGTGCAGAACTGGGCGAGATGGACTTGTCTATGCCTGGACTGGAAACGGCGGATGCCGGTTCGCCCATGGAATTCTCTATGGGTGATGATGCGCCCTTCTTTGAGAAATCTCCCGAAGAGGCGGGTGCACCTGAAGAAAAGGGTCCCAAGTTTGGCAGTGGCTTTGAATTTGTAAACGAGGAACCGGATGTGGCAACCGCGACGGCGGAGCCTGAATCAGCCGCTCCTGAAACGACTGCGTTTGAATCCCTGGCTGCAGAAGCTGGCAATGCTGATGATCCCTTTGCCGCACTGTCCGCCTTGATTCCTGATGCCGATGCCGGTGACGAGGCCGCCATGGATAGCCTGCAGGCATCCCTAGATTCCGCCATGGAATCCATCAGTGCCGAGGAACCTTCGGCACCAGAAGTGTTCCCTGCCGACGACGACATTTCTAGCGGTGACGTGAATTCCGCCATGTCCAGCTTCTTTGGTGTGGACGATGACCTGGAACCCGAAGAACCTGCGGCCCCGGCCTCTCCGTTCTCCAACCTGAACCTTTCTGCGGGTATCGACGACGAACCTGCTGCGGCAGAAAATGCAAATAAGGTGTTCAGCGCCCCTGCACCCGAAGACAAACCTCAGAGTGTGGATGACGCTTTCGGATCCATCTTTGGCGAAGATGAATTGCCCGAAGAACCTGCTGCCTTCCAGAAATCTGCTGAAGCTTCGGCAGCTGCAGCCCCTGCCGCAGACAAGCCCCAGAGCATTGACGATGCTTTCGGTGATATCTTCGGCGAAGACGAACTGCCCGAAGAACCGGCAGCCTTCCAAAAGTCCGCCGAGGTGGAACCCCCGGCCGAAGTTGAACCGGCAGTGGCAGAAGTAGCTCCGGCAGCTCCTGCTGCAGATAAGCCTCAGAGCATTGATGACGCTTTCGGTGACATTTTTGGTGAAGATGAATTGCCTGAGGAGCCCGCCGCGTTCCAGAAATCTGCAGAAGTGGAACAGCCGGCTGAATCCCGCGACGACTCTTTGAGTCTTGACGACGCTCCTGTGGATGCAAGTGATTGGTCCCCGTTCCAGAAATCCGCAGAGGCTTCGTCTGAAGAAACGCCTGTTGAAGAAGCTCCTGCATCGGGAGATTCCCTGTTCGAAAAGTCTGCGGAAGCGGAACCGGTCAAGGAAGAATCCTCTGACAGTGTTGGCGGAGCCTTTGATTCGCTCTTTGGCGCCGACGAAGACTTGCCCGAAGAGTCTGGACTTTTCCAGAAGTCTGCCGAAACGGCGGCCCCTTCGAGCGATGCGGTGGACTCGGCAACCGAAACCTTTACTGAAGAGCCTGCCATTGAGGAACCGTCGGTTGAACAGACTGCGGAATCTGCAATCGAAGAACCTGCCGCAGAATTGGAAATGCCTGCCGAAGAAAACAAGGAAGTGGAAAGCAGTGTTGATAACGCTTTCAGTTCCATCTTCGGAAACGATGACGACCTTCCGCAAGAAGACCTTGCTGTGGGTGGTGAAACTGCAACTATAGAAGAACAGCCTGCTGCAGAATCCGCCGCAGAAGCTCCTGCCGCAGAACCTGCCGCCAGTGCAGAAACCTTCTCAGAAAGCGCAAGCGACTTTGAAAAGGAGATGGGCGGTGCCTTCGATAGCCTGTTCGGTAGCGAAGAAGAAAATACCGGTGCTGCCGTCGAAGAAAAGAACATCTCGACAGAATCTCTGGAAGAAGGTCTGGACAAGTCCTTTGATAATTTGTTCGGAGGAAACGACGATGTGGCTGCAGATTTGCCGACGGCGGACGCTCCTGTAGAAGAACAACCTGCTGCGCCTCAGGCCGAAGCTGCTGCTCCGAAAACGGATTTCGACAATTTAGAATCCGAAGTTTCTGGAGCCTTCAAGGGCCTCTTCGAAAGCGATGACGATGACCTTCCGGTCGAAAAGCCTTCCAACAAGGGTGTGGACTTCTTGATGTCCGGCGATTCTGATGACGAGGTTTCTGCAGGCCTTGTGAAGGATCCTTCGGCTACTCTGGACAGCGTCAATGCCGACTTGGAAGCAAGCCAGAATACCCGTACCATGGCAGAAATCTACCTGGAACAGGGAATCTGCGACAAGGCTTTGGAAATCTACCAAGACCTGGCCAAGAAGGAACCCGAGAACAAGGATATTCAGGAACGCCTGGAACAGGTGCGCAAGATTTACAATGAAAAGTTTGGAGGCTAGTAGATGGCTGATTTAAGGATTGAACAGTTACTTCGCGAAATGGTAAAGAGCAAAGCCTCTGACTTGCACATTCGTGTTGGGACTCCTCCTATTTTCCGCATCAACGGCTCCCTGGTAAAAATTTTTGATACCCGCATCGACCCCGCCATGATGGATTCCTTTTTGGACGATATCATGAACCGGGACCAGAAACAACGCTTTGAGACCAACAAGGAATGCGACTTTGCCGTGGGCGCCCGCGACATGGGCCGTTTCCGTGTGAACGTGTTCCGCCAGCGTGGTACCATTGCCGTGGTGATTCGTCACATCAAGGCAAAGATTCCGCCTTTCGAAGAACTGGGTCTCCCCGATGTGGTGAAGGACCTGGCTTTGACCCGCCGCGGTCTTATTCTGGTGACGGGTACGACGGGTTCCGGTAAGTCTACGACTCTCGCCTCTATGCTGGATTACATCAACCAGAACGAGTCGGTGAACATCATTACGGTAGAAGACCCTATCGAATACCTGTACAACGACAACAAGGCCATTATTTCTCAGCGTGAACTGGGCGTGGATACTCTTTCTTACGCCAACGCCTTGCGTGCAGCCCTCCGTCAGGACCCGGATGTGCTTCTGGTGGGTGAAATTCGTGACCTGGAGACCATGGCCATTGCGCTTACGGCAGCGGATACGGGTCACATGGTGTTTGCCACCATCCATACCACCAACGCTACCGAAACAATTCAGCGTGTGCTTTCTATGTACCCGCCTCACCAGCACGACGAAATCCGCTTGTTGCTGGCTGAAGTTCTGGCCGGCATAATTTCGCTCCGCCTGTTGCCCACTAAGGACGGCAAGGGCCGCGTGCCTGCCGCCGAAATCCTGGTGAATACGGCGGCCATCAAGGAATACATCAAGGACAAGGACAAGCTTCCTATGGTGGAAACGGCCATTGCCGAAGGCCACATGCAGTACCATAGCCAGACCTTCGACCAGTCCCTGCTGGAACTCTACAACGAAGAAAAGATTTCTCTGGATGTGGCCTTGAATGCGGCTACCAACAGGGACGACTTCGAACTGAAGATTCGCGGCATTACCGGTACATCTGAACGCGGCTGGATGTAAATTCTATTCGGATTGTTGCTTCTTTATTCCCCGGGCTACTCTCGGGGAATTCTTTTTTGTATTTTACCCCGCGGAATGCCTAAAGATTCTCTTTAGCGTCGTTCTTCGGCGGATTCCGCAGGAATCTCTTTTGAATATGTCTTTCATGGAGGTCTTGCGGTGCGTGCCCTCCCCCTAGTTCTTTTGTTGGCCGCCCTTGCGTCGGGCGCTGTAACCCTTGATTTTGTGGACACTCCCGTGCAGGAGGTGGCCCGTTCTTTGTCGCTGGCCTACGATGTTCCCGTAATGGTGGATGCCGGCGTGGACCGTCGGGTCACATTCCATTTGGAAGGAGTTTCCCTTTTGGAGGGCTTGTCCGCCTTGTGTGAATCCAACGGGCTGGAACTAGTCCAGAAGGAGAACCTGCTGGTAATAGAGCCCCAAAAGCTTCGCGGGAAAAGCGACATCCGCCTGCAGGATTCCCTGGTGTCGGTCCAGGTGCAGGACAAGGACGTTCTTGAATTTCTGGAAGAGTTCAGCGCCACCACGGGGCTGAACATCTTGTGGAAGCCGGATGTCCAGGGGAATCTCTCCGGAAGTATCCGCAGTCTGCCTTTGGAGCGTGCGTTTCGCTCCCTGCTAGAAGTCAACGGCTTTGCTGTAGAAAAGAAGAATGGCTGCTTGATGGTCCGGATGGTGCAGGCGGGGGACCGCAGGGAGGCCGCGGGCGCACAACCGGAATCGTCTGCACGAATCTGGAAAGAGGATTCGCTCTACGAAGCCCATCTGGACGGCGTCCCCATAGGGGAGGCCGTAAAGGAACTGGCCGCCCTTGCGGAGTTGAACCTTGCCATGTACGGGAACCTGGACGAAAAGGTCCGCCTGGATTTTTCAAACGTGCGCCTCCAGGATTTTTTGGAGGCCCTGTTCCGGGGGAGCCGATACGCCTTCCGGCTGGATTCCAATACGCTGTCTGTATCGGAGGGAGGAAACCGGAATCCCCTTTCGGTGACGAAACTTTACCCGCTGAAACACGTCTCTGGCGAGCACGCCCTGCAACAGCTGGGAAAGATGTTTTCTGGAACGGAAATGGCGGTTTCGGAAGTGAAGGAGCAGAATGCCGTGCTGCTTTCGGGAGCCACCGATCGGATTGAATCGGCGGAGGCCCTTTTACAGAAAATAGACGTTCCCCTGATGCAGGTGACACTCTCCTGCGTGATTGTGGAATTCCGGAAGGGGAGCGCTTTTGAAATCGGGCTACGGGGAGGCTCTGGTCGCCGCACCAAGGAGGGCGATTTGGGACTGAAAGGTTTCCTGGATTTTTTGGGAAAGGATGCTTCGGGCAAGGGGGCCGTCGGTAAAATCGGCATCTTGCCGGACCGATTCGAGCTGGAGCTTGCCTCTATGGAAGAAAACAACCAGGCGAAGGTCCTTGCCCGCCCGCGGCTTACCACCCTGAACGGCAACAAGGCGGAACTGAACGTGACCAATACGGTCTATTACCTGGTGAGCCAGGTCAGCGCCGAAGGTTACCCCATTACGGATTACCGCTCCTTCAACGACGGCATTTCTCTGGAGCTTACGCCATCGGTAACCCGGGAGGGCGTAATCACTCTGGACGTGGCTCCCGAAATCAAGACGGCGGGACGCAGCTCCGGTGACGGCCCGCGGGACATCAGCACCCGGAACCTAAAGACCATGGTGCTTTTGAAAAACGGGGAAACCCTTTGCCTCGGGGGACTGGTGCGCAAGAACAAGACCGAGGTGCGCACGGCTGTACCCTTTTTGGGGAGCCTTCCGCTTATCGGGAAACTTTTCAGCTACGAGAGTGAGGAGGAAGAAGAAAGCGAACTTGCCATCTTCATCACTCCGGAGGTGAAGTTCTGATGGCCCGCGTTCAGGGCGTTGACGCCCGGATTTGCACCTGGGAGCTGGTGACGGGATTTGAAGAAAGTCTTGCCCCCGAAAACCTGCTGGAATATTTCCGAAGGGATTTTTTCCGAAGGGATTTTCCGGAAGTGGAAGGTATTCCAAAATTCTGGAAGATGGTGTCCTTCAATTCGCCGGAGGGCCGAAGGCACCGATACCTGGTAATCCTCGGCTCGCCTGGGTCAAGCGACGGCGAAAAAGGTTTCGGCAAGTGTTGTTGGCGGGGAAGGCGCGCCCTGCCTCGCTCCCTGTTCCTGTACGCCAGGGCCGATGCCCAGATGGAATCCTGGGAGAGCTACGAGAACTTTCGCTATGCCGCTATCGTGAACGGCACCTTGTACGTGCTGGTCTTTTACGAGGGCAGGCTTTGCCACTGGTCCGAAGAACGGGGTTACGAGGGAGCCTGCGGAAAAGAACTTGCGTTAAATCGGCTTGCGCGGATGGACGAATTCTTGCGGCAGGACCCGCTGTTCTCGAAAGCGGAAAATTTCCGGCATGGCGAGCTGGAATTCCTGGAAGTGGACTTCGGCGACCCTGCGGCGGTATGGGTGGTACAGCTTGGAAAAGCCGCAAAGGATCCGTTCTGGAAGGGCCTGCATCTTGAATCCCCAAAGCGGGGGAGGGCGGCGGCACTTTCTTTAATGCTATTTTTCCTGATGATGTTTGCGGGAATTCTTGTGCGGGAAAATCTTGATGCCGGCGGCGTAGCGCTGCCGTCTCCGGAAGCCCCTGTGCTATCCACACCCGCGACAGGGCCCATATCAAAAGAGCCCCGTATCCAAAAAACTGCAAAAAGCTCGCGCCCGAAAGCCAGAGAGGCGGCTACCGAGTGCCCAAGGCCGTCTATTTCCGTTCAGGGAATCGTAGGGGACAGGCTGTTTTCGGGTGTGTTCGCCGGTGCGCGGGTCGTGAAAAGGGCGGGGGATTCCTTGGAGTCGTACCGGGTGAAATCCGTGCTTCGGGACCGGGTGGTGCTGGAGTGCGGAGGTGCGGAGTGGGAGGTGCTCAATGGTGCGCCCTAGTTCCCGCGGGTTCGTGCTGCCCCTGGTGGCGGTTCTGCTGCTGAGCCTGACGCTGCTCTTTACCACTCTGCTGAAAACGGTAGGACACATGAATCCGGTGTATGCCCGCTTCAAGTCGGATTTCGAGAATTTCTACAAGGCGGAATCTGCCGTGCTGCTTCACCTGCAGGGGTTTCCGTCGGGGTATTATCCGGAACTGCCTCCCGTGCAGGCGGAACCCTTCGGCCCTTGGGAAAAGATTTGTGCTTCTGCTGTCGTGGACAGTTCCGGCAAGGCGTCGGGCGTGGGGGAGCTTTGCTTTGTGGCGGGAACGGAACCTCACGACGTTTCTTTTTGGGAATGGTCGAACGGGATGTCTGCTTACAGGGCCGATTTGGAAAAGCGGCTGCAGGAGATGACGGCGGAAAAAGACCTGTACGGAAACAAGCGTTATTTTCAGGCCGAACAGTTTATGTCGGGCGCTATTCATCAGGGCGATCTCGAGATGAATTTTTCCGACAGCATTCGTTCGGCTAGCTTCTGGGTGGAAGGTTCCGTCCTTATTCGCGGAAGGGCCCATTTTGATACGCTCCGGTTATATTCCTTGGGCGATGTCGTTTTTCAGGGAGAGATGTCTGTCGGGTACTTAGAGCTCTTCACTCGAGGCGGTTTCCGTGCCGAAGAGGATGCGTGTTTTCGGGGGGTGGTACTTGCTTCAAGTTTCCGGATGCAAGACCGTGCCCGGAGTCTGTTTCCGACGGCTATAGTGGCAACCTGGTCCGAAAGTGACGAGAATGAGACTGCGCAGAACTCTGAGGATGCTCCTGGCGGGATTCTGTTCCCCGCCTTTATAGAGGGCAAACGTAAAATCTGGGGGCGCCTATGAAACGGGGCTTTATCTTGATGGAGGTCATGGTGGCCGTGGTGGTGCTCTCTATCGGGGCTATGGGAATCGGGCATACCATTGTCAGTTTTTCTCAGATAAAGGAGAGGGAGTCCCAAAAGGGACACTCCCTCTTGGAGGCGGTGGCTCTGATGGAAGAACAGGTGGCAAAGCCTGCCCCTTGTGTAAAGCCTAGGCGCGACCCGGCCGACACGGCCTTGACCTCGGTTCCGGTGTCGAGGCAGGGGATAGATTTTTCACTGTCGTTTGAACGCGTACCGGGGAGTGTCCCCCTGCAGTGGGTGGCCGTTCACGAAACCTCGGGATACTGGAACGACTTGACCTTGAAAAGGATTGTACGGTGCGAAGAGACGGATTCACATTGATGGAGCTGGTGGTGACCATGGCTTGCGCGGGAATCGTGGCACTGGTGGCATTTGGCGTGTGGAAAGGCATGCACGGGGATTACGTGCGGCTGCAGAGGGACTACCAGACCAGCACGGGGGCTCTCTTGCAGGACTTGATACAAACTAAAAACCGGGTCGTGGTGAACCCAGACCCGAAATCAATCTCTAATCGTTATTAATTACTTTCTCGAATTTCTCAGAACTTCTTGAGTCCTTCGATAATTCCGAACTCCGAAATCAGGATTCCGAATTCTTCTTTGCCCGGTGCATCTCGATGATGTTTCCGATGTAGTGCATAAAGGAAAGCACGCTCACGGAAAGGAAACCGACGGCATAAAGGGCGAGGAACGGTCCGATGATGAACTTCTGGGCGCCGATGTATTCCAGAAGACCGAAGATGCAGTAAACGCCCACTCCCAGTTCCACTACGGCCTGCCAGGGGAACTTTTGGGCGTAGTGGCTCTTGGCCTTCTTTTTGGAGCCGCCGCTCTTGGGCGTGCGGACAAAGCTGCCCTTGCTTCCGATGACGGCGGAGAATACGGCACGGGAGTTGCTTACGGCGATGCCCACGCCAAGGGCCATCAAGATAGGCAAACTCAGCAGGCGGATTTTCCAGCCGGTGTAGCCGGAGCAGCGCTGGGCCACAAAGTAAAGCACAGAAGGAGCGATAGCGGCAAGGAAGATAAAGCTGAAACCAATGGTGTAGGCCCAGCCCGGCAGGTGTGCCACCGGTTCAAAGAAGGCAAGCAACGGCCAGGCGCAGAGAGCGGTAAACAACATGCAGGGGTGGATCGAGTAGTGGGTCGTGTGGAGGATGGCGCCGATCTTTACGCGGAGAGGAACCTTCGCCTTGAGCACCCGGGGCAGAATCTTGATGGCGGTCTGGATAGAACCCTTGGCCCAGCGGAACTGCTGTGCCTTGAAGGCGTTGATGTCGTTGGGGAGTTCGGCAGGCACAATCACGTCGAACACGAACTTCATCTTCCAGCCGGCGAGCTGGGACCGATAGGAGAGGTCCATGTCTTCGGTCAGGGTGTCGCCCTCCCAGCCGCCACCGCCGTAGATGGCCTGCTTGCGCCACACGCCGGCGGTACCGTTGAAGTTCATGAAGAGCTTGCCCCAGCTACGGGCGGACTGTTCCACCACGAAGTGTCCGTCGATACCGATGGACTGGGCAAGGGTAAGACCGGATTCGGTGCGGTTCAGGTGGCCCCAGCGTCCCTGGACAAGACCAATCTTTTCGTCCATTACCAGGTAGGGAATGGTCTTGAGGAGGAAGTCCTTCTCGGGCACGAAGTCCGCGTCGAATATGGCGAGGAAATCGCCCTTGGCAACCTGCATGGCCTCCTTGAGGGCGCCGGCCTTGAATTCGGAACGGTTGGTGCGGTGGATGAGCTTGATGTCGTAACCCTTGGCTGCCAGTTCTTCCACCTTTTTCTTGGCTACTTCGTAGCACTCGTCGGTGGAATCGTCCAGAACCTGGATTTCGTGCTTGTCCTTGGGGTAGTCGATAGCGCAGACCGCCTCCAGCAGTCGCTCCACGCAGTTGGCCTCGTTAAACACGGGCAGCTGCGTGGTAACCTGGGGCAGGTCCGCCATGGAATGTTCACGGTAAAACTGGAGAATGTTCTTGCGGTCGGTAAGACGGGTCTTTCGGCTGTTTTTCAGGAACAGGTAAATACTGTAATAGCAACTAAAACCGTAAATGACCAAGCCAACGCCTGCGATGACGTACACCACGAACATCGCATAGAGTAGGACACTGTTTATCATAATTCCAAAAACCTTTGCATACTTGAATGCTTGACGCCAATTATAGAAAGGTTAACAAAACTTTTCTACACCTTGTACGAATTTTTTGATAGTTTTTTTATCGCTTTTGAAAATTTTGAAAAAAAAGAAATTTTTCTCGGTTTTACCCCTTGACAAGGCACTGCCAGATGGACAAAAATCCGCTTTTAGTTTGGGTTGAAAACAACCGGAAAAAAGAGGGCTTCGGCAAGTCTTTGGTCCAGCTTTTGGGGTATGCCTGCACGGACTGGGTCCGCAGGGAGTGTTCTGCAAGTCTTACCGGCACCGACGGTCTAGCCTGGTTTTTGGCGAAGGCTCCTGCCGAAATTCCCGTGGGGGAGTGGGTGCAGAGTCCGGAGGAACACGCCGAAGCGATCGTGGACTTTTGCGAGCGGTCCAAGACGGCTCCCATTCCGGAGAGCCTGAAGATGGAGTTTCCGAAGGTGCTGGACTTGCGGGGCGTGGCCTGCCCCGGGAATTCGGTCCGGTCCCGCCTGGTGATGGCGGGGTTTCCTGCGGGTCGGCCGCTGGAAATATACCTGGACGATGGTTCCCCTATCGAAAACGTGCCGGGCTCCCTGGTGGCCGACGGCATAAAGGTGTTTTCCCGGAAGAAAACGGGAAATTATTGGGTGCTTACGGTGGTCAAGCCGGATGAGAATGTGTAGATTAGAAGTGTGGAAAACCGAATCCTGATAATCGGAGATGACCTGCTCGGAAGCGAGGGCGAAGCCGCCTTCCGCTGTTCGGAGATGTTGCTGTGCGCAGAGCCCAACCGGCCCATGCAGTTTTCCATCAACGCTCCCTTGCCCCTGTCGATTCCCCAGCTTTTTGCTCGGGCCTCTTCTGATGTTATCGGCAAGAAGGCGGGGCGTATCGTGCTTGCCTTAGGACTCTCTGACCTGAAACGGGAACGGGGGAGTGCCGAAGCCGTAGCTGCAAATTACCGCACGCTCTTGGACGAACTTTTGAAAAAGACCCAGTCCGAAATGGACCTGCTTACTATTCCTACCGAAATGCTCCCTGAAGGGGCGGACCAGGTGGAACAGCTGAACCAGGCCATACGGGGCTTTGCGGACCTGGCGCCGGAACGCATCGGAATTTTTGACTGGGAATCCCACGTGCGGAAGTTCCAGGAAAAGCAGGAAGAACGGGGAAAGTTCGGCCGTAGCCTCTTTTCGGAGACCTCCAAACCTACCTCTTTATGCATCACCCTGCTATCCATGTTCCTGGAAGATTGTATATTGAAAGAGTTGAAATAGAAAAGGAGTTACCATGAGTCTTTTTGATGATCATTTTGCCGCAAAGAATGCCGCGAGCGCTCGCGCCTGGGCCATGGACGAAGAAGAGAAGAAGAAAAAAGAGAAACGTGAACCCGCTCCCCCCAAGATGGGCATCTGCGACAAGTGCCACAAGGAAGCTTTGGTAAAGCCCTACCGCTCCCGCCAGGCCGACAAGATGGATGGCGCTACCAGCTTCGGTACGGTGACAAGACTCCTGTGCGAGGAATGCGCTCCCAAGTCCCGCCGCGAGCGTGACGCCGACGTGCCCCAGCTGACCAACAAGCAGGTCAAGAACCTGATGCGCTCCGCGAAGAAAGGACTTTTGTAAGTGGTTAGTGGTTCGTGGTTAGTGATTAGGACCGAAGGTCTGTAATTAGGATTGTTTGTCGCGGCGAAGCCGCCCTGTTTACTGATTACTAACCACTGCTTACTGACTTTATTTCCCCTTTCCCCCCTTAACGGGGCTTGTAAAGTTTTCTAAATTTGGCGCCGTTCTTTAGAACGGAGTGCCCGATGACTAATATCCATGCCAAGGAATCTGTCAAGAGTTTCCTGTCTGGCGTCAAGACGACGATTACCCCGGAAATTGCCCGTACCATAAAGCGGGGCTATACCCGCAAGGAGTTTACCCGCGACCTGATGTCCGGGATTATTGTGGGCATCTTGGCGCTTCCGCTGGCAATCGCCTTCGCCATCGCTTCGGGCGTGGGTCCCGAGCAGGGGCTTTACACCGCCATCATCGCGGGCTTTGCCATTTCCCTCTTGGGCGGCTCCCGTTTCCAGATTGGTGGGCCCACCGGTGCCTTCATCGTGATTGTCTATGGCATCGTGAGCCAGTATGGCTACGATGGTCTAGCTTCGGCTACTTTGCTTGCCGGTATCTTCCTGGTGATTTTCGGGTTGGCGAAGTTTGGCGCCATCATCAAGTTTATCCCCTACCCGGTGACCGTGGGCTTTACGGCGGGCATTGCCATCATCATCGCCTTGGGCCAGGTGCCCAACTTCTTTGGCCTGCGGTTCTTGGCCAAGGACCCTGCCGACGCGGTAGGCAAGATCAAGCTTTACGCCTCCTCCTTTGACACTGTAAATATATATGCGGTTATCGTTGGCCTGGTAGCCCTGGCTGTATGTATCTTGTGGCCGAAAATTACGACGAAGGTTCCGGGTTCCCTGGTGGCCATCGTGGTGGCCACGGTCCTTGTGAAGGTGCTGGGCTGGGACGACCCGGTGAACGGTCACGGCGTGGTGACCATCGGCATGAAAAACCATATCCCCAGCGGATTCCCAGTGCCCCATTTGCCCAACATTAGCCTCGAGATGATGCAGAAGGTATTCCAGCCGGCCTTGACCATCGCCATGCTGGGGGCCATCGAGTCCTTGCTCAGTGCCGTGGTGGCCGACGGTATGACCTCTACCAAGCACCGCTCCAACACGGAACTCTTTGGCCAGGGCGTGGCGAATATCCTTTCCCCGATTTTTGGCGGTATCCCCGCGACGGGCGCGATTGCCCGTACCGCGACCAACATCCGTAACGGCGCAGTGAGCCCGGTTTCGGGCCTGGTGCATGCGGTGGTGCTCCTGCTCATTATGCTGGTGCTTGGCAAGTATGCCGAAATGATCCCGATGGCGGCTCTCGCTGCCGTGCTTTTCCAGGTGGCCTTCAACATGTGCGGCTATCGGAGCTTTATCAAGATGTTCAAGGCTCCCAAGAGCGACGTGATTGTGATGCTTGTGGCGTTTTTCCTCACGGTGATTATTGATTTGACGGTGGCTATCGAAGTGGGCGTGCTCTTGGCGGCGGTCCTCTTCATCAAGCGCATGAGCGACGTTGCCGAAGTGGAAACGGTGACCGAGGCCCTCAGGGAAGACGACGAAGAGGCGGCCCACAATGAGCTCAGCCGCCAGGTGCCCAAGGGCGTGGCCGTTTACGAGCTGGCCGGCTCCCTGTTCTTTGGGGCCGTGGACAAGTTCAAGGATACCATGGCCCGCATCTCCGACAGGCCGAAGATTCTCATTTTGCGTATGCGGAGCGTGTCCAGTATTGACGCCGCCGGTATCCAGATGATCGAGGACCTGCTGAACCGCTGCAATAGCGAAGGCACTCAGCTGCTCTTGAGCGGTGTGCATGCCCAGCCCGTGGTGGCACTGACCCGCGCAGGGGTGCTGAAACAGCTGGGCGAAGAAAATGCTTTGGGCAATATCGATGCCGCCCTGAACCGGGCCCGCGAAATTCTGGGCCTCCCTGTGGTGGATACGTCTCACGAGGTGGTGCAGGCGCCTACCGTTTCTTGGGAAAAGAGCCTGGACAAGCCCTGGATGCCCGAAGAATCCAACGCCGCCGTTGCCGAAGAGACTCCCGAAGTCATCGCCGAGCGCATGATGGACGAACCCATCGTGAAGATCGAGGAAAAAACCGGGAAATAGGGCAGGGCACCCCCGCCCATCCTGCTGTCATCCCGGCTGCCCTTCCACTGTCATCCCCGCACACTCTCTTTGTCATCCCCGCGAAGGCGGGGATCTCCCTTCACTTGTAAAATCCACACCGTAAACAAAATTTTCAGGCATATTTTCCCTCAAAAATCGTCTATATAGCAGATAGGGCCCTTCCCTGTCCGCGATACGGGCGCGTTCCCGGAATTCCCCGCTGTCATCCCCGGCTTGACCGGGGATCTCCTTTAACCTTTGAGGATTCTTATGAACTATAACTACTACGTTTACATACTTACAAACAAATATAAAACTGTCTTTTATACAGGTGTCACAAACAATCTATACAGAAGAACTCTTGAACACAAGATGAAGATACATCATGGTTTTGCAGAAAAATATAACACAGATATCCTTGTCTACTACGAACTATTCTACAACATTGAAAGCGCCATAAAGCGGGAAGAACGATTGAAACGATGGACGCGCAAATGGAAGATCGACTTGATTGAGAAATTTAATCCGCAATGGGTTGATTTGACGAATGAAATAGGAGATGCCCGCTCGGAGGCGGGCATGACAAGCGCAAAGAATGCTCCATCCACAGCTCTGACCGCAGCCGCATCGCCCAGTGGCTCCGGGTGATCGACGGTCTGAACAAGGAAAACCCCGTTCCCGTGCCCGAAGGTTCGCTGTTCGCCTGCTTGCAGGAGAAGGCCAAATTGAGTATATTTACCGAAGAGTTCCTGGTAAGCGAGGCAATGAACATGAGCGACCGACTATACGAAATGTACGTAGAAAAGAAGCACGCCCGTGCCGAAGGGTTAGCAGAAGGTCGTGCTGAGGGAATAGATATTTTAGAGTCACTTGGTGCGCCAGCCGACTTAATCGAAAAAGCCCGAAAAATCGCAGCGGAGAAAGCCAAGGAATCTCCTAGCAACCGGTAGTCCTCCCCTTATCGGTAAAGGCCCCGGACGGTGAGTCCTGGGGCTTTTATTTTTTGGGGTAAAGGGAAGGCTTCCCGGTGGGGGAGCCTTTGTAAAAAAAGTTACGGATTCCAATCGCACCAAGCTTTACAGCTCATTGTATTAGGCGAAGGATCACATGATGTTGTTAAGTTTACATCCATTCCATTATAAGCATTTCCTGCACCGTAGTTAACTACGTTATACTGACCAGCACTTACACCTCCCACAGTTTTCGTGAACTGTCCAGAGCACTCAACGTGCAAGTAGAATGGTCCCCACGTGTTTTCATTGCAGGTCCCTGTGAGGTGTATGGTTTTGCCACAGGGAACAGAAACGTTATTATCACCTTTTGTTATTTGAATACTTGCAGCAGCAGAATATGTTATTGGACCAATAGAACAAGCTCCAGAGGATCCTTCACTATTTGATATAACGAGGGAGTAATTTCGACTGCTCCCGTTGGATGCACCCGTATCGGTAAATTCAATATTTCCAGCACGATATGATCCAGTTGTAGAGAAATCCCCAGAAATTGCATAGGTACACCCGTTCTGCGTGTTACAATCGGTCGATAAAGCCGGAGTAATTACCACAGGTGATCCCGGCGATACTGTTGTTGACACAACGGGACAATCATCAAGTACAGGTTGAACATTAGGCGCGCAGGGATTGTACCCAGTAGAACGGACATCTGTATATTTATTCACTACATAGAAATACCATCCGCCATCTACTGCCGAATAATTTGCAAGGGCATTTGAACAATTTGTGGCGTTGTCATAACACAGTTGTCCAGTTGACGGAGTACTTCCATTAACGGTATATCCTTGATTAATATCAAGTCTAGTTGCAGAAACTACAAATATGCAACCGGTAAACGGATTTTGGAAGACATTACCCGTAACAATATTATCTTCGCATCCGCTTCCACAGTAATCTGCACAATGGCATATTACAGGTGTTGCCGCGTTATATGTTATGGAACAATTATGGGAAGCAGTTCCGGCTGTATTTGTCAAACTCACTGTATAAGACACCGTACCCGCAGAAGAAGGCCCGACAAAGCCGGGTAGAGCCCCGCCAGTGTATCCATTTCCGGTAATAGAAGTTCCTGAAATCGTATAGCTACAACCGTCTTCACAACCTGTTAGATTCTGCGGTGTTATCGAAACAGATGTACTCACAGTTTCTGTCTGATTTGTGGGACAGCTAAACGATGGAGCCACAGCATTAACAGTCAAAGATGCCGAACAGGAAGTGCTAACATTGTTGTTGCATGAATTACAAGCAAAAGAAAGAGTTTTGCTTCCTGTACTACTTGCTGTTTTATTTCTTGTTAAGCTTCCTCCTGCTTGGAGACTAAGGTTGTTCTCCACAGCACCCGTAGCATCTGTAAAGGAACAGTTACTGCAACCTACAGCTGCATTTGCCGTAAATGCATAAGTTCCATCTTTATCCACTGTGGTCGGCGATACAGAACATGTAAGTATCGAGCCTATTTCCACTGTACCAGAACATCCTTCAACCGGGTTCCCATTGTAAGACAACGAATACGAGTAGGTACCTGGCGCTGGAGCTGTGATCGTATTGTTCCAACAGTTACTCGAACCGCAATCAATGGTCTTTGAAGAGCCGTTAAATGTCCATACCATTTGCACATTATTGTTAAGGTTTGGAACATTGGTAATATTTGACACATTAAGCGTTAACTGCTGTCCCTGATACAAACTTCCGCCCACGCTACAGGTTGCCGTCACCTCCGTGGAAACCTTCTTGGCTACCTTGAAGGACACTTCACACGGAGTAAACGGTTTGTCGTCATTGGAACTGCGCACCTCGTAGGTGTGGCTACAGCCACCGTCGGTGGTACATTCCTCTGCATTTCCTTCCTTGGTCTTTGCCAGGGAATTGCAGCCCGTATTGGAACACGAACCGGAACACGAGCCGTCGGTACAGGCGCTGTTCCCGCTCAAGAGGGACCCGTCAAAATAGATGTCGTAATCGCAACTGTTCTGGGGGCAGTTGTTCAGCCTAAAGTTAAAGGCAGGCCACGCGGCACCACTGGCAATGTTGCTTGACGAGTAGTTGCTGCAGGTAGTGCTGCCGATAGTCACGCTCCCGCAGGAGGTGGAGAAGGTCTCGCCGCTGGCGTTTGTAACAGAAGCCGTAAAGTCAAAGGTACTGCCCTGGTAAGAGCCATAGGGGTTATGCGTTATCTTCCAGGTGGCACGGGAGTCGTTCCATTCCGTGGGTTCATCGGTAGAGGAAACCACGTCAGAAGAACTCACCTGGCCTGTTATGGCATAGGCAGACACCTTGCCACTGTTGCTCACGTCGGCCGATATTTCCCATTTGCCCGTCTGGTTATTGTATGCAGCCTGGCAATTGGAAATTCCCACAGCGTGCGAACATGTCGATGTGACAGAAACATTGGTCACGGAGTAATCGTCAAGGTTCTTGACCACCACCTGCTTTACATGTTCCGGGTCGAATCCCTGGGCACCCTCCACAAAGGATGTTCCCACGTCAAAACTCACGCTCGTTCCCGTAAACTTCACCGAGTTGCTTGCAAAATTGTCTGCGCCCCATGTGGCATTTTCGCTCAGGAGCCAGACTTCCACTTCGCTATTGTTTGGGTTCTCCAGGGTGATGTTCAACCTGGCGTCGCGCAAGTTCGCAGTACCCACCAGGGTCAAGGTTCCTTCTAGCCCAGAACTGATGGAGGCCAGCACGCCAAAATCAGCGTGGTTTGTACACTCCGCAAACTTCCCGGTCCAGAACAGACCGCAGTGGGCACGGCGCGTTTCCGTACCGGCCGCCCATGCCACCACCTGGTCATCGTTGCTAAGGCAACTCAGCCAAGCCTTGGCAGCCTTGACATCCTCACCGTTATCACGGTAACCATGCTGCCCGGCACCTTCGCCGCTAAAGTAGAATCCCGAATTGGGGCAACCTACCTCTATGCCGGCCTGCCCACTGCACGCATCCGTGCCATTGTAATAATAATACTCAGGAGTACAGTTCTTGCTGTCGAACCATCCGGAATGACCGAGCCAGGGTTCCACGATGGTATCCGTAGGAATAACGCCATTAGTCGCCTTGGCGGAGAAGGAACACTTGACCGTCGGGAAGGTATCCCAGCATTCGTCAGCCCCATAATCGTCACTGTTCCAGCCAATGCCGTAAATCTTGAAATTGGGGTCGGCCATACTAAAGCCCAAGTACTCATGTTCTCGGTCACTGTAGGTGGTGGAAAGTTCGTACAGTTTAATGGAACTTGTGTAGGTATCCGGAGTCCCATAGTAATTTCCGGAGAACACCGTCAACTCCAGCGTATTGGAATCCGTGAGCGTAGCCTCCACCATCACCATGGAAGACGGGGATACATCAAGAGTGTTGCCGTTCCTCTTGGGTGTTTCCGAGCGGCATTCGCCGCCCTGACCATTGACGCAAACATTTGCAGCCAACTTGCCCGCAGTGTTCACAAAGACATTGAGCATCAGGAATTCGGTTCCCGTAGTATTGGAATGAAGCAGGAAACCCGATTTGGAGATGTTGTTGGACAAACTTCCGTAACTGGCGGTGGCCTTTGGCAATTGTACCAGGGCCTTGAGCGTTCCGCGCAAGCCCGGCTTGGTGGTACTCATCACCTTGACGGCTTCCCTATTGGCACGGTTATCGCCCCTGGACGCGTCATTGTCTATGGATATCCTTTCGTAAGAATCCTCGATGCTGCTGAGGGAACCTTCCACCAGGTGCCACTTGGAATCGGAGTAGGATCCATCGTCAAGGGCATTTACGCACACGGAATTAGCATTGTTTCCGCATTTGTCTATGCAGTACTGCTGATTGCCGGCGTGGCATTCCACACCGCCCTGCTTAAACTCGTCAAAGAAACAGTGCTGGTCCACCTCGCCAAAATGGGCGTAGATAATGGCCCTGTTGTCCTTTATGGTGAATTTCCTGTATGCCGCACTGGAAATGGGGTCCGTGGTGGGGCAAGTGTTGCCGCCGTTGTTCTCGCATTTCCAGTAATTGAAGTCCGAATTCCGGCCATCAGTTTTTGAAATGGAGACCTCGACCGTATCGCCCGTGTAAAGGTCCAACGTACACGCCTTGGGAACGCTGTCCTTGACATCTTCGTAGAAGCACGAAACTTCACGGGAACCCGAGGCAATAACCACATTGGCATTTCTTCCGCCCACGTCGCCCGCGAAGCCCACCTTTACAGAACTCTTCTTTGCCTTTGCAATGGCCCTGAGCTCGTAGAAGCGGTCTGCTTTGACGGTGTCGCGACTGAGGGTATTGTTGTCCATAGGGATAATGACCACGCAACCGGGTATGGGTTCATCCTCGATAAGAGTCAGTTGCCCGGCACCTCCCGCAGGAATGGTCCAGGAATTATTCGTATCAACAATGGAAGCATACGTCGAGGGTTTTATCCAGGTAATGGAGTCCACCTTGCAATCGGGCCATTCCGATGCGTCACGGTGCCCCACTTCGGGGCAGTCATCAGGAATAGCTTCGCAATAGGCGTCGATTTCTTCGGGAGTCGGGTCTATTCGATTGATGGTAGCCACATTGGACACATGAAGTTCCGAAATGAACGGGTTCGACAGGGCATAGCCCTCGCCATGGAGCAACTGGAAGAAGATGGTTCCGTTGCTTGCGCCACTGGTCGTAACGTCGAACAACTTCTGCGCCCCCTCCTGCCCCGGGAGGAAGGTAAACGAGCAGACCCCAGCGGCAGGCGACGGGTCGGCGTTATACGGGTTGACAGTCCAGCCACCGGGCAAACTGGTGGGGCAAGAGACAAGGACCGTTATGGAATTTGCGTGGGGAGGAATGTAGGCGTGGACCTCGGCAGAACCCGAAGGGGCCATCTCCTGGACGGATTCCACAAAATAGACCTGCGGGGTTCCTCTCAGTACTTCGCTGACCGCGACCCAGAACGGGACGCTGGTATAACCCGACGCACTGGCGGTACATCTGTAAACTTTCTGGTCCAGGAGAGTACCAGAATAGAGATCCCCATCTGTAGGGAGTCCCGCGGGGCACTGGATATTCACTCCACTCTGCTGTAGAGAAGAACCGTTAAGGGGAACAATGCTGTAGTAGTCGGAAAGTGTGCCATAGGGATCCCTCGGAAGGTAGATAACTCTGGGCAACACAACGAATGACGAATCCACGACATCCACGTTATTGTTGCCTGCAGGCAACGTCTCCCCGGATTCATACTGCGTTTCCACGTAAACACCCAACTGCGGGGCCATAGAAATATAGTATGCGTCCTTGGTGTCGCTATCGATGATGACAACATCACCTCCGCCTCCGGCTCCACCACCGGCACCGCCACCACCACCGGCACCGGCACCACCACCGCCACCAGAACCACACGAGGCGGAACCATCATTCTCGGTAATGATGCCGGCATCGCGAAGGTCCTGGATTAAAGGAAGGTCAACAGTCAAGGTAGAACTCTGGAAACGGTTCGTTACACAAAGTTCCGCCGGTGAGTAGAGGGTTCCCGTCAAGTTGAGCTGGTCAGACGTTCCAGTATTCACCTTGGTGTAAATAAAGTAATGTTCGAGAGTCCCCTGAATTTTGTCGGCACCCTGTTCAAGATAAAGGAAAACCTTTGAATCCGCCGATGTCTTGGGAAAACCGTTCTGCGCCTTGACCCGGTTATCCACAATAATGAGGAATTTGCCGTTCAAGGTTCCACTAGTCCCGTAGTTGTATCCGGGATTGGCTCCGGTTATGTGTACCACCAGGTAACCACCGTAAAGGTTGGCTGCTCTGAGAGAATCGTCTTCAACTGTTTGACTGTAGCAATTATTGAGCGCCGTTTCAAAGCCACTCTGCGGCCACGTAGTAATGCTTGCAGCACATCCCTTTTCTGCATACGGCAGATAATCGTCGTAGCACGTAACCAGCGGGTCGTCCACAAAGTACTTGGAATTGTCGCAACCGTTGTCGCTCGGCTCCCAAATTTCAAAGCAGTTTGTCATCACGTCCTCGGCACAGCCGAATTCCCTTTCGTTGGGCATGGAACTAGAAACGGTCCCCTTGGACTTGAACCAGGGAGTCACGCGGCATTCCGGTTCCCAATCGTTTCCGGATTTCTTTCTGCAAAAGGGCGACCCCGTCGCCTTGCCCGCAGCGATATCGTAATTATATCCTTTATAAGCGTTGTCCCTAGGGTCAAAGAACAGTTCCCCGCCCACAATGTAGGCCCCGATGACTGCAGGAGAAGAGAACTTGTTTGAAATTTCCGAGGAAACCGGCTTAAAGACATTGGAGTTGAAGCGAGAACCGTCTCCACGAACATAGCCCAACTTGATTCTGCTATCCACGCCACTTTTGAAAACTTTCCAGTCTGTCAGGTTATAGGTGCCAAACTTCACGTCTTCCACACCACCTGTGTAATACATGGCAAACATGGTATCGGAAACGGCAACCGCCGGAGAGTAAGGCGCATAGGAACTTCCCCCCCAGTTGTTCCAGCCCCGCGTATAGGTCGGATAATAGTCATCGGTCAAGCCTGTCGGATGCCATTGCGGGGCACTCCAGGATCCACAAAGATTCTTTGCGGCCGGATAACGTTCATGGTTCGAGCCACCGTCACCTATCGTGATGCTGAATTCATCATTGGTGGAAATCTTGTTAGCTTCGGGGCAATTTCTTTTCCAGGTGGAATTTTCCGTGTAAGACCTTGCCGCCAGGCTATTGTATGTCGACGTAGTTATGGCACTGTTGATGTAGACCTCGGACGAGGCATCCGTACCTAGGATGATTTTGTTGAAGGAACCCTTGTTGGTGTTTACGTCGCCATCGCTGGCAGCCAGACGCTTGCCTGTGCAACTAGTCTGGACGTAATTTCTCCCTTCGCCCCAATCAGCACCGGATTTTGTACACGGCGTTCCAGACGAAACGAGATGGCTCGCATCGCTGGCCCATGCAGGGCTGTAAATGTTACACACGCAACCATACTTGTCCACAGAGCCGTACCATAAATTCTGGGGACCCGGCATCCACACATTTCCGCTGACCTGAAACACATCCGAAACGCCCTTGGAAAGGATTGTCCCTGAATCGGAAACGCACAGGTTGCCCCCCACCCTAGTAGCACGGTCAGTTGCATTCTGGGCCGTACTGTATATGTTGTTTACGGTAAGGTTCCCATCTATAACCATGGAGCCCGTTCCGGAGTGTTTAGCATCGCCGTTAAAGTAAACACTGCCGCTGGCTCTCTTGATGAGCCCGTCAAATTCACCGCCCACATAGAGATCCGTAGTGGTAATACCGTTGTTTTCGACCGAAAGGTTTCCGCCTATGCAGGTAGTCTGTCCCACCTTCAAGTCATTTCCGGACAACGTAGCGTTTCCCGTCACAATCCAGTTGTTGGTTACTTCCGGCGGGTTACCGCTCCAGTTTCCGTTCACCACTCCCGACGTCATCACCGTTTTTCCCGAAGAGGTATAGGACCCCCCATAGTAGGCAAAATCAAAATCAATGTGCGCATGGTGTTCCGTCTGCGGGAGCGTGACCTGGTAAAGACCGTCCACCACCAGTATGGCCGCCTCATTATGACGCGAACCGTTGGCCGCTTCGCCGCTAGAAAGGATTTTCAACTTGTAGGTGTTTCCATCAACGTTTACGCCGGTAAGCCACACATGGTAATCCTGTCCTGCCTGCTGGAAAGAGCGGAGACGGCTGTCCAAATTTATGGCCTTTCGAGGGTTGGACTGATCGTTCATGTACTGGCGGATAAGGGCGCCAACATCGTTGGCATGGAACGTCATCCAGGACCGGGTATTCTCGATGCCTGCCACAGCACTCTGGTAAGCCTCACTTTGTCTTAGGCGACTTGCGCTAGAACGCCCCTCGCTGGTAATCCACTTGTAAGTGGCCGTGGCCGCAATGGTGGCCACAAGCATCAACAGAAGGACGGTAATGAGGGAAACACCAGTTTTTCTCATTACGCATTTCACTTTCCGCGTTGCACACTTCATAAATCCCTCCTAATCTCTGGGTCCGTTGCTAGGGGTTGGGACGACAACAACGATGGAGTCCGTTTCTCCATGCAGCCCGCCTTTCCCACCTCGGGCAACATGCAGAGATAATCTCATGGCCCTTACATTTTGCTTATCCACAGGATTTGGGTTATACCCTTCCGCAAATTCGTAGTTCGCATACGCAAGTTTGCGAAGTTTCAAGTTTTCTATGGTAATGGACCCCTTTGAAGCCAGGGGCGAATAGAATGCGAATGTGAAAGCGATACACAGGGAATCGATATCTTCGGGAACCGTAAAGCGCATGACCCTCCGTCCCTCGCCAGTCCTTGTAGACAGCGGCGGAAAGAACATAAAGTCATCAATTAAGCGGATCTGAGATTCACCTACAGTTTTCATGGGCGGTTCCCCAGTAAAGAAGTTCCTAAAGCCCACCGACATGTGGTCCTTGCCAGGAACAAAGAGCAAACTCTTATCCGCGTTACTCGAAGGCCGCGGTACATAGAAGGTCAGTTCGTACTCCGCATCCTTTTCAAGAAGTATGCGGCCATTGTGCTTGCCACCGCGAAGTTTGCAAAGGGCAAGACCTCCCCCCGCGGAGTTGTCTTTACCAATGGCGATGAGTTCGCTGACCTTGCGTCCCGCACCCAGAATCTGCTGGTTCTCATTGTCGTAGTTCGAAAAGAACGGCCCTGCAGAGCCTCCCAGTTTTTGGCCCGTCCCCGCAAAATTAGCCTCGCCCAGAGCATTCTCCACATGCACGGTCGCGAACTTCCCTATATCGTCGTTTCTGGGAACAAGCCTAAAGTAATCCACAGAAGAACTGTCCCCGGAAATAGCGGGCGGGAACAGCTGTTCGTCGCCGCCGAGCGTATTCGGCCTAGCCGGAAGAACCTGGAAGAATTTCACTCCCGTCGCAATATCTACCGCATTCTCCTTTGCCTCGTCCACAGACTGCCTTTTGCAGGAACTGGAGTCCGCGGCCCCCGAAATGTTGCGACAGGCACGCTTCAAAACTTCATCCACTACAAACCAGTGGGCTTCATCAACCCCAACATAGTGTCCCTGAGCATCATAGCGGACATAACGGAAAGAAAAGCCGGAGGAATCCAACTGGAAGGAGGAAGAGTCACTATTGTCCGGGTCTATGAACACATCCCCGTAAACGTTGCTGAAGTTGTCACCGGCCGTCCCGCTTGCCGGGGTTCCTGAATTTACTGACCTTTTGGCTCCCATCTGGGAAACGTCGGACTTAAAAAGCATTGCAACATTTTCCGCCTCCTGGGTAGCGCGGAGCATGTTCTGCGTACGGACACGGAACTTGGTGGAATCGGAGAAGGCCCGACCAGCCACCAAAACGATAATGCTCAGCAGGGCCATATAGACCAGCAGTTCTACCAGGGTGAAACCGCACTTTCGTCCAAAACGAATCATCTGATTACCCCCGAAACGGAAATGGACTGCTCAGAGCCCTTGAAATACCAGCCCACCTTTACATCAAGGCGCTTGGCGAAAACATGGGAGATACTATCCGGGCGATACAAGGAGGTCGCCTTCGCTTTGTAGACGCTGTCGGGGGATATGGTGACCACGGCAAAGTAATCAACCTTCATGGTGTCCTGTAAAAGGCCCGGCTGACCCAACCATATACGTCTCGTGTTGATGGTATCCAGGGTCCACCGAATATCGCCAACATCGTCCTTGGGTAGAGCTTCATCCGTAAAGTTTGCAAGACCAAGGGACCCAAGGCTGTCAATGATATTCTGGGCCACCGTAATGGCGCCATCACGCCCTCTAATGCGCAACAACGCCTCTCGGTTGCCCTTCTGCAAATTCGAAACACCCATGTAAAGGATACCTAGCACCATGGCAGCCACCACGATTTCCATAATGCCAATGCCGCGCTTGCGGCGGAACTTCTTTGCTGTCGGGTCCATGCACCGTGAAAACATCGCAACCCCCTAAATTCCTGACCAATTGGAGTCTTCGAATTTCATCATGGGAATAAAGGTGTTCCGGTCCTTCAACTTGACAGCAGCTCCAAAAACACCCCTGCCACCATACTGCACTGCAAAGAATCCCTGGGAAGGAGCAGCAGAAAGCCCTTGCTTCGGCTTAAATTCGGCTCCCGACGTTGCAAAGTTTACGTTCCCAATGGTCGCATTTGCATTCACCTCGTTGTCGGCAAGAATCCTGTTCGGGGATTCTAGCACGATGCTGTCCACCCTTGCGGCATCTGCTACAGATGTGCAAGAACTCCTATACGCCACCAGTTTTTGGGCACTGTTCGCATCCACCTGCACGCATAACGTGGTACTCATCCTGCGGGCCTCGTTTGCGGTGCGTTCCATAAAGGCCGTTACGTTGAAAGCCGCATCCTTGATGTTAGCATTGGCAATGGCCCCCTGTAGTTTCGATACCCCTAGACCAGCGAGAATACCCATAATGGCAACAACCGCCGCCAACTCGACCATGGTGACACCCGCACAGCGCCTTCTCAACTTTTCCACGGATGTTGGAACCCCAGCATTCATAAAATCTCTTCCCATACGCTAAAAACCGGCGCAGAATACACCGTCCGAGTTAAAATAGCTTTTTTTTTCGTAAATAGTTCAAAATATTTTACAAAGGGGGTTAAAACTGCCTTTTCGGAGTGAAAACGGCGGTTTTGGAGGGTAGAGGGGGTGGAACGCGATGGTTTAACGCAAGAAATGCGTCGAATGTGAGTAAAATGCATCAATTTAAAACTGCCAGGCAAGTTTTCCCTCAAAAAAGCGTCTTATACACAGACGGGGCTTTTTCCCTGTCCGCGATACGGGCGCGTTCCCGCATTTAACGGAATAAAAATGACAAGAGAAGAATTCGCAAACTTTCTCAAGCAACTCAAGACCGCAAACGACAACGGACACGATGTCGATGCCATCGTCAAGGAATACGAGCACCGGAACGTCTATTTCTACAACGACGGGTGCATCAAGAAGATTCTCGCCAGCGAGAAGAACCTGACGCTCACTACCGACCTTATCAACGCGGCGTTGAACCTTGTGGGTTCGGACCGCATCGAGAACCCGCAACTCGTGAACCCATTCATTCCAGGCGAGCTTGGGTACCGTAGTGTCGAACCCGACCTGCTCCTGACCAACGACCGCGGCAACGGCGTGCCCCGCGACCGCATCTCCATCGAGGTCCAGCACGAGAACAACGATTCGCTGTACAGCGACCGCCTGGTCCTCTATGTGGCGCGCCTTACGAGCAGTATGGAAAAGCCGGGCGATTTCACCCCGCTCGAGAACCTGCATGTGGTGAGTTTCCAGTTCTTCGACGCCTTCAAGGGCTCGCCGAACTACCTCCACACGGTGCAGCTGCGCAACCAGGAGCAGCGTGTGTATTTCGAACGGCAGACCGTAACCCTTATCGAGGTGAACAAGTTCCTTAGGCACGCCGAACAGTTCGCCGGCGACCGCAGCCGCATCGCCCAGTGGCTCCGTTCCATTGACACGCTCAACCGCGAAGCCGATTTCAGCGAATTCGCCACCGATCCCGTGTTCAGGGTATTGCAAAACGAGGTGAAATTGTGTAACTTTAGTGCAGGATATATGCTCAGCAACATCATGAAAGACATCGACAAGTCGTACTGGGAATACGGCGCGGCCCGGAAAGCGAAGAAGGAAGTCGCAAAGAACCTCCTTCTGGACGGGGATTCTGTTGAAAAAGTGTCCCGCAATACGGGGCTTCCCCAGTCAACCGTCCTCGAACTCAAGAAGGAAATCGAATCGCCGGA